>NZ_JBNNPF010000049.1:0-61223 GCF_050275515.1 Streptomyces sp. NPDC004126 | reverse complement strand
GCTCCGCCCCGGACCCCGTACGGGCTCCATTCATAGCCCCGCCGGCGTTTGAGGCGCGGGGGTCTGGGGGCGGAGCCCCCAGGGAACGGTGGAAGGGCGGGTAGGGGACCGCTCCGCGCAGCGGCCCCCGTCCTGCTACTTGGCCGCCGCCCGCTTGGCCGGCTTGGCCGCCGGCTTCGCCGGCGAACCCTTGCCGTCGGAGTCGGCACCGGCCTCGGCACCCGCCTCGGCACCGGCGGCGCCCGCCTCGGCACCGGCCTTCGGACCGTCACCGGCCTTGGCCGCACCGCCACCGGCACCGGCCGTGGCCGCCAGGCGGCCCACGCCGAACTTCAGCGACGCCTCGTACGTGTTGTCCGGGTCCAGCCGGCGGAGTTCCTCCGCCAGCAGCTCCGCCGTGTCGCGGCGCTTGAGCGCCACCGCGCGGTCCGGCTGCCCCGGCATGCACAGCGTCGCCAGCGCGCCGTCCGCGCGGTCCAGGACGATCACGCCGTCCTTGCTCTCCAGGCGTACGGCCGTCAGCCCCGGACCGTCCGACAGGGTCCGCTTGACCGGGACCCCGAGGCGGTCCGCCAGCCACATGGCCAGCAGTTCGCAGCTCGGGTTCTCGTCCTCGCCCTCGACGGTCGCGGAGACCACCGAGACCGTCTGCTGGTCGAGCGCGGCGGCCAGCATGGAGCGCCACGGGGTGATCCGGGTCCACGACAGGTCGGTGTCACCCGGCGCGTACGCCTCCGCCCGCAGGCCGAGGGCCCCGAGGGGGTCCTCCGAGGAGTACGTGTCCGTGATCCGGCGCTGCCCCAGCGCGCCCAGCGGGTCGCCCGCCAGGTCCGCCGGAGCGCCCTCCGGCCACCAGACGACCACGGGGGCGTCCGGCAGGAGCAGCGGGAGCACGACCGACTGGGCGTGGTTGACCAGTTCGCCGTGCAGGCGGAGCACGACCGTCTCCCCGGTGCCGGAGTCCGCTCCGACGCGGATCTCCGCGTCGAGGCGGGCGTCGCGGCGGCTGCGCGGGGAGCGGCTGACCCGCTTGACCACGACGACGATCCGCGAGGGGTGTTCGTGGGACGCGTCGTTCGCCGACTTGAGCGCGTCGTACGCGTTCTCCTCGTCGGTCACGATCACCAGCGTGAGGACCATGCCGATGGCCGGCGTGCCGATGTCCCGGCGCGCCTGCACCAACGCGGCGTTGATCTTGCTGGAGGTGGTCTCCGTGAGGTCGATCTTCATGGCCGGCGCCAGCTCCGTCCGTCTCGTGCGAGCATCTCGTCCGCCTCGACCGGCCCCCACGTGCCCGCCGCGTACTGCGCGGGCTTGCCGTGCTTGTCCCAGTACTCCTCGATCGGGTCGAGGATGTTCCAGGACAGCTCGACTTCCTGGTGACGCGGGAAGAGGTTCGCGTCGCCGAGGAGGACGTCGAGGATGAGCCGCTCGTAGGCCTCGGGGCTGGACTCCGTGAAGGACTCGCCGTAGGCGAAGTCCATCGTGACGTCCCGGACCTCCATGGAGGTGCCCGGTACCTTCGAGCCGAAGCGGACCGTCACGCCCTCGTCCGGCTGGACCCGGATGACCAGGGCGTTCTGCCCCAGCTCCTCGGTCGCACCCGACTCGAAGGGCAGGTACGGGGCCCGCTTGAAGACCACCGCGATCTCGGTCACCCGGCGGCCCAGGCGCTTGCCCGTGCGCAGGTAGAACGGGACGCCCGCCCAGCGGCGGTTGTTGATCTCCAGGCGGATGGCCGCGTAGGTGTCGGTCTTCGACTTGGGGTCGATGCCGTCCTCTTCGAGGTACCCGACGACCTTCTCGCCGCCCTGCCAGGCCGCCGAGTACTGGCCGCGCACGGTGTGCTTGCCCAGGTCCTCGGGGAGCTCGACGGCCGTGAGGACCTTGAGCTTCTCCGCCACCAGCGCCTTGGGGTGGAAGGAGCCCGGCTCCTCCATCGCGGTCAGCGCGAGCAGCTGCAGCAGGTGGTTCTGGATGACGTCGCGGGCCGCGCCGATGCCGTCGTAGTAGCCGGCCCGGCCGCCGATGCCGATGTCCTCGGCCATGGTGATCTGCACGTGGTCGACGTACGACCGGTTCCAGATCGGCTCGAACATCGTGTTGGCGAAGCGGAGCGCCAGGATGTTCTGGACGGTCTCCTTGCCGAGGTAGTGGTCGATCCGGAAGACCTCGTCGCGCGGGAAGACCTCGTGGACGACCTTGTTGAGTTCCTCGGCGCTCTTCAGGTCGTGGCCGAAGGGCTTCTCGATGACGGCACGCCGCCAGGAGCCCTCCTTCTGCGCCAGCCCGTGGTTCTTGAGCTGCTGGACCACCTTGGGGAAGAACTTCGGCGGGACCGACAGGTAGAAGGCGAAGTTGCCGCCCGTGCCCTGGGCCTTGTCGAGTTCTTCTATGGTCGACTTGAGCGTCTCGAAGGCCGCGTCGTCGTCGAACTCGCCCTGCACGAACCGGCAGCCCTGCACCAGCTGCTGCCAGACCTCCTCGCGGAAGGGGGTGCGCGAGTGCTCCTTGACGGCCTCGTACACCTCCTGGGCGAAGTCCTCGTCCTGCCACTCGCGGCGGGCGAAGCCGATCAGCGAGAAGCCCGGGGGCAGCAGGCCGCGGTTGGCGAGGTCGTAGACGGCGGGCATGAGCTTCTTGCGCGACAGGTCACCCGTAACGCCGAAAATGACCAGGCCGGACGGCCCCGCGATGCGCGGGAGCCGCCGGTCCTGTGCGTCACGAAGCGGGTTCGCTCCGTTTACTGACAAAATACTCAGTCCTCCGCGGGGGCGAGGCGCGTCAGCTCCGCCTCGGTCGACTTCAGCAGGTCGTTCCAGGACGCCTCGAACTTCTCGACGCCTTCGTCTTCGAGCAGCTGCACCACATCGTCGTACGAGATGCCCAGCTTCGCGACCGCGTCCAGCTCGGCGCGCGACTGCTCGTACGTGCCGCGGATGGTGTCGCCGGAGACCACGCCGTGGTCGGCGGTGGCCTCCAGGGTGGCCTCGGGCATGGTGTTGACGGTGCCGGGCGCGACGAGGTCCACCACGTACAGGGTGTCCTTGTACGCCGGGTCCTTGACGCCGGTCGAGGCCCACAGCGGGCGCTGCTTGTTGGCCTGCGCCTTGTCCAGGGCCGCCCAGCGCTCGCTGCCGAACACCTCTTCGTAGGCCTCGTAGGCCAGACGGGCGTTGGCGAGGGCCGCCTTGCCCTTCAGGGCCTTGGCCTCGTCGGTGCCGATGCCGTCGAGGCGCTTGTCGATCTCGCTGTCCACGCGGGACACGAAGAAGGAGGCGACCGAGTGGATCTTGGAGAGGTCCAGGCCGGCGGCCTTCGCCTTCTCCAGGCCCGCCAGGTACGCGTCCATGACCGCGCGGTAGCGCTCCAGCGAGAAGATCAGCGTGACGTTGACGCTGATGCCCCGGCCGATGACCTCGGTGATCGCCGGCAGGCCGGCCTCGGTCGCCGGGATCTTGATGAGCGTGTTCGGGCGGTCCACCAGCCAGGCGAGCTGCTTGGCCTCGGCGATGGTCGCCACCGTGTCGTGCGCGAGGCGCGGGTCGACCTCGATGGACACGCGGCCGTCCTGGCCGTCGGTCGAGTCGAAGACCGGGCGCAGGATGTCGGCGGCGTCCCTGACATCCGCCGTCGTGATCATGCGGATGGCCTCGTCGACGGTGACCTTGCGGGCGGCGAGGTCGGCGAGCTGCTGCTCGTAGCCGTCACCGCTGCTGATCGCCTTCTGGAAGATCGACGGGTTGGTGGTCACACCGACCACGTGCTGCTGGTCGATGAGCTCGGCGAGGTTGCCGGACGTGATGCGCTTGCGGGACAGATCGTCCAGCCAGATCGCCACGCCCTCGTCGGAGAGGCGCTTGAGTGCGTCTGCCATGGGAATTACATCTCCTACTGGTTCGGGTACCGGTCTTCAGCGCGCGGCGGCGATGGAGGCCTTGGCGGCTGCGGTCACGGCTTCGGCGGTGAGGCCGAACTCGCGGAACAGGACGGCGCCGTCGGCCGAGGCACCGAAGTGCTCCAGCGAGACGATCCGGCCCGCGTCCCCGACGTAACGGTGCCAGGTCAGGCCGATGCCGGCCTCGACCGCGACTCGCGCCTTCACCGACGGCGGCAGGACGCTGTCCTTGTACTCCTGGGTCTGCTCCTCGAACCACTCGACGGAGGGCATCGAGACCACGCGCGCCGGGACGCCCTCGGCCTGCAGCGCCTCGCGCGCGGCGACGGCGAGCTGGACCTCGGAGCCGGTGCCGATGAGGACGACCTGGGCGTCGCCTCCTTCGGCCTCGAACAGCACGTAGCCGCCCTTGGCCGCGTCCTCGTTGCGCTCGTACGTGGGAACGCCCTGGCGGGTGAGGGCCAGGCCGTGCGGGGCGCCCTTGCCGTACACCTTGGTGTGGCGCTTGAGGATCTCGCGCCAGGCGACGGCGGTCTCGTTGGCGTCCGCCGGACGGACGACGTTCAGACCCGGGATGGCGCGCAGCGAGGCGACGTGCTCGACCGGCTGGTGGGTCGGGCCGTCCTCGCCGAGGCCGATGGAGTCGTGCGTCCACACGTACGTCACCGGCAGGTGCATCAGCGCGGACAGGCGGACGGCGTTGCGCATGTAGTCGGAGAACACCAGGAAGGTGCCGCCGTAGATGCGGGTGTGGCCGTGCAGGGTGATGCCGTTCATCACGGCGGCCATCGCGTGCTCGCGGATGCCGTAGTGGATGGTGCGGCCGTACGGGTCGGCCTCCGGCAGCGGGTTGCCCACCGGCAGGAACGAGGAGTTCTTGTCGATGGTCGTGTTGTTGGAGCCGGCCAGGTCGGCCGAGCCGCCCCACAGCTCCGGGATGACCGCGCCGAGGGCTTCGAGGACCTTGCCGGAGGCGGCGCGGGTGGCGACGCCCTTGCCGGTCTCGAAGACGGGGAGCTTGTCCTCCCAGCCCTCGGGCAGCTCGTTGGCCTCGATGCGGTCGAAGGCGGCGGCGCGCTCGGGGTTGGCGGTGCGCCAGGCGGAGAACTCCTTCTCCCAGGCGGCGCGGGCGTCACGGCCCCGGTCGACCAGGCCGCGGGTGTGGCCGAGGACCGCGTCGGAGACCTCGAAGGTCTGCTCCGGGTCGAAGCCGAGCACGCGCTTGGTCGCGGCGACCTCGTCGTTGCCGAGGGCCGAGCCGTGGGAGGCCTCGGTGCCCTGGGCGTGCGGGGCGGGCCAGGCGATGATCGAGCGGGCCGCGATGAAGGACGGGCGGCCGGTCTCGGCCTTGGCGGCCTGGAGGGCGGCGAACAGGGCCTTCGGGTCGAGGTCGCCGTTCTCCTGCTGCTCGACGCGCTGGACGTGCCAGCCGTACGCCTCGTAGCGCTTCAGGGTGTCCTCGGAGACGGCCGTCTCCGTGTCACCCTCGATGGAGATGTGGTTGTCGTCCCACAGCAGCACCAGGTTGCCGAGCTTCTGGTGGCCGGCCAGCGCGGACGCCTCGTGGGAGATGCCCTCCTGGAGGCAGCCGTCGCCCGCGATCGCGTAGACCATGTGGTCGAACGGGGACGCGCCCTCGGCGGCCTCCGGGTCGAACAGGCCGCGCTCGTAGCGGGCGGCCATGGCCATGCCCACCGCGTTGGCGATGCCCTGGCCCAGCGGGCCGGTGGTGGTCTCCACGGCGGCCGTGTGACCGTACTCCGGGTGGCCGGGGGTCTTGGAGCCCCAGGTGCGGAAGGCCTTGAGGTCGTCCAGCTCCAGGCCGAAACCGCCCAGGTAGAGCTGGGTGTAAAGAGTCAGGGACGAGTGCCCCGCGGAGAGCACGAAACGGTCACGCCCGACCCACTGCGGGTCCGAGGGGTCGTGCCGCATGACCTTCTGGAAAAGCGTGTACGCGGCGGGGGCCAGGCTCATCGCCGTACCGGGGTGTCCGTTCCCGACCTTCTGGACCGCGTCGGCGGCCAGGATGCGGGCGGTGTCGACGGCCCGCTGGTCCAGTTCGGTCCACTCGAGCTCTGGGGTGGTCGGCTTGGTGCTCACCGTTGGTCAGGGCTCCTCTCCACATGTTGTTTTGCCGGTGACGAACGGTGACACCGGCGCGATTCCGAGCCTACCCCCGCCAAGGCGTGCGGCTATTCGAGTGCACGCAGTGCGTCGCCGTCCCGGCGTCCGCCGTTCACCTGGGATCCGCCGTTGGTGATCTTGTCATCGGTCCGATCGGCTCAACACGAGGCGACCCCCGCGCAGGGCGAGGTAAGAGCTACGTCTACAGTGGCGTGGTACGCGCAAGCCTTTACCGAGCCTTCATTTACTGGAGGCATCGCTTCGGAAGCTTGCTGGATTCTCTCTCAGGGGTGTGCGTGACGGCCGTCGAATCCCGTCCAGCGGGGGTGCTCGGGACGAGCCCCGGTCACCGGCCGTTCGGGGCCCGGGTCATGGCTTTCGTGGCTTTGACCAAGCCGCGGATCATCGAACTTCTGCTGATCACCACAGTGCCGGTGATGTTCCTCGCGGAGCAGGGCGTGCCGTCGCTGTGGCTGGTGCTCGCCACCTGCTTCGGCGGTTACCTGTCCGCGGGCGGCGCGAACGCGCTGAACATGTACATCGACCGCGACATCGACGCGCTGATGGACCGCACGTCCCAGCGCCCGCTGGTGACCGGCATGGTGAGCCCGACCGAGTGCCTGGTGTTCGGCATCTCGCTCGGCGTCGTCTCGACGCTGTTCTTCGGGCTTCTGATCAACTGGCTGTCGGCCGCCCTCGCGCTCGGCGCGCTCCTCTTCTACGTGGTCGTCTACACGATGCTGCTGAAGCGGCGCACCGCGCAGAACATCGTCTGGGGCGGGATCGCCGGCTGCATGCCGGTGCTCATCGGCTGGTCGGCGGTGAAGAACGAGGTCTCCTGGGCCGCCGTCATCCTCTTCCTGGTCATCTTCTTCTGGACGCCGCCGCACTACTGGCCGCTGTCCATGAAGGTCAAGGACGACTACGCGCGGGTCGGCGTGCCGATGCTGCCGGTGGTGGCGGGCAACAAGGCCGTGGCGCGCCAGATCGTCCTCTACAGCTGGGTGATGGTGGCGGTCTCGCTGCTGCTGACCCCGCTGGGGTACACGGGCTGGTTCTACACCTCGGTCGCGCTGCTGGCCGGCGGCTGGTGGCTGTGGGAGGCGCACGCGCTGAGCGCCCGGGCCAAGGCCGGGGTGACGGGCGCGAAGCTCAAGGAGATGCGGCTGTTCCACTGGTCGATCACCTACGTCTCGCTGCTCTTCGTCGCCGTGGCCGTGGATCCCTTCCTCCGCTGATTACTCGCCGGTAGCATGCCGTCCATGGCAGAGACCGCAGACACCGCAGACACCTCCGGGGCCGCAGCGCCCGCGGACAAGAAGCACAGCCGCACGGCCGCGAAGCTGGCCCGGCAGATCGGCGCGTTCGCCAAGCAGCACGGCGGCGCCGAGGGCCAGCTCGCGCACATCGGCCAGGCGGGCACCCGGATCGTCCTCGTGGGCACCGACGGCGGCTGGGGCGACCTCGTCGCCCCGACGTACGCCGTGGCCCAGCTCGCCGCCGAACAGGCCGGGCTGACCCTCCACGAGGAGTTCGACGGGGAGTTCGCCGCCCGGGTGAAGACCGGCCCGTACGAGTGGACCCGGATGGCCGGGATCCAGATCGGCGGCCCCGCCAACCCGGCCGCCTGAATCCTCGAACAGCGGCTCGGTCAACAGAGCGGGCAATACTTCACACCCCGCTCACCCGTTAGGACGTGTGGAAGCCGCTTCCCCACGTCCGCAACGGGATGACCGGATGATCGAAACGCCGCCGCTGGTGGACCAGCACTGCCGTGGGGTGCTCCGCACGGAGCTGGGCATCGCCACCTTCGAGGCCCAGCTGATCCGCTCGGCCGGCCCGCCCGCCCCGGGCACCACCTTCTTCGACACCCAGACGGGCTTCGCCGTGCGCCGCTGGTGCCCGCCCCTGCTCGGCCTGGAGCCGCACTGCCCGCCCGCCCGGTACCTGGCCCGGCGGCGCGAGCTCGGCACCGCCGAGAGCACCAGACGGCTGCTGCGGGGCTCGGGGACGGGCGCGTACCTCGTCGACACGGGAGCCCCCGGGGACCTCACCGGGCCCAAGGAGCTGGCCCTCGCCGGGGACGCGGAGGCCTTCGAGGTGGCCCGGCTGGAGTTACTGGCCGAGCAGGCCGCCGACACCTCCGGGACCGTCGCCGCCTTCCTCGCCAACCTCGCCGGGGCCGTCCACCACGCCGCGGCCGGAGCCGTCGGCTTCGCCTGCGGGGCCCGTACGGGGTGTGCGGCCGCCCTGGCCGGGGCTCCGGCACCGCCCGGGCCCGGCGAGGTCCGGGCCGCGGCCGGACGCTGGCTGGCCGGGCGCACCAGGGGAGGGGAGCTGCGGGACCCCGTGCTGCTGCGGCACCTCGTGTGGAGCGCGCTGGCCTCCGGGCTGCCGCTCCAGCTGAACACGGGCGGGGCCGACCCGGAGCCGCTGGGCGGCTTCCTACGGGCCACGGCGGGCCTGGGCGCACGGCTGGTGCTGGGCGGCGCGTACCCGTACCACCGGCAGACGGCCCGCCTGGCGGCGGAGCACCCGCACGTCCACGCCGACCTCGGCCCGGCCCTCGCACGCACGGGGGCGCGGGCCGCCGCCGTACTGGCGGAGCTGCTGGAGGCCGCGCCCTTCGGCAAGCTGCTCTACTCCAGCGGCGGGCGGGACCTGCCCGAGCTGCACGCGGTCGGCGCCCTGGTGTTCCGCGAGGCGCTGGGCCGGGTCCTGGGGGGCTGGGTCGCCGAGGGCGCCTGGTCCTGGCAGGACGCGCAGCGCGTCGCGGGACTGCTCGCGGCCGGCAACGCCCGGCGCGTCTACCGGCTCGACGAGCGCGGCTGAGGGCGCAGGGCACCGCCGGCCGGGGGGCGGTGCCTCAGACCGCCGAGAGCTGCTCCTCGTCCCGCGCGGGGGCCTCCACCGGGTCGGCGGAGCGCTCGCGCAGGCTCAGGGCCAGGCGCAGCACCGAGATCCACACCAGGCAGGAGCCCAGCATGTGCACGGCGACCAGCACCTCGGGCAGCTTCGTGAAGAACTGGACGTAGCCGATCGCACCCTGGGCGAGCAGCACGACGAGCAGGTCCCGGGCGCGCGCCCGGGTGTCGGCGGGGGCGTCGACCACGCGCAGCACCAGCCACATCGCGACGGCGAGCGCGCAGACGAGCCAGGCGGCGACGGCGTGCACGTGGGCGGTGGCCGCCCAGTCGAACGGCATGCGCTTGATCTCGCTCTTGTCGCCGGCGTGCGGACCGGAACCGGTGACGACCGTGCCCGCCGCGATCAGCACCAGGGTGGTGGCGATCAGCGCCCACGACAGCTTGCGCACGGGCCCCGGTACGCGCGGCCGGGGGGCACCGTCGCCCTCGCGGGCGCGCTGCCAGGAGACGGTGGTGACCGCGATCAGGGTGGTCGCCAGCAGGAAGTGCCCGGCGACGCTGTACGGGTTGAGCCCCGTCAGCACGGTGATGCCGCCGAGGACCGCGTTGCCCATGACCAGGGCGAACTGGGTCCAGCCGAGCCGGGTCAGCGAGTGCCGCCACGGCGTGGCCGCGCGCGCCGCGAGGATGAACCAGCCGACGGCCGCGCACAGCACGTACGTCAGCATCCGGTTGCCGAACTCGATGGCTCCGTGGAAGCCCTGGGCCTGGGTGACGACGAGGCTGTCGTCGGTGCACTTGGGCCAGGTGTCGCAGCCGAGACCGGATCCGGTCAGCCGCACCGCGCCGCCGGTGACGATGATGGCCACGCTCATCAGGAGCGCGGCGGACGCGGCCCGCCGGACGGTCCGGGGTGACGGCGTCCAGCGGTCGGCGATGTATGCGAATGGGTTCAACACGGCGCCTATCGTATGCGGCGCCTTGTGCAAACTTTCACGAGGGGGTGCCGGCGGCAGCGTCGGGCCCGAGCGTCAGGCGGAACCTGGCCCCGGCCGGATCCCCCTCCTCGTGCCACCACACCAGCACCCGCCACAGGCCGCCCTCACCGGGGTGCAGCGGCGAGGCGGCGAACCCCCGCACCAGGTCGGCCCCCACCTCCTCGGCGGTCAGCCCGCGCACCTGCGCCGACCCCTGCCAGGGGTCCGGCTGTACGTTCCACAGCCCGTCGGCGCCCCGCACCTCGACCCGCCACACCGCCAGCCACGGGGTCACCTCCAGCATCGTGGCGACCTGGTCGGCGTCCAGCCCCAGCCGGCCCCCGATCACCGCCGAGGGCACGCCCTGGATCAGGGCCGCGACCACCGCCTGCGGCAGCAGCCGCTCGGGCAGCAGCCCGTCGGCCCGGAGCCCCGCCAGCGCGTCGAAGTCCAGGAAGCGCAGCCGCAGCTCCAGCTGGCGGCCGATGTGGTCCAGGGCCTCCTCGGCCTCCTGCGCCGCCTCGGGCCCGGGGTCCGCGAGCAGCAGCCGGCGGAACCCGGCCTCGGCGTCCACCGCCCAGGCGACCGCCTGCGGCGCGGAGCCCAGCTCCGCGAGCCGGTCCGCGAGGAACACCTTGGCCTGCGCGAGCCCCCGCCGGTTGACCGGGTCCTCCTGGTCCAGCCCGGCCCAGACCTCCACGGCGGCCCGCGTCACGTCACGGGCGCGTTCGCCGGCCGCCCGTTCCATCGCGCCCGGGCCGCTCTCGCCGCCCGGGCCCAGCGGGTGCCGGGGGAGGCGGGCCCCGTCGCTCAGCGGCCACGCCAGCCAGACCCCCTGGTTGATCAGCCCCCGGGCGTACCAGCGGGCGAACTCCGGCGCGTGCGGCGCGGCCCGGCGCGCGTGCCCGAGCCCCTCCTCGACGGCGGCCAGCGCCCCGGCCCGGTCCCCGCCGCCGAACCGGCGTGCCGCGAGGTCGCCCAGGCGCAGCCCGAGCCGGGCGGCGCACTCGGGGTCGGTCCGCGCGGGCCCGCGCAGCGCCCCGATCAGCTCCCGCAGCAGCCGCTCGCTCTCGGCGGGCCCGGCCGGGTCGGCCCCCGACCGGATCCGCGCCCACTGTCCGTCCAGCCGCAGCGCGGCCTCCCGCTGCTCCATGCCGTGCCCCCCGGCGTTCCGATGTGCGGAGGCTGGTCATCCTCCCGCGGGGCCAACGTTCCGGGGCGCCGATTCACTCCCGGTGGAGCGGGCCGGGCCCGCCGGGCCGGATCACTCCCAGCGGAACCACCTGGCGGCGGCGCCCAGCCCGAGGACCGCCCAGACACCGAGGACGGCCGCGTCGCCCCACGGCAGCGCGGCCCCGCCCCGGAGCACCTCGCGCAGCCCGTCGGAGAGCGCCGAGATCGGCAGCAGGCCGAGCACGGACCGCACCGCTTCGGGGAACTTCTCCAGCGGCACGATCACCCCGCCGCCGACCAGCAGCAGGAGGAACACGAGGTTGGCCGCGGCCAGGGTCGCCTCGGCCTTGAGGGTCCCCGCCATCAGCAGGCCGAGCCCGGAGAAGGCGGCCGTGCCGAGCAGCAGCAGGACCGCGACCGACAGCGGGTTCCCGTGCGGGGACCAGCCCAGCGCGAGGGCGATCACCGTCAGCAGGGCCACCTGGAGCACCTCGGTGACCAGCACCGACAGGGTCTTGGCGGCCATCAGCGCCCAGCGCGGCAGCGGGGAGGCCCCGAGCCGCTTGAGCACCCCGTAGCGGCGGTCGAAGCCGGTGGCGATGGCCTGGCCGGTGAAGGCGGTGGACATCACGGCGAGCGCGAGGACGCCCGGAGCCAGGAAGTCGACGGACTTCCCCTCTCCCGTGTCGACGATGTCGACGGCGGAGAAGAGGGTCAGCAGCAGCGCCGGGATGATCACGGTGAGCAGCAGCTGCTCGCCGTTGCGCAGCAGCATCCGGGTCTCCAGCGCGGTCTGCGCCCAGATCATCCGGGACACCGGCGCGGCCCCCGGCCGGGGGGTGAACGTACCGGCGCTCATGCGCGCAGCTCCTTACCGGTCAGTTCCAAGAAGACGTCTTCGAGGGTGTGCCGCTCCACGGAGAGGCTGTCGGGCATGACCCCGTTCTGGGCGCACCAGGAGGCGACGGTGGCCAGCAGCTGCGGGTCCACGTCGCCGGTGACCCGGTAGGCGCCGGGGGTGAGCTCGGCGGCCTGGGTGCCGTCGGGCAGGGCCTTGAGCAGGGAGGCGAGGTCGAGGGAGGGGCGGCCGGTGAAGCGCAGGGTGTTCTCGGCGCCGCCGCGGCACAGCTGCTCGGGGCTGCCGTGGGCGATGACCTTGCCGGCGTCCACGATGGCGACCTCGTCGGAGAGCTGCTCGGCCTCGTCCATGTGGTGGGTGGTGAGGACGACGGTGACGCCGTCGGCGCGCAGTTCGCGTACGAGGTCCCAGGTCGCGCGCCGGGCCTGCGGGTCGAGGCCGGCGGTGGGCTCGTCCAGGAAGACCAGCTCGGGGCGGCCGACGACGGCCATGGCCAGGGCGAGCCGCTGCTGCTGGCCGCCGGAGAGCCGGCGGTAGTTCGTACGGCCGCAGCCGCCGAGGCCGAGGCGTTCCACGAGGGTGTCGACGTCGAGGGGGTCGGCGTACAGCTTCGCCATGTGGCGCAGCATCTCCACGGCGCGGGCGCCGGAGTAGACGCCGCCCGACTGGAGCATCACCCCGATGCGCGGGCGCAGCCGCTCGGCCTGGGCGACCGGGTCGAGGCCGAGGACGCGGACGGTGCCGGCGTCGGGGCGGTGATAGCCCTCGCAGGTCTCCACCGTGGTGGTCTTGCCCGCGCCGTTGGGGCCGAGGACCGCGGTGACGGAGCCGCGCGGGACGGTGAGGTCCAGGCCGTCCACCGCCGTTTTGGGGCCGTACCGCTTCACCAGTCCGCGGATTTCCACGGCGGGGTCGTTGCTCATGGTGACTGAGTCTACGGAGGCGGGGAAGAGGGCCTCGGCCCCGGGGTGGACCGGGTGGGAAAGGCGGAATCGATTCGAACACGGGCCGCCGGGCACGCCTTCTTCCGGCAGGAATGGAAACGGAATTCCATCTACCGATTAA
Organism: Streptomyces sp. NPDC004126; assembly: GCF_050275515.1. NCBI lineage: Bacteria > Bacillati > Actinomycetota > Actinomycetes > Kitasatosporales > Streptomycetaceae > Streptomyces > Streptomyces sp. NPDC004126. The sequence continues at coordinate 48,260 of NZ_JBNNPF010000049.1, read as the reverse complement.
CTCTCCGTAGATAAATAAGGTAACCCTTAGTGATGGACGCCACCGGGCGTGGCGTCCGTCACGGCTTGTCGGGGCTCGCTTAATTACGCAACAATGGCGTTGTGAAAAACGGCGAACGGATGAGCGAGGCCCCCCAGGGGGAGCTCGCGACCGGAGAGCGGTCAACCCGCAACCGGGTCGCGAGGTCCATCCTGGACCACGGCCCCTCCACCGTCGCCGACCTCGCGCAGCGCCTCGGCCTCACCCAGGCCGCCGTCCGCCGCCACCTCGACACGCTCGTCGCCGACGACGTGGTCGCACCCCGTGAGCAGCGTGTGTACGGCACGCGCACCCGGGGCCGGCCCGCCAAGGTCTTCGCGCTGACCGACTGCGGCCGGGACGCCTTCGACCAGTCCTACGACACCCTCGCCGCCGACGCCCTGCGCTGGATCGCGCAGTCCGTCGGAGGGGGCGAGGAGGGCGAGGCGGCCGTCGCCGCCTTCGCGAGGGCGCGGATGGAGACGCAGGCGCGGAGCTACCGGGAAGCCGTGGAGGCGGCCGCACCCGCGGCCCGCACCGAGGCCCTGGCCAAGGCGTTGACCGCGGACGGGTACGCTGCTACGGCGAAGAGCGCTCCCGGTCCGCACAGCGGTGAACAGCTCTGTCAGCACCACTGCCCGGTCGCACACGTCGCCGAGCAGTTCCCGCAGCTCTGCGAGGCGGAGACCGAGGTCTTCTCCCGCCTGCTCGGGACGCATGTGCAGCGCCTCGCCACGATCGCCCACGGCGACGGGGTGTGCACCACGTTCATCCCGCGAAGCGCCACACAGACCGACACATCAGCATCTGCAAGTACGGCCGGGAGGAACCCCGCATGACCACGGAGACTGCTCACCCTGAGCTCGAGGGTCTGGGCAACTACGAGTACGGCTGGGCCGACTCCGACGCGGCCGGTGCCGCTGCCAAGCGGGGTCTGTCCGAGGACGTCGTCCGCGACATCTCGGCGAAGAAGTCCGAGCCGGAGTGGATGCTGAACCTCCGCCTCAAGGGCCTCAAGCTGTTCGGCAAGAAGCCCATGCCGATGTGGGGCTCCGACCTCTCCGGCATCGACTTCGACAACATCAAGTACTTCGTGCGCTCCACCGAGAAGCAGGCCGCTTCCTGGGAGGAGCTGCCCGAGGACATCAAGAACACGTACGACAAGCTCGGCATCCCGGAGGCGGAGAAGCAGCGCCTCGTCGCCGGTGTCGCGGCCCAGTACGAGTCCGAGGTCGTCTACCACCAGATCCGCGAGGACCTGGAGGAGCAGGGCGTCATCTTCCTCGACACGGACACCGCGCTCAAGGAGCACCCGGAGCTCTTCCAGGAGTACTTCGGCACGGTCATCCCGGTCGGCGACAACAAGTTCGCGTCGCTGAACACCGCCGTGTGGTCGGGCGGCTCGTTCATCTACGTCCCCAAGGGTGTCCACGTGGACATCCCGCTCCAGGCCTACTTCCGCATCAACACGGAGAACATGGGCCAGTTCGAGCGGACGCTGATCATCGTCGACGAGGACGCCTACGTCCACTACGTCGAGGGCTGCACCGCCCCGATCTACTCCTCGGACTCGCTGCACAGCGCCGTCGTCGAGATCATCGTGAAGAAGGGCGGCCGCTGCCGCTACACGACCATCCAGAACTGGTCGAACAACGTCTACAACCTGGTCACCAAGCGCGCCGTGGCGTACGAGGGCGCGACCATGGAGTGGATCGACGGCAACATCGGTTCCAAGGTCACCATGAAGTACCCGGCCGTCTACCTGATGGGCGAGCACGCCAAGGGCGAGACCCTGTCCATCGCCTTCGCGGGCGAGGGCCAGCACCAGGACGCCGGCTCCAAGATGGTCCACATGGCGCCGAACACCTCCTCCAACATCGTCTCCAAGTCGGTGGCGCGAGGCGGCGGCCGCACCTCCTACCGCGGTCTGGTCGAGATCGGCGAGGGCGCCGCGGGCTCCAAGTCCAACGTGCTGTGCGACGCGCTCCTCGTCGACACCATCTCCCGCTCGGACACCTACCCCTACGTGGACGTCCGCGAGGACGACGTGACGATGGGCCACGAGGCCACCGTCTCCAAGGTCTCCGACGACCAGCTCTTCTACCTGATGCAGCGCGGGCTCACCGAGTTCGAGGCCATGGCCATGATCGTGCGCGGCTTCGTCGAGCCGATCGCGAAGGAGCTGCCGATGGAGTACGCGCTGGAGCTCAACCGGCTCATCGAGCTGCAGATGGAGGGCTCGGTCGGCTAACCCCGACGGCGGCCGTCACCGCGGCCGCCCCCGTCCCGCAGCACATTCGTCACACGTATGGAAGAGAGCAAGACGACAGCCATGGCTGAGGCTCAGAACATTCCGGCGGGCTCCACCACCGCCGGCGCGATCGCGGTGGCCGCCGAGTCCACCGTCGCCACCCGGATGAGCGCGCCCCCGTCCTTCGACGTGGCCGACTTCCCCGTTCCGCACGGCCGCGAGGAGGAGTGGCGGTTCACCCCGCTGGCCCGCCTCAAGGGTCTGCACGACGGCACCGCGGTCGCCAACGGCACCATGAAGGCCCAGATCGACGCCCCCGAGGGCGTGACGGTCGAGTCCGTCGAGCGCGGCGACGAGCGGATCGGCAAGGCCGGCACCCCCGTCGACCGCGTCGCCGCGCAGGCCTTCTCCTCGTTCGCCAAGGCCACGGTCGTCACCGTGCCCAAGGAGACCGTGCTCGCCGAGCCCATCCGGGTCGCGCTCCACGGCGAGGGCGGCACGACCTTCGGGCACACCGTCTTCGACATCAAGCCCTTCGCCGAGGCGATCATCGTGATCGACCACACCGGCGACGGCGTGCGCGCCGCCAACGTCGACATCCTCGTCGGTGACGGCGCCAAGGTGACCTTCGTGTCCGTCCAGGACTGGGACGACACCGCGGTCCACACCTCGCAGCACAACGCCCTCGTCGGCCGCGACGCCAGCTTCAAGTCCGTCGTCGTGACCTTCGGCGGCGACCTGGTCCGCCTGCACCCGCGCGTCAGCTACGCGGGCCCCGGCGGCGAGGCCGAGATGCTCGGCGTCTACTTCACGGACGCGGGCCAGCACCAGGAGCACCGCCTCCTGGTCACCCACGACGCCCCGCACTGCAAGTCCAACGTGGTCTACAAGGGCGCGCTCCAGGGCCAGGAGGCCCACGCCGTCTGGATCGGCGACGTGCTCATCGAGAAGACCGCCGAGGGCACCGACACCTACGAGATGAACCGCAACCTCGTCCTCACGGACGGCGCGCGCGTCGACTCGGTGCCGAACCTCGAGATCGAGACCGGCGAGATCGTCGGCGCCGGCCACGCCTCCGCGACCGGCCGCTTCGACGACGAGCAGCTCTTCTACCTCCAGGCCCGCGGCATCCCGGCCGACGAGGCCCGCCGCCTGGTCGTCCGCGGCTTCTTCGCCGAGCTCGTCCAGCAGATCGGTGTCGCGGACATCGAGGAGCGCCTCATCGCCAAGATCGAGGCCGAGCTGGCGGCGGCCGTCTGATGACGTACGTCAAGGCCTGTGCGCTGAGCGAGCTGGAGGAGAACACCCCCAAGCGGGTGGAACTCGACGGCACGCCGGTGTCCATCGTCTCCACCGAGGGGGAGGTGTTCGCGATCAACGACATCTGCTCGCACGCGAACGTCTCGCTCTCGGAGGGTGAGGTCGAGGACTGCATGATCGAGTGCTGGCTGCACGGGTCGGCCTTCGACCTGCGCACCGGCAAGCCCTCCGGTCTGCCCGCGACGCGCCCCGTTCCCGTTTACCCCGTCAAGATCGAAGGGGACGACGTGCTCGTCTCCCTCGCCCAGGAGTCCTGAGGTACCCATGGCAACGCTTGAAATCCACGACCTGCACGTCTCCGTCGAGACTGGTGACTCGGCGAATGGCACCCGCGAGATCCTCAAGGGTGTCGACCTGACGGTCAAGCAGGGTGAGACGCACGCCATCATGGGCCCCAACGGCTCCGGCAAGTCCACCCTGGCGTACTCCCTCGCCGGTCACCCGAAGTACACCATCACCGGTGGCACCGTGACCCTCGACGGCGAAGACGTCCTGGAGATGTCCGTCGACGAGCGCGCCCGCGCCGGCGTCTTCCTCGCCATGCAGTACCCGGTCGAGGTCCCCGGCGTCTCGGTCTCCAACTTCCTGCGCACCTCCGCCACCGCCATCCGCGGCGAGGCCCCCAAGCTGCGCACCTGGGTGAAGGAGGTCAAGTCCGCGATGGAGCAGCTCCAGATGGACCCGGCCTTCGCCGAGCGCAACGTCAACGAGGGCTTCTCCGGCGGTGAGAAGAAGCGCCACGAGATCCTCCAGCTGGAGCTCCTCAAGCCGAAGATCGCGATCCTCGACGAGACCGACTCCGGCCTCGACGTCGACGCCCTGCGCATCGTCTCCGAGGGCGTCAACCGCGTCCGCGAGACCGGTGAGGTCGGCACCCTGCTGATCACCCACTACACGCGCATCCTGCGCTACATCAAGCCCGACTTCGTGCACGTGTTCGCGAACGGCCGCATCGCCGAGTCCGGCGGCGCCGAGCTCGCCGACCAGCTGGAGAACGAGGGCTACGACAAGTACGTGAAGGGTGGCGCGACCGCGTGACACAGCTGCCTGGCCTCCTCGACATCGAGGCGATCCGCAAGGACTTCCCCCTGCTGGATCGTGTGGTCCACGACGGGAAGAAGATCGTTTACCTGGACAACGCGGCGACCTCGCAGAAGCCGCGCCAGGTGCTCGACGCGCTGAACGCGTACTACGAGCGGCACAACGCCAACGTCCACCGCGGCGTGCACGTGCTCGCCGAGGAGGCCACGGCACTGTACGAGGGCGCCCGCGACAAGGTCGCCGCCTTCATCAACGCGCCGAGCCGCGACGAGGTCATCTTCACCAAGAACGCCTCGGAGTCGCTCAACCTGGTCGCGAACATGCTCGGCTGGGCCGACGAGCCCTACCGGGTCGACCGCGACACCGAGATCGCCATCACGGAGATGGAGCACCACTCCAACATCGTCCCGTGGCAGCTGCTCTCGCAGCGCACCGGCGCGAAGCTGAAGTGGTTCGGCCTCACCGACGACGGCCGGCTCGACCTGTCCAACATCGAAGAGGTCATCACGGAGAAGACGAAGATCGTCTCCTTCACGCTGGTCTCCAACATCCTGGGCACCGTCAACCCGGTCGAGGCGATCGTCCGCCGCGCGCAGGAGGTCGGCGCGCTGGTGCTGATCGACGCCTCGCAGGCCGCTCCGCACATGCCGCTGGACGTCCAGGCCCTCGGCGCCGACTTCGTGGCCTTCACCGGCCACAAGATGTGCGGCCCGACCGGCATCGGCGTCCTGTGGGGCCGCCAGGAGCTCCTGGAGGACCTGCCCCCGTTCCTCGGCGGCGGCGAGATGATCGAGACCGTCTCGATGCACTCCTCCACCTATGCCCCGGCGCCCCACAAGTTCGAGGCCGGCACGCCACCGATCGCCCAGGCCGTAGGCCTCGGCGCGGCCGTGGACTACCTGACCTCGATCGGCATGGAGAACATCGCCGCGCACGAGCACGCGATCACCGAGTACGCGGTCAAGCGCCTCCTGGAGGTGCCCGACCTGCGGATCATCGGCCCGACCACGGCCGAGGACCGCGGCGCGGCGATCTCCTTCACGCTCGGCGACATCCACCCGCACGACGTGGGCCAGGTGCTGGACGAGCAGGGCATCGCGGTCCGCGTGGGACACCACTGCGCACGCCCCGTGTGCCTCCGGTACGGAATTCCCGCGACCACGCGAGCGTCTTTCTACCTGTACTCCTCTCCCGCCGAGGTCGACGCGCTGATCGACGGGCTGGAGCACGTACGGAACTTCTTCGGCTGACGAAGGCGACGAGGACGAGGCTGTGAAGCTGGATTCGATGTACCAGGAACTGATCCTGGACCACTACAAGCACCCGCACGGGCGCGGCCTGCGCGACGGCGACGCCGAGGTGCACCACGTCAACCCGACGTGCGGCGACGAGATCACGCTCCGTGTGAAGTACGACGGGGAGACGCTCACCGACGTCTCCTACGAGGGCCAGGGCTGCTCCATCAGCCAGGCCAGCGCGTCCGTGCTGAACGAGCTGCTCGTCGGCAAGGAACTGGCCGAGGCGCAGAAGATCCAGGCCGTGTTCCTGGAGATGATGCAGTCCAAGGGCAAGCTGGAGCCCGACGAGGCCATGGAGGAGGTGCTGGAGGACGCGGTCGCGTTCGTCGGCGTCTCCAAGTATCCGGCGCGCGTGAAGTGTGCTCTGCTGAGCTGGATGGCGTGGAAGGACGCGACCGCCCAGGTGCTGGGCGACGCGGAGAGGAAGACGGCATGACCGAGAACGCGACGCCCGAGGCGTCGATCAAGCCGGCCACCGAGGAAGAGGTCCGCGAGGCCCTCTACGACGTGGTCGACCCCGAGCTGGGCATCGACGTCGTCAACCTGGGCCTGATCTACGGGATCCACATCGACGACGCGAACATCGCCACCCTCGACATGACCCTGACCTCGGCGGCCTGCCCGCTGACGGACGTCATCGAGGACCAGGCGAAGTCGGCGACCGAGGGCATCGTCAACGAGCTCCGCATCAACTGGGTCTGGATGCCCCCGTGGGGCCCGGACAAGATCACGGACGACGGCCGTGAGCAGCTGCGCGCGCTCGGCTTCAACGTCTGAGCGACGCGTACGCGTGAGGGCCCCCGGCACGGTCGTGCCGGGGGCCCTCCCTGTTCTCGGGGGTTCTCCGGGGATTTTCCCGGGCCGACGCGTGACGTGCACCGGGAGTTGGCCACGGTGGCCGAATCTTCTCGACGGCCGTCACAGCGTGACGCCGTGAGGGAGAGGACGCCATCTTGAAGAAGCAGTTCGGCATCGCCGGTACCGCGGGCACCGCCGCACTGATCGTCGCCGCGACGGTCATGCCCGCGCACGCGGTCACCTACGGGACCCCGACCATCTCGCTGTCCGCCGGCTACCTGTCCGGCTCCGTGAACGGGGTCGGCGACCAGACGGTCGACGTCACCGTCGGGCAGAGCGGTGCCGACGCCTCCGCGCTGACCGTGAGCGCCTCGGCCTCCAGCAAGGCCTCCGTCGCCGGCACCGGGGACGTCACCGTCACCGGCAGCGGGGCCGTGCGGCAGCTGGCCGTCACCGCGCACGCCCGCGGCTACACCAACCTGACGATCAAGGTCACGGGGCTCGGCGGCAAGACCGCCACCAAGACCCTCTCCTACGCCGCGTCCGCCGCCGTCCAGAACCCGGCCGACGCCCGCTACTTCAGCGGCGCCTCCGACTCCTCGGCCGCCGTCGACGTCGGCGGCGGCTACACCGTCGTCGCCGACGACGAGAACAACGTGCTGCGCCTGTACGACCGTTCCCGCTCCGCCGCCCCCGTGCGCACCTGGGACTTCAGCTCCCAGCTCGGCGTCACCAAGGAGGTGGACATCGAGGGCGCCACCCGGATCGGGAACACCATCTACTGGACCGGATCCCTCGGCAACAACAAGGACGGCGAGTACAAGGCGCCCCGCAACACGGTGTTCACCACCACCGTCAGCGGCTCCGGCCCGGGCACGCAGCTCGCGTACGGGCGCTCGTACAAGAAGCTCCGCGACGACCTCGTCGCCTGGGACACCGCGAACGGCAACCGGTACGGCTTCGCGGCGGGCACCGCGGCCGGCGAGGCGCCGAAGCAGATCGACGGCTTCAACGTGGAGGGCCTGGAGTTCGCGCCCGGTTCCACCACCACCGCCTACCTCGGCTTCCGCGCGCCGCTCGCCCCGGCCGTGCCCGGCGGCAAGGCCCTGCTCGTGCCGGTCACCAACTTCGACCAGGTGCTGGCGAGCGGCGCCAAGGCCGTCTTCGGCTCCGGCATCGAGCTCGACCTCGGCGGGCTGTCGGTACGGGACGTCAAGAAGAACGCCGCCGACCAGTACCTGATCCTGGCCGGCTCCTGGGCGGCGGACGACAACTCCGACCCGTACGCGCTCTACCAGTGGGACGGCGTCCCCGGCCACGCCCCCGTCAAGCGGGCCGACCTGCCCACCACGGACCCCGGCGGCTGGGAGGCCGTCGTGGAGGTGCCGGACCTGAACGCCCCCGGCGCCCGGGTCCAGGTCGTCACCGACAGCGGGTCCGCCGACCTGTACGGCGACGGCACCGAGGCCAAGGACCTCACGCACCCGGAGTGGAAGAAGGCCCGCGCGGCCTGGTTCACCCTCAACTGAACGGCTCAGGCTCCGGCTCAGGCTCCGTCGCGAGCGCCTCGGCGAGGTGCTCGCGGCGGATCAGCCGGTCCACGTAGAGCAGCCCGGCGGGCAGCTGCGGGAAGGCCGGCAGCAGCACCAGCGCCGACAGCGCCCCCGCCAGGCCGAACCAGGCCTGGAGCGCGTACCCGGCGGCGCCGGTGAACGCCACCGCCGGAGCGGTGACCCCGAGGGTCCGCCACCAGGCGCCCCGCACCAGGCGCGCCGAACGCCGCAGCGCCGCCACCGGCCGCAGCCCCTCGTACCCGGCGGCGGTGGGCGCCAGGGCGAACAGCACCCCGAGCCAGAGGGCCACCGGGAGCAGCGGCAGCAGCGCGAGCGCCGGCAGCCCGGCGGCCCCGGCCGCGACTACCGGGGCCGCCGCGGCGCACAGCGCCAGCAGCTGCGCCCCGAGGACCGCCGGGGTCCGGGTCAGCGCCGCCCGCAGCAGCCCCGGCACGGTCACGGCGCGGCCGAGCACCGCCGGGCGCAGCAGCACCGCGATCAGGGCGGTGGCCAGGGCGCAGGTGAACAGCAGGAAGAGGGCCGCCGCCGGGAACAGGGTCCAGACGAAGACCCGGCTGCCGGAGCTGCGGCTGAGGGAGGCCAGGGTGGCCGCCCCGGCCGCCGCGGCGACCAGCAGGGCTCCCGCGAGCTGGCCGAGCAGCAGCGCCCCGCACAGCGCTCCGCCGTACCGGCGCAGGGTGGCGGCAGAACCCCCGAGGATCTCCCCGGGTCCCAGGGGCCGCAGCGGCACCACGCCGGGACGGGGCCGTCGAGGGGGCAGCCAGCCGCCGCCCGCGTGGGTCCAATGCTGTGCCATGAGCGGCCCCCTGTCCCCTGAGGGGGCCACCGTAGCTCCGATGTGCGCGGCTGTGACCGCCCGTGCATGTGTACATCTGTACGCATCGATGTGTACTGTCGTACACATGCCTTACGTACTGCTCGCCATGGCCATAGCGGCGGAGGTGGCCGGGACCACCGCCATGAAGTACAGCGACGGCTTCACCCGGCTCTGGCCCTCGCTGGGCACCCTGCTGGGCTACGTCATCGCCTTCACCCTGCTCGCGCAGACGCTGAAGTCGATGTCGGTGGGCACCGCGTACGCGATCTGGGCCGGGGTCGGCACCGCCGCCATCGCCGCGATAGGGATGGTGTTCCTGGGGGAGGCCGCCACCGCCGCGAAGATCGCCGGGATCGCGCTGGTCATCGGCGGCGTGGTGCTGCTGAACCTGGGCGGGGCGTCGCACTGATGGCCGCCCCGGCGCGCCGCTACGACCCCGGCCGCAGGCAGCGCATCATCGACGCCGCGATCCGTGTCGTGGGGGACAGGGGGATCGCGGGGCTCAGCCACCGCAGCGCGGCGGCGGAGGCGGACGTGCCGCTGGGCTCGACGACGTACCACTTCAAGACCCTGGACGACCTGCTGATCGCCGCCCTGCGGCAGGCCAACGAGGCGTACGCGCCCGTGCTGGTGTTCCGCGAGGGCGAGGACCTCGCCGGGGCGCTGGCGCGGCTGCTGGGGGAGGTCCTGGACGCGGACCGGGGGCGGGCGGAGCTGGAGTACGAGCTCTACCTGGCCGCCCTGCGCCGGCCGGCGCTGCGGCCGGTCGCCGCCGAATGGTGCGAGGCGGTGACCACGGCCCTGGAGGACCACACCGACCCGCTCACGGCGCGGGCCCTGGTGGCGGTGATGGACGGCATCAGCCTCCAGGTCCTCCTGACGGGCACCCCGTACGACGAGGGCTACGCCCGCGAGGTCCTGTCCCGCGTACTGCGGCCCGCCTAGGGCCTGTCGTCAAACTCCCTCCCCCAGCTACCGCTGGGAGGGGCCCCCAGCCCCGCGACGCCTGGCACGCGCTCTCGCCGCACCGGGCGAAAGCCAAGTACGTCCAGTACGCGGGCTTCCGCCCGGCGCACCGAGAGCACGCACCTGGGGGCACCTCCCAGCGGTAGCTGGGGGAGCCGCGGGGCCGCCCTTCGGGCGACGACGGGAGTTTGACGAAAGGCCCTAGCCCTCGGCGGGGCCACCCGTACCGCCCCCGGCGCCCACCCGCCCCCTCAGCTGGCGGACCGCACCGCCGCCAGCGCCGCCGCCACGCTCGCCTCGATGTCCGTGATCGGGTAGATCACCTCGCGCACCGTCCGCTCGCGGTCGACGACCAGGGTCAGCCGCTTGATCCGGCTCACCCCCGCCGCGCGGAACGTCGGCAGCCGCAGCGCCGTCACCAGGTCCAGCCCGGCGTCCGACAGCAGCGGGAAGCGCAGCCGCTCCTGTTCCGCGAACTCCCGCTGCTCGTCCGGCCGCTGGGTGGAGACGCCGTGCACGGTGGCGCCGGTGGCGGTGAACTCCGCCAGCTGGTCGCGGAACGTGCACGATTCGAGGGTGCAGCCCTTCGCGCCGGGGATCCCGGCCCACCCGGGAGGGTAGGACTCGGCCCGGGCGTACGCGCCGGGGAAGCAGTACAGGACGGTGAACGGGGTGTCCGCCACCGGGTCGCGGAGCTCGCCGAAACGGTCCGGCAGCAGCAGCTCCGGCAGTCGGGTGCCGCGCAGCGCGTGGACGCGTACGGCCTCCTTCGAGGATTCCTCGGTCGTCGCCGTCATCTCTCCCTCTCCCAGGACCCAGGTGTCACCCCAGTCCTGGAGGGCCACCAGGACCGGCAGCAGCCCCCGCCCGCGCGGGGTCAGCCGGTACTCGTGCCGCACCGGGCGCTCCTGGTACGGCTCGCGCGTCAGCACCCCGGCCTCGACCAGCAGCTTCAGCCGCTCGGCGAGCACCTTCCGGGACACCCCCAGCTCGCGCTGGAGCTCCTCGAAGCGGTACAGGCCGCGCGCGGTGTCCCGCACGATCAGCAGCGTCCACCAGTCGCCCACGACGTCGAGGGCCTGGGCGATGGAGCAGTCCGCGTCGCCGAGGTGCGTGCGCTGGGCCATGGGAACTCCTTTGTCCGTTGACCCAAGGCTGTCATGCTGACATAGTCCGTTCCCAAAAGGAACTGACCATCGAGCGATGCGGGGGCACGGGTGTGCTGCAGGGGTTCAAGGACGTACCGAGGGTCGTGTGGCTGCTGGCTGCGGGGGTCTTCGTCAATGCCGTCGTCAGCTTCACCTTCGTCTTCGTCTTCCTCTACCTGACGGGCCCCCGCGGCCTCGGCGCCGCCCAGGCCGGCCTGGCCACCGGCATCGGCGGCATCGGCCTCGTCGCCGGCAACTTCACGGGCGGCTGGTACGGCGACCGCTTCGGCCACCGACGGGTGCTGCTCGCCGCCTCCGCCCTCGGCGGGCTCGCCCTGATGTCCCTCCCGGTACTGCCCACCCCGCTGCTGTACGCCGCCCTGACGGCCGCCCAGTACGCCTCGGGCGTCATCCGCGCGGCGAACTCCGCCCTGGTCGCCGTCACCGTCCCCGAGGGGGCCCGACGCCAGGCCTTCGCCGTGGTCCGCTGCGTCTCCAACGGCGGCTTCACCCTCGGCCCGCCGCTGGGCGCCCTGATCGCCTCCGGGCTCTCGTACGACTGGCTCTTCCTCGCCGACGGCCTCGGCACCCTCTTCTTCGCCGCCTGGACCGCCCGCGTCGTCCCGGCGCGCGGCGCCGCCCGCACTCCCTCCGCGGCCCCGGACGGGGGTCAGGGCCGCGGAGGCGTGTGGGCGGAGCTGCGGGCGCGCCCCGGCGTCCTGGTGCTGCTCGGCGCGGTCCTCGTCGTGGACGTGGTCTACCGCCAGCAGTACTCCCTCTTCCCCGTCTTCCTCGCCGACCACGGCCTCGACGTACGGGCCTTCGGGCTGATCGTCGCCCTCAACGGAGCCGTCATCCTGCTCCTGGAACTGCCCGCCGCCGTCGCCCTGCGCGACCGGCCGCCGCTCGCGGTCATCGGCAGCGGACTCGTCCTGGTCGGCGCCGGGTACGCGACGCTGCTCCTCGGCGCCGGCGCGGCGACCGCCGTCGCCATGATGGTGCTGCTCAGCCTCGGCGAGATCCTCTACAAGACCACCGCCACCGCCTACGTCGCCGACCAGGCGCCCGCGCACGCCGTCGGCCGCTTCCAGAGCCTGTACGCCGGGGTCTCGGTCAGCGGCACCGTCCTCGCCCCGCCCGCCGGCGGAGCCCTGTACGCGGCCGCCCCCGGCCTGCTGTGGCCGCTGTGCGCGGCCCTGGCGGCGGGCGCCGGCGCGGTCGTCCTGGCCCGGCACCGCACCGAGGCGCGCGAAGCCCGGCGGCGCGCGGAGCGACATGCCGCGCGACACGCCGCGCGCCCGGCACATGAGACCGGTTCGCGACCGCGGCCCGTCGCCGGTTAGGTTTCGGGCATGACTGCTACGCGTACCACCGGCGCCGTCGCCGCCGGACTTGCCACCATCACCGCCGACGGCACCGTCCTCGACACCTGGTTCCCCGCCCCCGAGCTGGCCGACGCGCCCGGCCCGGCCGGCACCGAGCGCCTCACCGCCGAGCAGGCCGTGGAGCTCCTCGGCGCCGCCGCGGCCAAGGCCATCCGCTCGGACGCGGTCCGCGGGGTCGAGGTCGTAGCCGTCCGCACCGTCATCGCCTCCCTGGAGGACAAGCCGCTGGACGCGCACGACGCGTACCTGCGCCTGCACCTGCTGAGCCACCGCCTGGTCAAGCCGCACGGCCAGAACCTGGACGGCGTCTTCGGCCTGCTCACCAACGTCGCCTGGACCTCGCTCGGCCCCGTCGCCGTCGACCAGGTCGAGACCGTCCGGCTGAACGCGCGCGCCGAGGGCCTGCACCTCCAGGTCACCTCGATCGACAAGTTCCCGCGCATGACCGACTACGTCGCCCCCAAGGGCGTGCGCATCGCCGACGCCGACCGCGTCCGCCTCGGCGCGCACCTCGCCGAGGGCACCACCGTCATGCACGAGGGCTTCGTCAACTTCAACGCCGGCACCCTCGGCACCTCCATGGTCGAAGGCCGCATCTCCGCGGGCGTCGTCGTCGGCGACGGCTCCGACATCGGCGGCGGCGCGTCCACCATGGGCACCCTCTCGGGCGGCGGCAAGCAGATCATCTCGATCGGCGAGCGCACCCTGGTCGGCGCCGAGGCGGGCATCGGCATCGCGCTCGGCAACGAGTGCGTCGTCGAGGCGGGCCTCTACGTCACCGCGGGCACCCGGGTGACCCTGCCGGACGGCCAGATCGTCAAGGCCCTGGAGCTCTCCGGCGCCGACAACATCCTCTTCCGCCGCAACTCGGTCACCGGCGCCGTCGAGGCCCGCCCGTACAAGGCGAACTGGGGCGGCCTCAACGAGGTCCTGCACAGCCACAACTGACGCCGCGGGCAGCGCCTGCCCCCGCGTCACCACCGAGTGCCCTCCCGCCGTACGCGGGAGGGCACTCGGCTTTCCGGGCGGGGCGGGACGCTCACCCCACCAGGCGCAGGAACCAGCGGCGCGAGGGGTGGCTGTCGCAGTCGAACTGGACGAGCGGGTGGTTGTTGGCGGTGGTGGTCCCGCCGGCGACCGTGGCGCACTTGGCCGTCTGCGCGTTCACGAGCTGGAAGGACCGGCCGTCGCCGTTCGTGATGCGCCAGCGGCGCGAGGGGTGGCTGTCGCAGTCGAACTGGACCAGCGGATGGTTGTTCGCGTCCGTGGTCCCGCCCGCGACGGTGGCGCATTTGCGCGTCTGCCCGTTGACGATCTGGAAGGCGCCGTCCTCCTCGTTGGTCACCTGCCAGCGGCGCGAGGGGTGCGTGTCGCAGTCGAACTGGACCAGCGGGTGGTTGTTGGCGGTGGTCGACCCGCCCGCGACGGTCGCGCACTTGCCCGTCTGGACGTTCACGAGCTGGTACGTGCCCTCCGGGACGTCGGCCACCGTGACCGCGGGCGCGGCGGGCTGGGCCGCGGTGCCGGGCGCGGGCAGCAGCATGAGGCCTCCGGCCGCGAAGACCGATGCCGTCGCCAGGAGGCGGCGTACCCGGGGTTTGGGGCGTGTGGGACGCATGAGGGTGCTCCTCTCGGTCCTGCTGAAGGGGATCGGCAGGGCTCCGCGCCGTGCGGGGGTGCACCCGGCCGGTCGCCGGGTGCGGAACGGGGAGGGGGGAGCGCCCAGGGGCTCATGCCGTCGCGGCCCGCCGCGTCGTCCGCGGCGCGGGTCCGGCGCCCGGGCCCCGGTGATCAAGGCGCGGCTGCCTCTCCCACTATCGGGGCGCGCGACCGGCCCCGCAACCGAAGCCGGCGCCGCCGCCCGGACGCGCCGGACGCGCCGGAACGCCCCTCGCGCCGCGGGGGCGAGGGGCGTTCCGGGAGGTCAGGGCGGTCAGGGAGGTCAGTTCAGGGCGATCGTGCGGATCAGGCCCGCGAAGGCCCGCTCCTCCGCCTCGGTCAGCTCCACCGACTCCATCGGGTGCGTGTCCGCGGTGCGCTGGGCCGGGATCACCGGCAGGCCCTCGTAGGCGCCTGGCTCCGGGTGGTGGAAGCGGCTGTCCCACAGCATGTGGCCGAGACCGACGACCCACACGAGGACGGCCACGGCGAGGACGGCGAGGCCGATTTCCTGGGCGAGGGACATGGAGGGGAACACGCGGTCCTCCCGGGATGCGGGGGTACAAGGAGGGCAAGTTCGGGCGTGGGGACACTCAACACCACAACCGGAAGATTTTGTCCCCTGTGTGTCCAGCGTCACGCCAGGGCCGAAAGTCCCGACCTACGGTTCGAGGGGCAGCTTGAAGCCCTCGTGGCTGCGCGCGAAGCCCAGCCGCTCGTAGAAGCGGTGCGCGTCGCCGCGCCCCTTGTTGCTGGTCAGCTGGACCAGTCCGCAGCCCCGCTCGCGGGCCCGCTCGACCGCGAGGCGCATCAGCTCCGCGCCCAGGCCCCCGCCGCGCCGGTCCGCGCGGATGCGCACGGCCTCCACGAGGGCCCGCTCGCGGCCGCCCCGGCCCAGGCCCGGAACGTAGGTCAGCTGGAGGCAGCCCAGGACCGCCTCCGCGTCGGCGTCCGCGTCGGCGTCCTCGTCCGTCAGGACCAGCATCTCGTTGCGCGGGTCCGCCGTGATGGCGGCGAAGGCCCGCTCGTGTGCCTCGCCGACGGTGACCGAGGCCGGGTCCGTGACCCGCTCCTCGTCCGCCAGCAGGGCGAGCACGGCGGGCAGGTCCCGGCGGGTGGCTATACGGAAGATCATGGCCGGATTGTGGCAGGGGCCCGGCCGCCGGAGGGCGGCCGGGCCCCGCTGTGCGGGTTACGGGCGGAAGCGCAGCACCTGCGGGTCGTGGTCGCTGTTCTGCGCGGAGAACTCGGCGTTGATGTGCACGCTGTCGTACACGAAGTTCTTGATCGACGGGCTGGTCAGGATCTGGTCCAGCACCTGGGCGTTGCCCTGGTAGACGTACGAGTAACGTTCCGCCTTCGGCAGCGACTTGATCGCCGAGTACAGCGCGCCGCCGTCTTCCAGCGCCTGCGCCGTGCCGGAGAACTCGAAGTCGTTGATGTCGCCGACCGCGAGCACGGCCGCGTTCTTGTCGACCGCCAGCAGCTGCTTCACGAACCCGTTGACGGCCTGCGCCTGCAGGAGCCGCTTCTCCTCCGACTTGCGCGCCGGCGGCTGGTGGTGCGAGGCCAGGCCCTCGTCGCCGCCCTTCGAGGCGAAGTGGTTGGCGATCACGAACACCGTGCGGCCGCGGAAGAGGAACTCGCCGGCCAGCGGCTTGCGGCTGTCGGCCCACGCCGGGTTCGCCGGGTCGATCCGGCCGGGGGAGTGGGTCAGGGCGGCCTTGCCGCGCTCCGTGGTCACACCGGTCGCCGTCACCGCGTCGCCGGCGGCGCGGTCGGTGAAGGAGACCCGCGCCGGGTTGAACAGGAACACCTGGCGGATGTTGCCGCCGGGCTCGCCGCCGTCCTTGTTGTTCTCGGGGGTGACGGAGCGCCACTGGTAGGCCGGGCCGCCCGCCGCCTTGATCGCCTCGGTGAACTTCGTCAGCGTCTGCTCGGCCGAGACGGTGCCGTCGTTCTTGGCGCCGTTGTCGTCCTGGATCTCCTCCAGGGCCACGATGTCGGGCGAGGCCAGGTTGGTCACGACCGCCTTGGCGAGGTTGTCGAACTTCTCCTGCGGGTCGGTCGGGTCGAGGTTCTCCACGTTGTACGTGGCCACCGCGAGCTCGCCGGGCGACTGGGCCTTGGTCTTCTCCGGGGCCAGGGTGCCCGCCTTGACCGTGCCGAGGGTGCGCGCCACCAGCGTGTAGCCGCCGAACTGGTTGAAGTCCAGGGGGCCCTCGGTGGTGCCCGTCAGCTTGTCGCCCACGTTGGCGACCGGGAAGGGCTGCTGCGCCAGCGGCGCGAGCTGCTGGACCTGGAGGCGGCCGGTGTTCTGGGACTCGTACGAGCCGTAGACGGTGCCGCCGCGCTTGGCGGCGTTCTCCCAGCCCTTGACCGTCACCCACAGCTCGCCGTACGCGTCGGTGGCACCGACCACGCGCGAGGTGCCGATCTTGACGTTCATGCCCTCCAGGGACTCGTAGTGGTCCAGGGCGTAGCGGGAGGGCTCCAGGGCCAGGCCGTTGATGCTGCCGCCGGCCGCCGCGTCGCCCGCGGGGGCGTACTCCGCGGGGACGGAGTACTCGTTGACCGCGGTGGCCGCGGGCAGGGCGTTGCCGGAGGAGAGGACCGCCACCGTGGGCTTGGCGATCTGGGTGACGGACTGGTTGCCGGAGTTCGCGCCGCCCGGGACGTACTCGCCGACCGTGCCGGAGACCTTCACGGCGTCGCCGACGGCGACGGTCGGGACGGAGCTGGTGAAGACGAAGACGCCCTCGCTGGTGGCGGGGTTGTCGTCGGCGTCCGGGTCCTGGATCCAGAAGCCGCGCGAGCCGTAGGTGCGCACGCCCGTGACGATGCCGTGGACGTCGGCGACCTGCTTGCCGTTCAGGGGGGAGATCCGGGTGGTGCCCTGGATGTCGTGGATGCGTATCGGATCGGCGGACACGGCGCCTTCGGCCGCGTCGGCGGTGCCCGCGAGGAGGCCGGTGGCCAGGGCGGTGGCGACGAGGGCCGCGACGGCGGCGGAACGGGGATGCGAGGAGCGCATTGGCGGGAACTCCGGTGTGTGGAGGAGAAGGTGCGGGCTCTTGACGGCCCGTGTACATCTACGCGCGTCAATTTCCTGTGTGACCAGGGACGTTGTCAAGGCCTCCAGGGGATACGGAGGCTGACTGTGGGATGAACCAAAGGTGATGGCCGTCGGGCGCACCCCGATTGCGTCTACGCTGGGTCGCCGCGACGGGCCTGACGGTCCGTTCGCATGTGTTTTCGGCCACACGGCCGGACGGCGTCCCGCCGCCCGGCCGCCACCGGCCCGACCGCCCCACCGCTCAGCCGCCCCACCGCCCCACCGCCCCGTGCGTCCCGTCCGAGGAGAACCACCCCATGTCCGCAGAGCCGCACCCCACGCTGCCGCCGGTACGGCTGCACTCCGATGCGGAGCTGGCCCGCGACGCCCTCGTCGCCCCGCTGTTCGCCCGCGCCGTACGCCTCGCCCGCTGGGCCGGCCCCGACACCCGCGTGGACGTCGGGGGCGAACTCGCCCCCGACCAGCTCCCCGAGGCCGTCACCGTCCTCGGCCTCGACGCCGCCGACGAGGACTCGCCCGTGTACGCGAGCCAGGCCTGGCGGGTCGCCGTGGACACCGGCCTCGTCGACGTCACCGAGCCGGAGGAGGACAGCGGCGACGGCGCCGAGGCGGGAGAGCCCGAATACGGCACCGCCACCCCCGGCGAGGACCTCGCCCTGCTGACCGGCGGCGCGCCCGGCGACGTGCTCGACCTGTGGCTCGCCGCCCTGGACACCGTCCTCGCGGACGCGGCCGTACCCGACCTGGACGACCTCGTCGACGCCCTCGACGCGGGCGGCGAGATCGACTTCGACCGCCTCGACTGGAACCCCCAGCGGGAAGCGGACTTCCTCGACGGCGTCCTCGCCAACCTCTACCTGCTCACCGTCACCGAGGGCGGCTCCGGCGAGGGCCCGGTGCCGCTGCCGGTGCTCGCCGCCTCGATGATCGTGCCCGACGAGATGGGCGACCCCACCGACGCCGTCCTGGAACAGGTGTCGGACGCGATGATGCGCCTCGACGACCAGTTCCGGCAGCTGGAGCCCATCGGGCTCGTCGAGTACCGCCCCGTGGACGAGGCGCTGCTCGCCGAGGCGGACGAACCCGCTTCCGGGGAGGCGGGTCAGGACGCCGCGGCGGGTCCGGAGGACGACGAGGACGTGTCCCGGTACGGGATGGTACGGCTGACCCCGCTCGGCCTGTACGGCGTCCGCGCCCGGATGCTCGAAGCCGGGGTCGAGGCGCCGGCCGTCGGGGAGCTGGCCGACAAGGGCGCCGACGCGCTGCTCGACGCCGTCTCCTACTACCCGGAGGACGCCGCCCAGGCCGAAATCGAGCAGTGGCTGGCCGGGCGCGGACTGCCGGACGCCGTCGCCGAACTGCTGGCCGCCGCACGCGGTGACGACGAGGGCGCCCCGCTGCGCCGGCTGCGCTGCCAGCAGGCCCTCGCCCCGGCCGGGCCGGAGGCCGAGCCGGCGGTCCGGGCCGTCCTGGACGACCCGGAACTCGGCGGGCTCGCGCGGGTCTGGCTCGCCGAACACGGAGTGACCGGCGTACCGGCGCCGGACGGGGCGATGGTGTTCTGGCTGACGGTGGACACCATCGCGGCGCAGCTCGCGGCGGACGGGGAGACCGAGGAGCTGCCGCTGCTGATGCGGAGCCTGACGGAGCACCACGCCGGGTTCTTCGAGCAGGCGTGGCGGGTGGAGCACCCCGCGACCGCGTACGTCCTGGAGGCCATGGGCCGTCTGCACCCGGACAAGAAGGCCGCGAAGGAGGCGCGGAAGGCCGCGTTCAAGGCCCGCTCCCGGCAGCCCTGACCAGCGCGGCGGCCCGCCCGGGCGCCCGTCGGCGGACGACGGGCGCCCGGGCGGGCGCTGCTGTGGGGGAGCGGGGGCCGGGCGGGCGCTGCTGTGGGGGCTCGGGAGGCCGGGGGAGGTTGCGGCCAGGGTGCACAACAGGCCGATTCCGGGACGGCATTCGAATGGATTCCGCCATTCCGACGACCGGAAAGGACTCGGCCCGCATTCGCGGGTAGTTCAGCCGCCGTTCACGTACGGGCGGGAGCGTGTGCGCCTGCGACCGTACGCCAGGCGCACCACCTCCCCACCCCTGGAGACCCGATGCCCCTCAGCCGCAGAGACTTCACCGCCCGCACCGTCATCGCCGGCGCGGGCGTCGCACTGACCGGGACGGTCGGCGCCCTCGCCACCGCCCCCGGGGCACTCGCCGCCGACGACCCCCGGCCCGACGCGCTCGACGCCCACGGCCGCCCGCACGCCCCCGGCTACGGGCCGCTCTTCCCCGACCCCGCCGGACTCCTCGCCCTGCCCGCCGGGTTCACCTACCGCGTGATCACCCGCAGCGGTGTCACCACCCTCGAATCCGGGGAGAGCACCCCGTCCAACCACGACGGGACCGCCGCCTTCGAGGGGCACCACGGAGTCACCCTCCTCGTCAACAACCACGAGCTGAAGGGCCCGCGCAGCGGCTGGGCGCACCCGGTACCGCTCGCCGAGGGCCTCGTCTACGACCCGGCCGCGTCCGGCGGCTGCACCGTCGTGGAGGTCCGGCGCGGCGGCGAGGTCGCCGAATGGGTCGGCGTCGCCGGCACGTCGACCAACTGCGCCGGCGGAGCCACCCCCTGGGGCACCTGGCTGACCTGCGAGGAGACCGAGGACCTGGCCGGCAAGAACGGCATGACCAAGGACCACGGCTACGTCTTCGAGGTCGACCCGCACGACCGCCGGGCCAACCGCGACCCCCGGCCGGTCAAGGCGTTCGGACGGTACGCCCACGAGGCCGTGGTCATCGACCCGCGCCAGGGCCACGCCTACCTGACCGAGGACGCCTCCGGCCCCAACGGGCTGCTCTACCGCTGGACCCCGCCGCACGGCTTCCGGCACGGGCGCGGCCGGCTGCGCACCCTCGCCCCCGACGCCGGGGTGCTCGCCGCCGCCAAGTGCTTCGACGGCCAGGGCCGTTTCGTGGACGACCTCTCGCGCGCCACGAAGACCGGCACCGTGTACGGGGTCGACTGGGTGGAGGTGACCGACCGCGACGCGCGCAGCCTCTCGGTGCGCAAGCAGTTCGCGGCCGGCGCGGTGACCAGGGCCCGCAAGCTGGAGGGCATGTGGTGGGCCGACGGCGGCGCCTACTTCGTCTCCTCCTACGCGCGCGAGGAGAGCCCGGGCGCCGCGCACGACGGCCAGGTGTGGTTCTACGACCCCAAGCGGCGCACGATCCGGCTCGTCGTCCTCATCGGCGTCAACCGGGACCCGGGCGCCGACGGCGGCTACGACGGCCCCGACAACATCACGGTGTCGCCCTACGGCGGCCTGGTCATCGCCGAGGACGGCGAGGGCCTGCAACACCTGCTCGGCGCCACGGAGTCGGGCCGCGTCTACCCGCTGGCCCGCAACGAACTCAACATCGGCACGGCCGACAAGCCGGAGTACTCGGAATTCACCGGGGTCTGCTTCTCCCCGGACGGGCGCACCCTGTACGCCAACATCCAGGACCCGGGCATCATGCTGGCCATCACCGGCCCCTGGCGGCGCTCCCCGCGCTGACGCGGGCGCCGGGGCGGGCGGTCCCGGGGCACCCCTGTGCCCCGGGTCACGCCGGCTACTGGACGGCGGCCAGCTCCTCGGCACGGGAGGCCGCCGCCCACTCTTCGAGCAGGAACTCGTACGCCTCCGAGGGCCACTCCCCGTCCCAGGTCTCGACGAGGTGCCGTATCGCCTCGTTCGCCTCGGCGGCGGACGGGCGCGCGGGACCCGCGGGCTGGAGTGTGTTCTGCATGGGTCCAAGGCTACGGGCGGGCACTGACAGCCACCTCCGGATTACGCGTGGCATCCATCACCCGGACGGCCGCCCGTCGGCTCCACGGTGTCGGCATATGCCCGCCCACCTGCTCAGAGTGCCTGCGAGGCGGGCTTGACCATGCCGCGCACTGTGCGGGACTTCACAAACTCGCCCATGGCCGTCATCTCCCATTCGCCGGAGAACTGCTTGATGAGCTTGGCCATCATGACCCCGGTCTGCGGCTCGGCACTGGTGAGGTCGAAGCGGACCAGCTCCTCCCCGCTCGCGGCGTCGATCAGCCGGCAGTAGGCCTTGGCGACCTCGGTGAACTTCTGGCCGGAGAAGGAGTTCACCGTGAAGACCAGTCCGGTGGCCTCGGCGGGCAGCCGGCCCAGGTCCACGACGATCACCTCGTCGTCCCCGGCGCCGTCACCCGTGAGGTTGTCACCCGAGTGCTTGACCGCTCCGCCGAGGATCGACAGCTTGCCGAAGTAGCAGCTGTCGATGAAGTTGCGCTGCGGGCCGTAGGCGATGACGGACGCGTCGAGGTCGATGTCGCGGCCGCCGTAGGCCGGCTCCCAGCCCAGACCCATCTTGACCTGGGAGAGCAGCGGGCGGCCGCCCTTGACCAGGGACACGGTCTGGTTCTTCTGGAGGCTGACCCGGCCCTTGTCGAGGTTGATCTTCCCGCCGCCGACGGGGGCGGGTGCCGGCGGCGCGGCGGGTGCCGGCGGGGTGACGGGGGCGGCGGTGACCGGAGCGGCCGGGGCGACAGGAGCGGGGGTGACCGGAGCGGCGGCCGCCGCCGGCGGGGCCGGCTCCTCGTCCACGGAGACCCCGAAGTCGGTGGCGATGCCCGCGAGGCCGTTGGCGTATCCCTGGCCGACGGCGCGCACCTTCCAGACACCGCCGCGCTGGTAGATCTCGACGACCACGAGGGCGGTCTCCTGGCCGAGCTGCGGCGGGGTGAAGGTGGCGATCACCGCGCCGCCGGACGCGTCCCGCACGGTGGCGGTGGGCTCGATGCCCTGGAAGGTCTGGCCGGCCGCGTCGGGACTGGCGGTGACCACGATCCGCTCGATGCCGGGCGGCAGCGCGCCGGTGTCCACGGTGATGGAGTCCGGCGCCGCACCGCCGCCGGACCGGTAGCTGACACCGGGCCCGGAGGGCTGGTTGTAGAAGATGAAGTCGGCGTCGGAGCGCACCTTGCCGTCCGCCGCGAGCAGGAGCCCCGACACGTCGAGACGCACCGGGGCAGCCACGTCCACCGTCACGCGGACGGTGTCGAGCGGCAGGTTGGAACCAGGGGTCATAGCGGTCATGCCCGGAGAACGACCGGAGCGGCTTTGCCGTTCCCTTACCCTCGGCGGGATTTTCACCGCCGGTTGCGGGGGTGGTCCCGGGCGGTGCGCTCGTTGCCGAACTTGTAGGAGCCGGTCCAGCGGGCCATCACCAGCTGTGCGTCACCGGACTCGACCGCGGTCAGGAACTTCTCGGCCCGGGCGCCCCGGAGGGTGCCCGCGGCGCGGCCCCGGTGCGTGATGCGGACGGTGCGGTCGCTGTGCACCTCGTACGTGAACCCCTGCGGCTTCGGCATGGAGCGCAGCCTGCCCCGCCGGGGGCGGGGCGGCAACGGAATTACGCGGTGCCGGTCACGCGGCGCGGCAGGCCCAGCGGGTTGGCCTCGCGCAGCTCCGGCGGGAGCAGCGCGTCGGGCACCGACTGGTAGGCCACCGGGCGCAGCCACCGCTCGATCGCGGTGCCGCCGACGGAGGTGGAGTGCGAGGTGGCCGCCGGGTACGGGCCGCCGTGGTGCTGGGCCGGGGCCACCGCTACGCCGGTCGGCCAGCCGTTCACCACGATCCGCCCGGCCAGCCCCGTGACCTGCGCGATCAGCGCGGCGGCCGGTCCGGGTGCGCCCTCGGTCTCGGCCCGCGAGAGCTGCAGGGTGGCGCTCAGGTTCCCGCCGAGCCGGTCCAGGACCGCGGCGGCCTCGTCCTGGTCGGCGTACCGGACGACGACGGTGACGGGCCCGAAGCACTCCTCCAGGAGCACCCCGTGGGCGCCGTCTTCCAGCAGGGCGGCCGCCGGCACGCTCAGGAAGCCGGCGCCGACGGCGTGCTCGCCGCCCGGACCGGGGGCGACGGGCGCGGTGACGCCGGGGAGGGCGGCCCGTTCCCGTACGCCGGCCAGGAAGTTCTCCCGCATCCGGTGGTCGAGCAGGACCCCCGGGCCGCTCTCGCCGAGGGACTTGGCGAGGGCGCCGGTGAGCCGGTCGCCGTCGGGGCCCCCGGGGACCAGGACCAGGCCGGGCTTGACGCAGAACTGGCCCACGCCGAGGGTGACCGAGCCCGCGAGCCCGGAGCCGATCTCCTCGGCGCGCTCGGCGGCGGCCGCCGGGGTGACCACGACGGGGTTGAGGGAGCCGAGCTCGCCGTGGAAGGGGATCGGCACGGGCCGCGCGGCGGCCGCGTCGAACAGCGCCCGGCCGCCCCGGATGGAACCGGTGAACCCGGCGGCGGACACCAGGGGGTGGCGGACCAGCTCCACCCCGGCGTCGAAGCCGTGGAGGACGGTGACCAGTTCGGCCGGCAGCCCGCACTCCACCGCGGCCCGGCGCAGCAGGGAGGCGCACAGCTCGGAGGTGGCCGGGTGGTCGGGGTGGGCCTTGACCACCACCGGGCAGCCCGCGGCCAGGGCGCTCGCGGTGTCGCCGCCGGGCACGGAGAAGGCCAGCGGGAAGTTGGAGGCGGCGTAGACGGCGACCACGCCCAGCGGCACCTTGTAGCGGCGCAGTTCGGGGCGCGGCGGGCTGAGGGAGGGGTCGGCCCGGTCGATCCGGATGTCGAGGTGGGAGCCCTCCTCGACGACGTCGGCGAAGGCGCGCAGCTGGCCGGTGGTGCGGGCCAGCTCGCCGGTGAGGCGGGCGGAGCCGAGCGCGGTCTCGGCGTCGGCGGCCTCGACCACGGCCTGCCCGGCCCCGTCGAGGAGCCCGGCGGCGGTGCGCAGGAAACGGGCCCGCAGGGCCGCGTCCGCCAGGGCCCCGCGGGCGTCGTGGGCCGCGCGTACGGCCCGGTCCACGTCCTCGGGTGTGGCCTGCGCCGCAACCTCTGCGAGCTGCTTCCCGGTGCGGGGGTCCACACTCCAGACTGGTGTCCCTGCCATGGCCCGCTACCTCCTGGACCGTTCAGTATTCTGAACGCCGTTCCGGTGGATGAATGATCACTTCTGCTGCGGACTCTATTTCCGCGTCCACCGGGTGACAAGAGGCGATCAGAGCCGACCAGAGGGGAAGAGGCGTATGACGACAGCGGAGGCGGCCGGTCCGGCCGAGCCGGGGGTCCCCGGGCCGGCGGCGCCGGTGAAGTCGGCGGTGCGTACCGTCCTGCTGCTGGAGCACTTCGCGGCACGGCCGGGCCTGCACAGCCTCGCCGACATCCAGAACGACCTCTCCCTGCCCAAGTCCAGCCTCTACATGCTGCTGCGCACGCTGGTGAACCTGGGCTGGGTGGAGACCGACGCCACCGGCACGCGGTACGGCATCGGCGTACGGGCCCTGCTGGTGGGGAGCTCGTACATCGACGGCGACGAGGTCGTCGCGGCGGCCCGGCCCACCCTTGACCGGCTTTCCGACGACACCACCGAGACCATCCACCTGGCACGGCTGGACGGGACGAGCGTGGTCTACCTCGCCACCCGCCAGTCCCAGCACTACCTGCGGCCCTTCACCCGGGTGGGGCGCAGGCTCCCCGTCCACTCGACGGCCCTCGGCAAGGCGCTGCTGGCCTCGCACACCGACGAGGAGGTGCGCGCGCTGCTGCCGAAGCGGCTGGAGGCGGTCACGGAACACACCATCACCGACCGGGAGCAGCTGATGGAGGAGCTCGCGCTGGTCCGGGAGCAGGGGTACGCGGTGGACCGGGAGGAGAACACGCTCGGCCTGCGCTGCTTCGGCGTGGCCATCCCGTACCGGACGCCGGCCCGCGACGCGGTCAGCTGCTCGGTGCCGGTGGCACGGCTGACGGAGGACCACGAACGGGCCATCAAGGCGGCGCTGTTCGAGGCGCGGGACCGGCTGTCGGTCGTGACCCGGCGCATGTGAGACCCCGCCGGGAACCGCCTCCCCCGTGCGGGGGAGGCGGTTCACCTCCGCGGGGGAGGCGGCGGGGGGCCGACGCGGGCGACCGTGGGGGCATGACGACGACACGGGCAGTCCACGCGAACCGGCCGACCGGCACCACCGGCACCACCGGAACCACCTCCCCGCGCCCCGGGGCCGGGCGGCGGGTCCTGCGGGCGGTGGCGATCACCGCCACCGTGCCCTACCTGAGCCTCAAGGCCGCCTGGCTGGCCGGGAGCCACATCGGGATACCGGACGGCAGCGTCCTGCTGAAGGGCGGCCCGTTCCTCGCCGTGGCCAACGCGGTGACGGTGGCCATGGACGCGAGCGTCATCGTGCTCGTCCTGGCGCTCACCAGGCCCTGGGGGAGACGGGTCCCGGGATGGCTCCTGACGGTGCCCGCCTACGTCGCCACCGGGCTGCTCACCCCGATCGTCCTGGGCTTCCCGGCCCAGGCCCTCGTCAAGGCCCTGGGCCTGGGCACCGCGGCAGCGGCGCAGGCGGGCCGGCAACCCTTCCTCGACTCCTGGGTGTTCGTCGTCGTCTACACCGGCTTCATCATCCAGGGCATCGCCCTGGCCGGACTGTTCGTGTCCTATGCGCGGGAGCGCTGGGGCGGACGCCGGCTGGGCGCGGCCGGGCAGCGGCTCCCGTCTCCCACGGGGGTGGTGGCAGGAGCCGCTGCGCTGGCGGGCCTCGTGGCGGGCGCCGCACAGCTGTACTGGGCCTTCGGCGGCAGCGCCGGGCTGCCCGCCCGGCAGGTGGAGTCCTACTCGGTGGAGACGGCCGTGGTGTTCGGGGCCCACGCGATATGCGCGTTCGCCTCGGGAGCGGGGGCGCTGCTCCTGGCCCGGGGCGGTGCGCGGCCGGCGCGATGGCCGCTGGCCCTCACCTGGACCGGCTCGGCGGCCACGCTGAGCTGGGGGGCGTGGATGCTGGCCGCCTCCGCCGGAGCGAACTTCGGGACGGACGAACGGGCCACCGCCGTCACCGGCCTGACCTACGCTGGCCAGATGATCACCGGCCTGCTCGCGGTGGCTGTCCTCGTCCGCCACATCCACTCCCGCCGGGAGGACTGACGCGGGCCACGGGGGCACAGGGGCCACGGGGCCACGGAGACGAACGGGGGAGGGACATGAGCGGGACGGGGGCGGTGCGCCGGCTGGGTGGGGCAGCACTGGGGGCACGGGCCCGGCTGCGCTGGGTGCACCTGATACTCGGCGGCGCCCTGCTGATGCCGTACTTCCTGCTCAGCCAGGTGTGCGTGGGCGTCGCGGCCGGCCGGGGCAACGTGTTCTCCTCCCTGCCGCTGACCCTCGCCGCCTACGCGGCCGCGCTGCCGCTGGCCGCCGTCACCGGGCTGCTCGGGCTGGTCCGGCCGCTGTCGGTGACGGCCGTGCGGGCCCTGTCCGGGGTGCCGGGGGAGCGGCTGGCCGACGGGCCCGCCCGCTCGTGGGGCTCACGGTGGCGGGCTTCCGCCTGGTGGACCCTGCACCTGGCCGTCGGGGCGGTGATCAGCGGGATGACCCTCGCGGCGACGCCCATGGCGCTGGTCCTGCTCCTGGTGCCGTTCTCCGCCACCCTGCGCCGGGCGTCCCTCGGGGAGGGCTGGCTCAGCAGCCACGCGAGCCCGTACGTCGCCCCCTTCCTCGGGGTGGGGCTGCTGGCCCTGGTCGTCGTGAGCTCCGCCGCTGCGGGGGCGCTGCTGGCCCGGCTCGCACCCGTGCTCCTCGGGCCGACCGCGGCGGACCGGCTGGCCGCCGCGGAGGAACGGGCCGCCGACCTCGCCGTCCGCAACCGGCTGGCCCGGGAGCTGCACGACGCCGTGGGCCACGCGCTGAGCGCCGTCACCCTCCAGGCGGTCGCGGCCCGGCGGGTCCTCGACCGCGACCCGGAGTTCGTGCGGGAGGCGCTCGCCGCGATCGAGGAGACCACCCGGCGCACGGTCGGCGAGCTCGACATGGTGCTCGGCCTGCTGCGCGACGGGGACCCCGCCCGGGCCGACGCCGCGCCCGCCCCGACCCTCGCCACCGACCTCGACGGGCTGCTGGCCCGGACCCGGGCCGGCGGCACCACCGTCACCGTCCAGCAGGATCCCGGCCCGGCCGGGGACTGGGCGCAGCTCCCGGCCATCGCCTCCCGCGAGGCCTACCGCATCGTCCAGGAGGGCCTGAGCAACGCCCTGCGCCACGGCCTGGGCCCCATCGCCCTGCACATCCGCGTCCACGCACCCGACGGCCACCGCCAACTGGAGATCACCATGACCAAC
Organism: Streptomyces sp. NPDC004126; assembly: GCF_050275515.1. NCBI lineage: Bacteria > Bacillati > Actinomycetota > Actinomycetes > Kitasatosporales > Streptomycetaceae > Streptomyces > Streptomyces sp. NPDC004126. The sequence goes on along the minus strand of NZ_JBNNPF010000049.1, from coordinate 20,734 downwards.
CCGCCCGCCCAGGCCCCGACAGCCCCCGACGGCGAGCGGCGGCGCACCACCGGGGGCCGCGGACTGCGTGGCACCGCCGAGCGGGCCGCCCTGCTCGGCGGCCGCGTCGAGGCCGGCCCGCACCAGGGCCGCTGGCGGCTGCGCGCGGTCCTGCCCCTCGGCCCCGCCACCGCCACCGCCGCCATCACCGCCGACGGAGGCGGACGATGAGCCGGCCGCCGCTGCGCATCGTCGTCGCCGACGACGAGCGGATGGTCCGCACCGCCCTGCGGGTCATCCTCGACGCGGAACCCGACATGGAGGTCGTCGGCGAGGCGGCCACGGGCGCCGAGGCCGTCCCGCTGGTCCGCTCCCTGGCCCCCGACGTGGTGCTGATGGACGTCCGCATGCCGGAGATCGACGGCATCCGGGCCACCGAGCAGATCCTGCGCACCCTGCCCGACCCACCGCGGATCGTCGTCGTCACCACCTTCGAGAACGACTCCTACGTCTACGACGCGCTGCGCGCCGGTGCCTCGGGGTTCCTCCTCAAGCGGGCCGACCCCGACGAGCTGATCGGCGCGGTCCGCCTCGTCGCCCGGGGGGACTCGCTGCTGTTCCCGGCGGCGGTCCGCGCCCTGGCCGCCACCCACACGGCGGCCGCCCCGCCCGCGGCCCCCGCCTGGGCGGCCCGGCTCACCGACCGGGAGGCCGACGTCCTGCGCCTGATGGCCACGGGACTGTCCAACCAGGAGGTGAGCGAGCACCTCGGCGTGGGCCCGCAGACGGTCAAGACCCACGTGGCCGCGGTCCTCGCCAAAACCGGCTCCCGGGACCGCACCCAGGCCGTCATCGCCGCCTACGAGGGAGGCTTCCTCATGAAGAAAGCCTGAGAACCCCGCCACAATCGGGGCAGAGCGGAACGGCTGCGGCCGCTGGTACGTCCTTCTGGGGGATGAACAAGACGATCAGGCGTGCGTCGGTCTTCTGTCTGCTTCTGGTGCTGGCCCTCATGGTGCGGGTCACCTGGGTGCAGGCGTACCAAGGCCAGGCCCTCGCAGACGACAAGAACAACCGGCGCAACCTCATCGGGCAGTACGAGAACCCGTTGGGGAACATCATCGTGGGCGGTGAGGCGATCACCGGCTCCACGCAGACGGGCGGCAAGGACTTCGGGTACAAGCGGACCTACGTGGACGGCCCGCTGTACGCCCCCATCACCGGCTACAGCTCCCAGGCCTACGGCACGACGCTGCTGGAGGGCGTCTACAAGAACGTCCTCAACGGCTCGGACACCCGGCTGAAGACGGTGATGGACATGCTCACCAACAAGCGTGCCGACCCGGGCAACGTCCTCACCACCATCGACAAGGGCGTGCAGAAGGCCGCCTACGACGCCCTGAACGGCAAGCAGGGCGCGGCCGTGGCCATCGACCCGGCGACGGGCCAGATCCTCGCCGTGGTCAACAACCCGTCCTACGACCCCGGCCGGATCACCGGCGCCAACGACAAGGCCGCCTGGGACGAGCTGTCCGCCGACAAGGGCAAGGCCATGGAGAACGTGGCACTGCGCAAGCCGCAGGCGCCCGGCTCCACCTTCAAGCTGGTCACCCTCGCCGCGGCCATCGAGAACGGCCTGGTGACGAGCATCGACACCCCGACGGGCGTCCAGGGCGCGTACACGATCCCCGGGACCCGCACCAAGCTGCCCAGCGAGGCGGGTGACGAGGCCTGCAACAACGTGTCGGCCCGCACCGCCCTCAAGCTGTCCTGCAACAACGTCTTCGCGGACCTCGCCTCCAAGCTCGGCCAGGACAAGATGCGGGCGATGGCGGAGAAGCTCGGCTTCAACACGCAGATCGACACCCCGGTCCGCACCAACCCGCCGAGCAAGTACCCCACGAAGAAGATGTCGGTCGACCAGGTCGCGCAGACGGGTATCGGCCAGTTCGACGTGCAGGCCACCCCGCTCCAGATGGCCATGGTGACCGCCGCGATCGAGAACGGCGGCAAGCTCGTCGCCCCGCACATGGTCTCCCAGGTGACCGACGCCGACGGCAACGTGCTGGAGGACTTCCAGGACCCGAAGACCGTGCAGGTGATGAGCCCGAAGACGGCCTCCATGCTCCAGGACGCCATGCGCACGGTGGCCGCCGAGGGCGGCGGCAAGCCCGCCCAGGTCGCGGGCGCCGAGGTGGGCGGCAAGACCGGCACGGCCCAGCGCGGCGTCAACAACAACATCCCGCCGCTGGCCTGGTTCACCTCGTACGCCAAGGCGGGCGGCAAGCAGATCGCCGTCGCCGTGATGATCGAGAACTCGGACACCGACCGTTCCGAGATCGGCGGCGGCAAGCTGGCCGCGCCGATCGCCCAGAAGATGATGGCGGCGTGGCTGAAGAAGTAGCCGCCGCCCGCCGAGGGCCGACGCCCCGGGAACCGACACGGTTCCCGGGGCGTTCCCCATCTCATGATCCGGACCGCGCTCGCCAGCGACCTCGACGCCATCGCCGCCCTGCACACCAGGGCCAGGGCCACGTACTACCGGGGCCGCGTCCCCGAGGAGTCCTACGCGGGCGAGACCGAGGCGGCGCGCGCCCGCGAGGGCTGGGAGCGGGCGGTGGCCCGCCCGGCGGCGCAGGGCCAGGTGCTGTGCGCCGAGCGGGACGGCCGGGTCACCGGAGTGGCGGCCTTCCTCACGGCCGACGGCGTGACCACCCTCACCCAGCTCCACGTGGACCCCGACCAGTGGCGCCGGGGCACCGGAGCCGCCCTGCACGCGGCCTGCCTCGCCGCCTGGCGGCGGGCCGGGATCGATCGGGTCCGCCTGGAGGTCTACGAGCACAACCTGCGCGCCCAGGCCTTCTACGCCTCCCACGGCTGGCGGCCCGACCCGGCCGGCACCCCCGCGGGCTCCCACCGCACGCTCTGGCTGGAGGTCGGTCCGCCGTCCGGGGAATGAGACGGCACCCCGGATGGTTGAAGCGGAAACCGTTCAGTCCCACCCGGAGAGAAGAAGGAACATGCGCGTCGAGATCTGGTCCGATATCGCCTGCCCCTGGTGCTATATCGGAAAGGCCCGGTTCGCCAAGGGCCTGGCCGAGTTCGCGCACCGCGACGAGGTGGAGGTCGTCTTCCGGTCCTTCGAACTCGACCCCAACGGCCCCAAGGGCGTGACCGCCCCCGTCCTGGAGATGCTCGCCCGCAAGTACGGACGCACCCTCGACGAGGCCCGCGCGATGGAGGAGCACGTCGCCGCCAGCGCCCGCGCCGAGGGACTGGAGTACCGCACCGACGGCCGTGACCACGGCAACACCTTCGACATCCACCGCCTGCTGCACCTGGCCGCCGCCCGCGGCCGGCAGGAGCAGCTCCTCGACCTCGCCTTCCGGGCCAACTTCGCCGAGGAGCGGTCCGTCTTCGACCCCGAGGTGCTGCTCGCCCTGGCCGTCGAGGCCGGACTGGACGAGGCCGAGGCCCGCGCGGTCCTCGCCGACGACTCCGCCTACGCGGACCGGGTGCGGGCCGACGAGCGCGAGGCGGCCGAACTGGGCGCCAACGCCGTTCCGTTCTTCGTCCTCGACCGCCGCTACGGCATCTCCGGCGGCCAGCCCGCAGAGGTCTTCACCCAGGCCTTGGAGCAGGCCTGGGCCGGCCGCGAGACCGTGGAGACGGCCCCCGACGCCGAGGCCTGCGAGCCCGACGGCGCCTGTGCCGTCCCCCAGGGCTGAACCGCCCCTCCCGCACCCGGGGCGCCCGCGTACCTCCCGTACCGGGCGCCCCGCCGCACGCGCCGGGCAGCCGCCGGCCGCCCCGGCGCGCCCGCCCGCCGGGGCGGCCGTAGGCTGGACGTACACGCGCACCTCGCAGGCCCCGCCCTGCCCGCACTGCGTCAGTTCGCTTCGGCTTCAACCAACTCGGGGACCCGTACTCCTTTGCGGAAGGAGACCCCGATGACCGCCACGAAGCGTGCGCCCGCCAAGCCCGGGACCACGGCCGCCAGGACCGCCGCCACCAAGACGGCCGCCACCAGGACCGCCGTCACCCCGGCGGACGCACAGGACAAGATCGTCAGCTCGGCCAAGCAGTTCATCCGCACCCACGGGTCCGGCTACCTCAAGGACCCGAACATCTCCTCGATCGGCATCGGCTACAAGGAGACCAAGGGCAGGCGCGGCAAGGAACTCACCCTCCAGTTCACCGTCGACAGCAAGGTGCAGCCCGAGGCGATGCGGTCGCTGGGCACCGCGGAGATACCCCCCGCCATCGACATCGGCGGCGGCATCGTGCTGCCCACCGACGTGATCGAGCGCAGCTACCAGCCGCACTTCCTCGTCGTCCCCGAGGCACAGACGCCGGAACGGCAGAAGCGCGTGGACCCGGTCCGTCCGGGCGTGAGCGTCGGCAACGTCCACCTGCACGCCGGCACCCTCGGCTGCATCGTCTTCGACAAGAACGACGGCGCCCCCTGCCTGCTGAGCAACTGGCACGTGCTGAACGGCCGCAACGGCCGGATGGGCGACGAGGTCGTACAGCCGGGGACGGACGACGACAGCCGCACCGCCGCCAACCGCCTCGGCGCCCTGCGCCGCGCCCACCTCGGGACGGCCGGCGACTGCGCCGTGTCGACCATCACGGAGCGCGCCGTCGACACGGACATCCTCAGCCTCGGGGTGACCCCGAAGAAGCTCGGCGAGCCGCAGATCGACGACAAGGTGATCAAGAGCGGGCGGACCACCGGTGTCACCCACGGGGTGGTGACCCGTCCCTTCGCCAAGGTCCGCGTGGACTACGGCCGGGCCGTCGGGGTGAAGGAGATCGAGTGCTTCGAGATAGGCCCCGACCCCAGACACCCCGCCCCCGGCCAGGAGATCAGCAAGCCGGGCGACTCCGGCGCGGCCTGGATGTTCACCTCGCGCACGGGCAAGCCGACGGACGTGCTGGCAGGACTGCACTTCGGCGGCGAGGGCGACTCCGACCCCGAGGACCGGGCCCTCGCCTGCTTCCCGCACGCGGTCTTCGAGCAGCTGAAGGTCACCCTGGAGCGGCCGGCGACCGCCTCCCTGGAGGCGCTGGCGGGCTACGACCCGGGCTTCCTGGCCGTGCCGGTCGGCACCCCGGCCCTCAACCCCTCGATCAAGGACGACGCCGTCCGGCTCGACGGCTCCGAGGTGATCCCGTACACCCACTTCTCGCTGGCGCTGAGCAAGCAGCGGCGGTTCGCCTTCTGGGTGGCCTGGAACATCGACGGCGGTGCGATCAAGAAGCTCAGCCGCGAGGGGATCGACTTCGTCAAGGACCCCCGGCTGCCGGCCGAGGCCCAGGTCAGCAACGAGCTGTACCGCGGCAGGAACAACCGGCTCGACCGCGGCCACATCGCCCGCCGCGCCGACCTCTGCTGGGGGCCGCTGCCCGAGGCGGAGAAGGCCAACCGGGACTCGTTCTTCTACACGAACATCACCCCGCAGATGGACGACTTCAACCAGAGCATGCGGGGCGGCATCTGGGGGAAGCTGGAGGACGCCGTGTTCGAGGACGTCGACGTCGACGACCTCAGGGTGAGCGTCTTCGGCGGACCCGTCTTCCAGGAGGACGACCGCCTCTTCAAGGGCGTACGGATACCCCGCGCCTTCTGGAAGGTCCTCGTCTACTCGGACCGGGGAAAGCTCAAGTGCAAGGCCTTCCTGCTCACGCAGAACCTGAACCTCCCCGAGGCCCTCGAACTGGACGAGTTCCGCGTGTTCCAGGTCAAGGCCACCGAGATCCAGCGGCAGGCGCACCTGCGCTTCCCCGCCGCGATGACCGAGGCGGACACCCTGGTGGTGCCGGAGTCCCTGGAGGACCGGGCCCCGCTGGAGAGCCTGGCCGACATCGACTGGAGCTGACCCGCCCTGCCCCGCCCTGCCCCACCCACCGACCGGTGCATAAGTCTTGCTTTGGCTTCGCACGTAAAACTCGGCAATGGACTTTCAGTCGGTGGCGGCGCAGAGTGGACGGCATGGATCTTCCGCTCTCCCACGTCCCCCGCGTGTGCGCCGCCGAGTTCGCGCACTCCACCACCTACCTCAACACCGCCGGCGCCGGAGTCCTCCCGAAGGCCTCCGTCGCCGCGGTACGGGAGCTGGCCGAGGCGGCGGGCGCCGGACTGCCCGCCGGAGCGGGCGACTTCGGAGTCGTCGAGCGGGTGCGGGCCGCCTTCGCCCGGCTGGTCTCGACCGACCCGCGGCGCGTCGCCGTCGGCTCGTCCGTCGCCGTCCACGTGGGGCTGATCGCCGCCTCCCTGCCCGCCGGCGCCGAAATCCTGCTGCCCGAGCGGGACTTCGCCTCCGTCGTGAACCCCTTCGTGCTCCGCGGCGACCTCAAGGTCCGCTTCGCCCCGCTGGAGTCCATCGCCGAAGCCGTCCGCCCCGGCACCGCCCTCGTCGCCCTCAGCGCCGTCCAGTCCGCCGACGGCCGGACCGCGGACCTCGCCGCCGTCCGCGCGGCGACCGCCGCGCACGGGGCGCGGATGCTCGTGGACGCCACCCAGGCCGCCGGCTGGCTGCCCTTCGACGCCTCGCCGTACGAGTACACCGTCACCGGCGGCTACAAGTGGCTGCTCGGCGGCCGCGGCGCCTCGTACCTGACGGTCTCGGAGGAGGCCCAGCCCGGACTGACCCCGCTCCACGCCGGCTGGGTGGCGGCCGAGTCCAAGTGGGACGCCGTCTACGGCCCCATGCGGCAACTGGCCGGCGACGCCCGCCGCTTCGACGAGTCCGCGGCCTTCCTCCCCTACCACGCCGCCGAGCCCTCACTGGCGCTGCTGGAGCGCGTGGGCGTCGACGCCGTCCACGCCCACGACACCGCCCTCGCCGCCCGCTACCGGGAAGGGCTCGCCCGCCTCGGCCACGAGCCCGTTCCCGGCGACACCCCCATCGTGTCGGTACCGGGCCTGGCCCACCGGCAGCCCGGGCTGGACGCCGCGGGGATCCACACCTCCGCCCGCGACGGCGCCCTGCGGGCCTCCTTCCACCTCTACAACACCGAGGCGGACGTGGACCGGCTGCTGGACGCGCTGACCGGCTGACGGGCTGACCGGCTGACGCGCTGACCGGCGCCGGCGGACGCGCATGCGCGCCGACCGGCTTCCGGACGCGCCCGCCGGCCCGCGGGCACGTCCGGCGGGCCCGGAGCCCCGCCCAGGCCGCCGGAGCTACGCCCAGGCCGCCGAAGCCGCGGCCAGCGCCGGTGCCGGATCGGCGCCCAGCGCGCGGGCCAGCGCCCCCAGCGCGGCCCCGACCGCCTCCGGCGACGCGTCCGGGCCGTAGTGGTTGACCCGGACCATCTCCCCGGCCAGCGCCCCGCCGCCCGCCGCGAGCGGGGCCGACGGATCCGCCGCCACCGCCCTCGCCACCACCAGCGAGGCGTCCGCGACCCGCAGCGTGGTCGCCACCGGAGCTGCCTGCGCGGGGTCGCCGACCCACGGGGCGACGCCGAGCGCCGCCGCGCCCGCCCGGGTGGCCCGGGCGGCCGCGGCGTGCCGCCCCAGCACACCGGTCAGCCCCTCGGCCCCGATCCGGTCCAGGCACGCCTCCAGCGCCAGCATCTCCAGCTGCGCGGGAGCGTGCAGCAGTGCCTTGCGGCCGCCGTCGATCCAGCGCTCCTTCCAGTCCAGCAGCGACAGGTACGAGCGGCGCGGCGCCGCCGGGTTGGCCGCGAACCGCTCCCACGCCCGGTCGCTCACCGACACCGCCGAGACCCCCGCCGGGCCGCCCATCGCCTTCTGCGCGCCGATCACGCACAGGTCCACGCCCCACGCGTCCGGCAGCAGCGGCTCGGCACCCACCGAGGCCACCGCGTCCAGCATGAACAGCGCCCCGTGCGCCCGTACCGCCTCACCGATCTCCGCGACCGGATTGGTGTTGCCGGTGGCCGCCTCCGCGTGCACCAGCGACACGAAGTCGATCTCCGGGTGCTCCGCCAGCGCACGGGCCACCTGCTCGCCGCTGACGGCCGTGTCGAAGGGCACCGCCAGGTCCACCACGTTCGCCCCGGCGTCCCGCAGCCAGTTGCCGAAGGTGGTCCCGTACGGCCCGGTGACGACGTTCAGCGCCGTCGAACCCGGCCGCGCCCCCGAGCGGATGCACCCCTCCAGCGGGAGCAGGGCCTCGCCCTGGGTGACCACCACGTCGTGCCGGGTGCCCAGCAGCCGCGCCACCCCCCGCTCGATCGACGCGAAGCGCTCGGCGGTCAGCGGCGGCAGGTCCAGCAGGGGGTGGGTCACGTCGGTGCTCTCTTCGTCCGGGGTTACCGGCCGAGCCTATCCAGCGCGCACGTACAGTGCGGACATGAGTGATCACAGCGGTGTGCTCCATGTGAAGGGACGCGTACTCGTCGGGCCCCACGAGGTGCGCGACGAACTGTGGGTCGTCGGCGGACGGATCTCCTACGAGCGGCCGACCGCCGCCCGCGAGGTCACCACGGTCACCGGATGGGCCCTGCCCGGCCTGGTCGACGCGCACTGCCACGTCGGCCTCGACGCCCACGGCCCGGTCGACGCCCCCACGGCCGAGGCGCAGGCCCTCACCGACCGGGACGCCGGCACCCTCCTCGTCCGCGACGCCGGATCCCCCTCCGACACCCGCTGGATCGACGACCGCGACGACCTCCCGAAGATCATCCGGGCGGGCCGGCACATCGCCCGCACCCGCCGCTACATCCGCAACTACGCCCACGAGATCGAACCGCCGCAGCTCGTCGAGTACGTCTCCCGCGAGGCGCGGCGCGGCGACGGCTGGGTCAAGCTCGTCGGCGACTGGATCGACCGCGATGCCGGCGACCTGACGGCCTGCTGGCCGCGGGCCGAGGTCGAGGCCGCCATCGCCGAGGCGCACCGGCTGGGCGCCCGGGTCACCGCGCACTGCTTCGCGGAGGACTCGCTGCGGGACCTCGTCGAGGCGGGCATCGACTGCATCGAGCACGCCACCGGGCTCACCGAGGACACCATCCCGCTCTTCGCGGAGCGCGGCGTGGCGATCGTCCCGACCCTCGTCAACATCGCCACGTTCCCGAAGCTGGCGGCGGGCGGCGAGGCCAAGTTCCCCCGCTGGTCGGCGCACATGCGCCGGCTCCACGAGCGGCGCTACGACACCGTCCGGGCGGCCTGGGACGCGGGCGTCCAGGTGTACGTCGGCACGGACGCCGGCGGCTCCCTGCCGCACGGCCTGGTCGCCGCCGAGGTCGCGGAGCTCGTGAAGGCCGGCATCCCGCCGCTGGACGCCCTCTCGGCGACCGCCTGGGCGGCCCGCGACTGGCTCGGCCGCCCCGGCCTCACCGAAGGCGCCCCGGCCGACCTCGTCGTGTACGCCGCCGACCCGCGGGCCGACGTACGGGCCCTGGCGCAGCCGGACCGGGTCATCGTGAACGGCGTGGTCCGCGCCTAGGCCGCTGCTCCGGACGGGACTCCTGAGACGCATGGTGCGTCACAAATCGAAAACACGCATGGAATCCACCCTTTGGGGTGAACTCACGTCGGGTTGCTGACCGTTCACTCCCCGTGCGTAAGGATTTCGAACGTCGAAGCCGTCGGCGCGCGCGATGTCCCCCATTGGCCCCCCGGCGGCACCCAACTCCCCGGGGGTTCCACCATCTTGAACAGCAACACCTTCCGCGTGCCCGCGGCCGTTCTGCTCGCCACGGGGGCGGTAGCCCTGCTCGCCGCGCCGCCCGCCCTCGCCACGGGCGGCGGCACCGGGAGCGAGGGAACGTCCGGAGCCGTCGTCCTGCGGGCCGGACTGGACGTGGGCCTGCTCAACAAGGCCGTCCACGTCCCGCTGAAGACCACCCTCAACGAGGTCACCGCCCCCGCCACCGCCGAGAAGACGGCCCTCACCGTCACCCTCGACGGCGCCGAACAGGGGCAGCCCGTCAGCGTCCTGAAGGCCGACGTAGCCACCGCCAAGGCCACCGCCGACGAGAACACCGCCCAGGCCGAATCGAACCTCGCCCACGCCAAGGTCCACGTCCCCGGCCTGCCCCGGCTCTCCCTCGTCGAGATCGAGAAGGTCACCTCCAAGGCCGTCTGCGAAGCCGGCAAGAAGCCCGTCGCCACCTCGAACGTCCTCGGCACCGTCACCGCCCTCGGCAAGAAGGTCACCGTCACCGCAGGCGGCCCCGCCACCAAGATCGACGTCCCCGGCGTCGGATCCGTCTCCCTGGAACTCTCCGGTACGCAGACCACCTCCACCACCGCGGCGGCGGCCGCGCTGCGCCTGAAGGTGTCGGTCAACCCGCTGGACCTGAACGTGGCCCAGGTCGACGGCGAGGTCGTCCTGGCCGAAGCCCACTGCGAAGCCCCCAAGGGCACCAAGCCGGAGACCAAGCCCGACACCAAGCCCGACACCAAGCCCGACGTCAAGCCGCAGACGGCGGCGCAGACCACGAACACGAAGCAGACCCCCGCGCAGGCCAACCTCGCCGAGACCGGCGCCGGTTCGGTCACCCCCTACGTCGCGGGCGGCGCCATCCTCCTGCTCGCCGTCGGCGCGGGCGCCCTCGTCGTGACCCGGCGCGGCAGGACCCGGTAGCGGCCGGCCCCTCAGCGCGTGGCGCGCTCCAGCCCCTGGCCGGCGGCACCGCGCGAGGTGACGGCCGCCGTGACCTCCTTGTCGACCTTGGCGTAGTCGGCACGGTCCGGCGTACAGGAGGCGCAGACGACCCGGAACGGCGGCTTCATGTCCGAGAACTGCGTCAGGTACTCGGCCTTCACCACCTCCCAGCGGCCACCGTTCTTCGCCGACGGGGCGAAGGTGAACCGGGGGATCGAGGACATGTTGCCCCGCGCCTTCTCCGGCTCGTAGAAACTCGCGACCTGATCGCCCATCCCGAACACCACCCAGGTGCCGTTGATCTTCTCGTAGGGCTGCGGCACGTGGTTGTGCGTACCGAGGATCAGATCGATGTCGGGCAGCCCGTCCGCCCCGCGCGAGGCGGTCAGCGCCTGCGCCAGGTCCTTCTGCTGCTGGTCGGGCGCCGTCTGCCACTCGGTGCCCCAGTGGATGCTGAGGAGCACGACGTTCGCGCCGGCCGCCCGGGCCGCGCGGGCGTCGGCCACGATCCGGGCCTGGTCGATCAGGTTGACGGCCCAGGGCTTGCCCGCCGGGACCGGTATGCCGTTCGTCCCGTACGTGTAGTCCAACTGGGCGACCTTCGCACCGCCGGCCGAGAGCAGCGCCGGCGCCTTGGCCTCCTCGGCGCTGCGCGCCGAACCGACGTGCTTCAGGCCGACCCGGTCGAGGTGGTCGAGCGTGCGGACGAGGCCGTCGTAGCCGTCGTCGAGGGTGTGGTTCGAAGCGGTGGAACAGCTGTCGTACCCGGCGTCCTTGAGGGCGTCGGCCAACTGGTGCGGAGCCTTGAAGGCGGGGTATCCGGTGTAGGGGCCGCCGGGCCGGCCGTACGGTATCTCGTGGTGGCATATCGCCAGGTCGGCGGCGGACACGATGGGCTTGACGCCCGCGAGTATCTTCCGGAAGTCGTACTCGCCGGCCTTGCCGCCCGCGTCGTCCGCCGCGCGCTGGATGATCGACGGGTACGGAATGATGTCACCGGTCGCCACCAGCGTGAACGGCGTCCCGGCCGGCGCGGCCTTGCCGGTCCCCGGCTTCCCCTGCAACCGCTGCTCGGCGGCACCGTCCACCCCGCCCCCCAGCACCCGCGGCACGGCATACACACCCCCGCCCACCAGGGCCAACGCGACCACCCCGACCCCTACCCACGCCGCCGTCCTCATGCCCTGCCCCCCGTGTGTCGTCCGCTCCCGCCATGCTAGGCGCGCGGGCGTCGTCCGTCGCCCGGGTGGCGTGGGCCGCTGTCTCCCCCGCGAGGGGGTGGGGTCGGGCGGTGTTTGCCCACCCGCCCCCTTGTCTGCGGGCCGGTGGGCTGGGGGCGGGATCTCCTTGGGCGGTGGTGGGGGAGGGTTTGGGGGTTTCCCGTCAGTCCCATCGTCCTTCCGGTTCGGGCCGTCCTGTCAAGGGCGCTCCCTTCGGTCGCGTCGCTTCGCGATGTCGCTGCGCTCCACCCTTGACAGGGCGTCCCGCCCCGGAATGCCGAAAGACTGCCGGGAAACCCCCAAAAGGAACGGTCACAGGGGGAGACAGTCCAGGAGCGGCCCCGTCAGGGATGCAGGGGGGCGGGGGCCGGCACACCGGGCACACGGCCCCACATCTGCGATTCCGGGCCGGTTGCGACTACCCGCACGAGAGGCCGACCAGAGAGGTCCGGGTAGCCCTCAAGCGCAGCAGATCGCTACGCGCTCCTCCCGTCTCAGCGTCCGACGACCGCCCTGGGCTGCTACCCGCACGAGAAGTCGACCAGAGCAGCCCAGGAAGCCCCCCGGCGCGACAGATCGCTACGCGCTCCTCCGGTCTCGGCGGCTGACGGCCGTCCTGGGCTGCTTCCCAGCGGAAGACGGTTTCACTGACGGCGCCAGGCCCCCAATCCTCGGCTTTGCCAGCCGGGTTCCGAGGAGTCGTCACTAGGCTTCGCGCATGACGATTCGCGCAGTGGTCTTTGACGTCGGCGAGTGCCTGGTAGACGAAACGCGGGAGTACGGCACATGGGCCGACTGGCTCGGCGTGCCCAGGCACACTTTCGCCGCGATGTTCGGAGCCGTGATCGCGCAGGGCCGCGACTACCGCGATACCTTCCAGGTCTTCCAGCCCGGATTCGACCTCTACGAGCAGCGCGAGGCCCGGGCCGCAGCTGGACAGCCCGAGCACTTCGATGAAGGAGACCTGTACGCGGATGTCCGTCCAGCCTTGGCGCAGCTGCGCGCCGACGGGCTGTGGCTGGGCATCGCAGGCAATCAGACGGTCCGCGCCGGCAAGATCCTCCGCGAACTCTTCGCTTCGGACGTCGATCTGATCGGCACCTCCGACGACTGGGGCGCGAGCAAGCCCGACCCCGAGTTCTTCGTTCGCGTCGCCAAGGTTGTCCCGTTCGCGCCCGACGAGATCCTCTACGTGGGCGACCGTGTCGACAACGACCTGCGGCCCGCTGCTGCCGCAGGCATGCACAGCGCGCTGATCCGGCGCGGCCCCTGGGCCACCGTCCAGTGGGAAACGGAGGAGGCCAAGGCACTGCCGACCTTCAGGGTCGGCAGCCTCCTCGACCTCCCGCGCCGGATCAAGGAGTTCAACGGGTCAGCGCGCTGAGTGTCGTCGCCCAGCCGTACAGCCGGTCGTCGAGTTCGCGTACGCACTGCTCGTGCTGCCATGGTGCGAGCGCGCGGCGCGTCTCGCGGACCCTCTCCGTCCCGGTCGCGTACCAGTGCGTCTCCAACTGCTCCAGGGCCCGAACCGCGTAGGCACACGCTGCCTCGGGGGCCCCAGCAGCGGCCTCCACGGCCCCCAGGTCCGCGAGGACCACTGTCCGCTGCTTGTCAGCGTCGGGCGGCAGGGTATCGAGAACTTCCTTGAGCGTCTCTCTGGCCTGTGGGAGATGCCCGGCTGCGAGCTGGGTGTTCCCCTTGAAAGCGGCCAGCCGGACGGGACTGAACCAGTCCATCCAGTCAGGCGAGACGTGCTCCGAACCCGCCGCCAGCAGATCCTCGCCGTGGTTGATGAGGTTCAAGGCCGTCCGTGTCTGCCCACACCTCGTCTCGCATTCGGCCTCGACCGCATCGAGCCACGCCAGGAATTCTGCGGAAGCCGGACCCCTGCGGGCATGTGTCCGCGCCATCACCATTCGCTCGGCGGCGCCGGCGCGATCTCCGACCCACCCCGGGATGAAGGCCATGTGAGCCAGCACAGCTGCGCCGAGCACAGAATCATCCGCCTCTCCCGCAGCCTGTCGGTAGCCGCAGTCGCGGGCTGCGCCGTGGCCGGATGCTGAACCGGGAGCCGCAACGCCGGCCCGACGGGTACGCGTCTGACCGTCAGCGTGCGATCGTGCCCGGCGGGCGGTGTGAACCCGAGGGCCTCGATGTCCTGTCCAAGCAGCTCCGTCAGTGCCCGTTGGGCCGCAGCGTAGGGCCACGGAGGCGCATCCGACTCCCAGCGCCGGACCTGGCGCACGTCGACAGGGACCCCGCGGCCGGCGAGCGCCTCGACCAGCGCCTGCTGCGAGAGATATCCAGCAGCCACACGGGCGGCTTTGAATCGGACGTTCACGGGTGACCTTGCGCCCCGCAGGCGAGGGCCCCCTACCGTCCGCCCAGCGCCAGGGCGTGGTCCAGGGCCTGGAGGAGGCGGCCCGTTGTCGCGCGGTCGCGGACCGCCAGACGGAGCCAGTCGGGGTCCAGGCCCGGGAAGGTGTCGCCCCGGCGTACCGCGAAGCCCAGGGCGCGCAAGCGGGTGCGTACCTCTGCCGCGCCCGGGATGCGGACCAGGACGAACGGGCCCTCGGCGACCCCGGACACCGAGACCTCCTCGAACTCCGCCAGACCCGCCAGCAGGTGCTCCCGGTCCACCGCGGTCCGCCGCGCGGCGGCCTCCGCCTCCTCCAGCGCCCTGGGCGAGACGCAGGCCTCCGCCGCCACCAGGGCCGGCGTCGACACCGGCCACAGCGGCTGCGCGGCGGCCAGCTTCGCGATGACCTCCGGCTCGGCCAGCACGTACCCGATGCGCAGCCCCGCCAGCCCCCACGTCTTGGTCAGGCTGCGGAGGACGACCAGGCCGGGCACGTCCATCCGCCCGGCCAGTGCCTCCCGCTCGCCCGGGACGGCGTCCATGAACGCCTCGTCCACCACCAGGGTCCGTCCGGGCCGGGCCAGTGCCGCCAGGACACCGGCCGGGTGCAGGACCGACGTCGGGTTGGTGGGGTTGCCGACCACCACCAGGTCGGCTTCCTCCGGTACCGCCGCCGGGTCCAGCCGGAAGCCGTCCTCGGGGCGCAGCAGGACCCGTTCCACCCGGTGCCCGGCGTCCCGGAGGGCCGCCTCCGGCTCGGTGAACTGAGGGTGCACCACGACCGGCCGTACGGCCCCCAGGGCCCGCGCGACCAGTACGAACGCCTCCGCCGCGCCCGCCGTCAGCAGCACCCGTTCGACCGGCAGCCCGTGCCGGGCCGCCACCGCGGCGCGTGCGGCCCGCCCGTCGGGGTAGGCCGCCAGGTCGCCCAGGCAGGACGCGATCCGCTCCTTGAGCCACTGCGGCGGCGTGTCGGAGCGTACGTTCACCGCGAGGTCCACCAGGGACCCGCCCGCGTCCGCGACCTCCGCGTCCCCGTGGTGGCGCAGGTCGTGCTCCTCGGCGGTGGCCACCGCGCACGTCGCCGCCACCGACCGCCGCTTCGGCACGAGGAGTTCCCCGCCGGCCGCCAGGGCCGCCGCCTCCGCCACCGAAGCCGTGCCGGCGGCGGCGCGTACCGACGCCGAGGGGTGCGGTACCGGAATCAGGGCGAGCCGGTCCGCCGGATAGCCGACCAGCGGTACGCCGAAACGTTCCGCCGCCCCCACGATGCCCGGCTCACCGGTCTTCGAATCCACCGTGGCCAGCGCCGTCACCGCCCCGGTGGCCAGCCCGGCCCCCCGCAGCGTCTCCTCGACCAGCGCGCAGACCTCCTCGACGGAGACCCCCGCACGCCCGCCGACCCCGACCACCAGCCGCGTCACGTACTCGCCCACCGGGATACCTCCTCCGTCCCTCGTCCGTCTGTCTTCGTCAACACGCTGCCGCCCGCCACCCGCGCGCGGAAGTGCGCACCCGGCCGCCAGTCGGTATTCAGGGGCACATGGCGGTGATCGTGGCTTTGGGCGCGTTCCTCATGACGCTGGCGGGCGGCTGGACGGCGCAACGCGTCACCGACCGCCGCCACCTGGTGCTCGGCCTGGCCGGCGGGCTGATGCTCGGCGTGGTCGGCCTCGACCTGCTCCCGGAGGCCATGCACGCCGCCGGCCAGGAGGTGTTCGGCGTCCCGCTGGCCCTGCTGCTCTTCGTCGGCGGCTTCCTCGTCGCCCACGTGGTGGAGCGCCTGCTCGCCGTACGCCAGGCCGCGCACGGCGCCGCCGACAACGGCGGCCACGACGGGCACGGCCACGGCGGTGGACGCGTCCCGCAGGTCGGCCTCACCGCGGCCGCCGCGATGGTCGGCCACAGCGTCGCCGACGGAGTGGCCCTCGGCGCCGCCTTCCAGGTCGGCGGCGGCATGGGCGTGGCCGTGGCACTGGCCGTCATCACCCACGACTTCGCCGACGGGTTCAACACCTACACGCTGACCCGCCTCTACGGGAACGCCCGCCGCAAGGCCCTGCTGATGCTCTTCGCGGACGCCGTCGCCCCGGTCGTCGGAGCCGCGTCCACCCTGCTGTTCACCCTTCCGGAGGAACCCCTCGGGGCGTACCTCGGGTTCTTCGGCGGGGCCCTGCTGTACCTGGCCGCCGCCGAGATCCTCCCCGAGGCGCACCACGAGCACCCCGCCCTGTCCACCCTGATGTGCACGGTGGGCGGGGTGGCCGGGATCTGGCTCGTGGTCGGCCTCGCGGACTGACCCCCGGCCGGGGAGGCCGGTCACCGGTGCGCTGCCGCGGCTTCCGCGAAGCGCCGGGCGACCGAAGGCTGCGCCGCCCAGTGGGTGTGCAGGTAGCTGGCGTGCACGCCCTGCCGTACGAAGCCCTCGACGCGGCGTTCGGGGTGCGTGAACCCCCACGCCGGCGCCGCTCCGGCGCCCGGCTCGACCACCGTGCGGTGGAACTCGTGCCCGCGCAGCCGCGTCCCGGCCGCGGCGAGCGAGCTGTCCGACACCGCGACGGCCTCGCGGTAGCCGAGGGTCAGCCGCTCCGACATCCGGGCGTCGGCGTCGAGCACCCCGCACATCGGCTTCCCGTCGAGGGAACGCGCCAGGTACAGCAGCCCGGCGCACTCGGCGGCCACCGGCCCGCCGGCCGCCGCGAAGTCCGCGACGGCCTTGCGCAGGGGCTCGTTCGCGGAGAGCTCCGGGGCGTACACCTCCGGGAAGCCGCCGCCGATCACGAGCCCGCTCGTGCCCTCGGGCAGCGCCTCGTCGCGGAGGGGGTCGAAGGTGACCACCTCCGCACCGGCGGCGCGCAGCAGCTCCGCGTGCTCGGCGTACGAGAACGTGAACGCGGGGCCGCCGGCGACGGCGACGACGGGACGCGGCCCCCCGACGGGGGTGACGGCCTCCTGCGCGGACCACGGCTCGCACTGCAGCTCCGGAGCCGTCCGCGCCAGCGCCATCAGCGCGTCCAGGTCGCAGCCGGCCCGCACCTGCTCGGCCAGCGCCGCGACGGCGGCGACCGCGTCGGCCCGCCGCTCGGCCACCGGGACCAGGCCCAGGTGCCGGGACGGCGTCGCCACCTGCGGGACCCGCCGCATGACGCCGAGGACCGGCATCCCGGCCTCCTCCAGCGCCTCCCGCAGCATCGCCTCGTGCCGGTCGGAGCCCACCTTGTTGAGGATCACCCCGCCGAGCCGCACCTGCGGGTCGAACGAGGCGAAGCCGTGCACCAGCGCCGCCACCGACCGGGACTGGGAGGAGGCGTCGACCACCAGCACCACCGGCGCCCGCAGCAGCTTCGCCACCTGGGCCGTCGAGGCCAGCTCACCCCGCCCGGCGGCGCCGTCGTAGAGCCCCATCACGCCCTCGACCACGGCCAGGTCGCAGCCGGCCGCCCCGTGCGCGAACAGCGGGCCGACCAGCTCCGGCCCGCACATGAAGGCGTCCAGGTTGCGGCCCGGCCGGCCCGTGGCCAGCGCGTGGTAGCCGGGGTCGATGTAGTCGGGCCCGGCCTTGTGCGGGGACACGGCGAGGCCGCGCTCCGCGAAGGCCGCCATCAGGCCCGTCGCCACGGTGGTCTTGCCGCTGCCGGAGGACGGCGCGGCGATGACCAGCCGGGGCACGTTCACGGACGTCACCACTCGATGCCCTTCTGGCCCTTCTGGCCGGCGTCCATGGGGTGCTTGACCTTGGTCATCTCGGTGACCAGGTCCGCGAACTCCAGCAGCTTCTCCGGGGCGTTGCGGCCGGTGATGACCACGTGCTGGGTACCGGGGCGGTTCCGCAGCACCTCGATCACCTCGTCCACGTCGATCCAGCCCCAGTGCATCGGGTACGCGAACTCGTCGAGCACGTACAGCTTGTGCGTCTCGGCGGCCAGGTCGCGCTTGACCTGCTCCCAGCCCTCCTTGGCGGCCTGCTCGTTGTCGAGCTGGGCGTCCCGCTGGACCCAGGACCAGCCCTCGCCCATCTTGTGCCAGACGACGGACCCGCCCTCGCCGGAGGCGCCCAGCACCTTCAGCGCGTTCTCCTCGCCGACCTTCCACTTCGCCGACTTGACGAACTGGAACACCCCGATCGGCCAGCCCTGGTTCCAGGCGCGCAGCGCCAGGCCGAACGCGGCCGTCGACTTGCCCTTGCCCGGCCCGGTGTGCACGAAGACGAGCGGACGGTTGCGGCGCTGGCGCGTCGTGAGCCCGTCGTCCGGAACGACGGTCGGCTGTCCCTGCGGCATTACGCGGCCCTCCTGGAGGAATCGTGGGTCACTGCGGTACGTACGTTCTTGACGAGCCCGGCCAGCGAGTCGGCCCGCAGCCCGTCGAGGGTCACGGCGGGCGCGCCCAGATCGGCGGCCAGCGCCCCCGCGAGCCCCAGCCGGACCGGCCCGGACTCGCAGTCCACGACCACCGAGGCGATGCCCTCGGCGGCCAGCAGCCGGGCGCTGCGCCCCGACAGCTCGCGCGGATCGCCGCCGACCGCCCCGGCCGAGGTGGCCCGGCCGTCGGTGACGACGACCAGCAGCGGACGGCGCGAGGGGTCCCGCAGCCGCTCGATCCGCAGCACCTCGTGGGCCTTGAGCAGGCCCGGGCCGAGCGGGGTGCGGCCGCCGGTCGGCAGCTTCTCCAGCCGGGCGGCGGCCGCGTCCACCGAGGAGGTGGGCGGCAGCGCCAGCTCGGCGTCCGCACCGCGGAAGGTGATCAGGCCGACCTTGTCCCGGCGCTGGTAGGCGTCCAGCAGCAGGGACAGCACCGCGCCCTTGACGGCGCTCATCCGCTGCCGGGCGGCCATCGAGCCCGAGGCGTCCACGCAGAACAGCACCAGGTTGCCCTCGCGGCCCTCCCGGGTGGCCTGGCGCAGGTCGTCCCGGCGCACGACGAGGCCGCGCCCGGCCCGGCCGCGCGCCTTCTGGTGCGGGGCGGCGGCGTGCACGGTGGCCGCCAGGTGCAGCTTCGTCAGCTGCCCCCGGGGGCGCTGGGCGCCGGTGGTGCGGCCGTGCGCGGTACGGGCGCGCGAACGCCGCCCGGCCGCGCCCTCGCCGAGGCCGGGCACGCTGAGCATCTTGGTGCGGAACGGCTCGGCGGCCCCCACGGCGGCCTGCTCGGCCCCGCCGGCCCCGCCGCCCTGCTGCGGGGCGGAGGGCTGCGGCTCGGGAGCCTCCTGCGGTGCGGGGGTCTCCTCGGGCGCGTGCCCGGTCTCGGGGCCGCCCGCCTGCGGGGGCACCCCGCCGGGGCCGCCGTCCCCGCCGTCGTCCGGGCCCTCGGGCTCCGGGTCGGGCTCGGGCTCGGGCTCCTCGTCGGGGAAGCCGTCCAGGATCTCGTCGAGCTTGTCCTCGTCCAGGCCGGGCGCGTCGAACGGGTTGCGCCGGCGCCGGTGGGGGAGGGCCAGCAGGGCGGCCTGCCGGACGTCCTCCTTGAGCACCGAGGTCCGCCCCGCCCAGGCGGCCAGCGCGGTCGCGGTACGGGCCATCACGATGTCGGCGCGCATGCCGTCGACCTCGAACCCGGCGCAGGTGGCGGCGATCTGCAGCAGCGCGGTGTCCCCGAGCCGGACCTTCGGGAGCAGCGCCCGCGCGGCCACGACCCGCGCCCGCACCTCGCTCTCGTCCCCGGCCCAGCGGGCGGCGAAGCCCGACGGGTCGTCCTCGTAGGCCAGCCGGCGGCGCACCACTTCGACGCGCTGCCGGGGCTCCCGGGAGGCGGCGACCTCGACGGTCAGCCCGAACCGGTCGAGCAGCTGCGGGCGCAGCTCGCCCTCCTCGGGGTTCATGGTGCCGACGAGCAGGAACCGGGCCGCGTGCCGCACGGAGACGCCCTCGCGCTCCACGTAGGAGGCGCCCATGGCGGCGGCGTCGAGGAGGAGGTCGATGAGGTGGTCGTGGAGCAGGTTGACCTCGTCGACGTAGAGGATCCCGCGGTGCGCGTCGGCGAGCAGGCCGGGCTCGAAGGCCTTCACGCCCTCGGCGAGGGCCCGTTCGATGTCGAGGGCGCCGACGAGGCGGTCCTCGGAGGCGCCGACGGGCAGCTCGACCATCCGCGCGGGGCGGTCGGCGCCGGGGCCGGGCTCGTGCGGGCCGTCCGGGCAGGCCGGGTCGGGCGCGGCCGGCGCGCACGAGAACCGGCAGCCGGGGACGACGTCCACCTGCGGCAGCAGCGCCGACAGCGCGCGCACGGCGGTGGACTTGGCGGTCCCCTTCTCGCCGCGCACGAGCACACCGCCGACCGCCGGGCTCACGGCGTTGAGCAGGAGCGCCAGCCGCAGGTCGGTCTGGCCGACCACTGCGGTGAACGGGTAGGGCGTGCTCATGGGTTGCTCACTCCTCCTGTACGGGTACGCGTGCGCGGGCTGTTGCGGGTTGTGCTGCGGGGGCCCGCCGGGGGCCTGGGGCGGCGGGCCGTGCGGGTGCCGCTGCGCGGGGCTGGGGCCCCTCCCCGCCCTTCCACCGTTCCCAGGGGCTCCGCCCCTGACCCCGGTACCGGGCGCTCCGCGCCCGGTGGGCAAAAAAGACGCGCCGGCTGGATTTAGCGCAGCGGAAATACAGCCCCCCCGG
>NZ_JBNNPF010000048.1:0-61526 GCF_050275515.1 Streptomyces sp. NPDC004126 | reverse complement strand
CCGGCGAGGCTGAGATCAGCCTCGCCGGCGTTTGAGGCGACGGGTGCGAAGCGCCCGGTATCGGGGTCAGGGGCGGAGCCCCTGGGAACGGTGGAAGGGCGGGTAGGGGACCGCACCGCGCAGCGGCAACCCACCCGCACCCGGACCGGGGTCAGGCGATGCGGTCCAGGACGATCGGGTTCGCCGTGAAGGGGGTGCCCGCCGGGGCCACGTCGTAGCAGCCCTCCAGGGAGGACAGGGCGTACTCGAACTTCTCCGGGGTGTCCGTGTGCAGGGTCATCAGCGGCTGGCCGGCCGTGACCGTGTCGCCCGGCTTCGCGTGGAGCTCGATGCCCGCGCCCGCCTGGACCGGGTCCTCCTTGCGGGCGCGGCCCGCGCCCAGGCGCCAGGCGCCGACGCCGACCGCGTACGCGTCGAGGCGGGTCAGGACGCCCGAGGCGGAGGCGGTGACGACGTGCTGCTCGCGGGCGACCGGCAGGGCCGCGTCCGGGTCGCCGCCCTGGGCGGAGATCATCCGGCGCCACACGTCCATCGCGGAGCCGTCGGCGAGGGCCTTCGCCGGGTCGGCGTCCTTGATGCCCGCGGCCGTGAGCATCTCCTGCGCCAGCGCGATCGTCAGCTCGACCACGTCGGCCGGGCCGCCGCCGGCAAGGACCTCGACGGACTCGCGGACTTCGAGGGCGTTGCCCGCGGTCAGGCCGAGCGGGGTGGACATGTCGGTGAGCAGGGCGATCGTCTTGACGCCGCTGTCGGTGCCCAGGGCCACCATCGTGGAGGCCAGCTCGCGGGCGTCCTCGATGTTCTTCATGAAGGCGCCGGAGCCGACCTTCACGTCGAGGACGAGGGAGCCGGTGCCCTCGGCGATCTTCTTCGACATGATGGAAGAGGCGATCAGGGGGATGGCCTCGACGGTGCCCGTCACGTCGCGCAGGGCGTAGAGCTTCTTGTCCGCGGGGGCCAGGCCGTCGCCGGCGGCGCAGATGACGGCGCCGGTGGTGTCGAGGACGTTCAGCATCTCCTCGTTGGAGAGCAGGGCCCGCCAGCCGGGGATGGACTCCAGCTTGTCGAGGGTGCCGCCGGTGTGGCCGAGGCCGCGGCCGGACAGCTGCGGGACGGCCGCGCCGCAGGCGGCGACGAGCGGGGCGAGCGGGAGGGTGATCTTGTCGCCGACGCCGCCGGTGGAGTGCTTGTCGGCGGTGGGGCGGGAGAGGGAGTCGAAGTTCATCCGCTCGCCGGAGGCGATCATCGCGGCGGTCCAGCGGGCGATCTCGGACCGGTTCATGCCGTTGAGCAGGATGGCCATGGCGAGCGCCGACATCTGCTCGTCGGCGACGATGCCGCGGGTGTAGGCGTCGATGACCCAGTCGATCTGCTCGGGGCTCAGCTCACCACGGTCCCGCTTGGTCCGGATGACGGAGATGACGTCCATGAGGTGACTTCCTTCTACGCGCATAGAGATGAGGGAGGGAGGTTCGGGGGGGGGAGAGAGCGGCGACGGCCCTCCGCCCGGCAGGGCGGAGGGCCGTCGTGCGGCTATCTCAGGTGGTCGGGCCCGAAGGCCTGCGGCAGCATCGCGCTCAGCGGCAGGATCCCGTCCGGCGTCTCCACCAGGAGCTCCGGGCCGCCGAACTCGTAGAGCAGCTGGCGGCAGCGCCCGCACGGGACGAGGATCTCGCCCTTGCCGTCCACGCACGTGAAGTGCGTGAGCCGGCCGCCGCCTGTGGCCTGGAGGGAGGAGACCAGGCCGCACTCGGCGCACAGGCCGAGTCCGTAGCTCGCGTTCTCGACGTTGCAGCCGGTGACGGTCCGGCCGTCGTCGACCAGGGCCGCGACCCCGACCGGGAAGCCCGAGTAGGGGGCGTACGCCCGGGTCATCGCGTCCCGGGCGGCCGTCCGCAGGGCTTCCCAGTCCACCACCGGGGCCGGGGTCACTTGCCCTGGCCCTTGCGGTACGGCATGCCGTCCGCCTTGGGCATCCGCAGGCGCTGCGCCGACAGTGCGAGCACCAGCAGCGTGGTGACGTACGGGGCGGCGTCGACGAACTGGCTGGGCACCTGGTCGGTGGCCGCGTACCAGGCGAAGAGCCCGGCGGCGCAGACGGCGGCGATGCCGGCCTGGAGGTGCTTCTTCTTGTACAGCTGCCAGGCGACGGAGATCACCAGGAGGATGGCGATCAGCAGCAGCATCGCGTGGACGTTCTCGGCGCCGCCGCGCAGCTTGAGGCTGTCGGTGAAGCCGAAGAGGCCCGCGCCGAGCGCCATGCCGCCCGGCATCCAGTTGCCGAAGATCATCGCGGCGAGACCGATGTAGCCGCGGCCGCCGGTCTGGCCCTCCTGGTAGATGCCGGTGGAGACGATCGCGAGGAACGCGCCGCCGAGGCCGGCCAGGCCGCCGGAGACGATCACGGCGATGTACTTGTACTTGTAGACGTTGACGCCGAGGGACTCCGCCGCGACCGGGTTCTCACCGCAGGAGCGCAGGCGCAGGCCGAAGGCGGTGCGCCAGAGCACCCACCAGGTGGCGGGGATCAGCAGCAGGGCGACGACGGTCAGCAGCGACAGGTGGGTGACCAGGCCGCCGAGGACGCCGGCGATGTCCGAGACGAGGAACCAGTGCTTGGCCTGGAGGCTTTCCAGTCCGCTGGAGAGCCCCGGGATGGTGATCTCGGTGATGGGCTCGATGCGCGGGGACTGCTTGGAGGAGCCGCCCTCGGCCTTGTCGAAGGTGAAGTTCGACAGGTACTGGGTGAAGCCCGTCGCCAGGATGGTGACCGCCACACCGGAGACGATGTGGTTGACGTTGAAGGTGACGGTGATGATCGCGTGCAGCAGGCCGCCGATGGCGCCGCCGACGATGCCCAGCAGGACACCGGTCCAGGGGCCCCACTGGTAGCCGGCCCAGGCGCCGAACCAGGTGCCGAGGATCATCATGCCTTCGAGGCCGATGTTGACCACGCCGGCCCGCTCGGCCCAGAGGCCGCCGAGGCCCGCGAGGCCGATCGGCACGGCGAGCTGGAGGGCGCCGGAGACCTGGCCGACGGAGGTCAGGTCGTTCGCGCCGGAGATGACCCGGACCAGCGAGACCAGCGCGAGGCCACCCGCGATGATCAGCAGGATCCAGGGCAGGGTGAGCTTGCGCCGGCCGCCCGGCTTGGGCGCGGCTTTCGTCGTGGAAACGGTGCTGGCGCTCACGCCGCGACCTCCTTCTCGGTCTTGATGGCGTGGCCCGCGGCCAGCTCCTCGCCGACCTTCTGCTGCTGGCGGCGGATGCCGTAGCGGCGGACGAGCTCGTAGCTGACGACCACGGCGACCACGATCAGGCCCTTCATGATCGTGCCGATTTCCTTGGCGTAGCCGGCCGTGTCGAGGCCGGCGGAGGCCTTGTCGATGAAGGCGATCAGCAGCGCGGCGAAGAAGATGCCGACCGGGTTGTTGCGGCCGAGCAGCGCGATGGTGATGCCGGTGAAGCCGATGCCCGCCGGGAAGGACAGGTTGTACGTGTGGGACTCGCCCAGCAGCAGCGGCATGCTGACCAGACCGGCGACGGCGCCCGAGAGGAGCATCGAGGTCATGATCATCTTCTTGGCGTCCACGCCGGAGGCCTGGGCGGCGGACTCGCTGGCGCCGGTGGCTCGCAGGTCGAAGCCGAACCGGGTGCGGTTGAGGACGAACCAGTAGACGATGCCCAGCGCGAAGGCGATGAAGGTGAAGCCGTAGATCTCCATCCCGTCGCCGATCTCGACGCCCGGGAACCAGCCCGACTCCGGGATGTCACCGGTGGTCAGGTCGTTGGAGCCGACGGGCTGCACGCCGAGGTTCTTCGGCAGGATCAGCCAGGCGATCAACGAGGTGGCGATGGCGTTGAGCATGATCGTCGAGACGACCTCGCTCACGCCGCGCTTGGCCTTGAGGATGCCCGCGATGCCGGACCAGAAGGCGCCGACGAGCATCGCGACGAGCACGATCACCAGGATGTGCAGCGGACCGGGCAGCGTGACCGCCGCGCCGACCAGGGCGCTGACCATCGCGGCGAGGCGGTACTGGCCGTCGACGCCGATGTTGAAGAGGTTCATCCGGAAGCCGATGGCGACGGCCAGGGCTGCCAGGTAGTACGTGCCGGCCTGGTTCACGATGAGGACCTGCACGTCCTCGTAGCCGGACTGCTCGATCATGATGCGCAGCGGCTCGATCGGGTCGACGCCCGACGCGGCCAGCACGATCATGCTCAGTACGAAGGCGCTGACCAGTGCCAGCGCGGGTCCGGCGAAGCCGAGAAGCAGCCGGTCCTTGTCGAATTTCTTCATCGGGCCTCGTCCTCCGTCGTGTCGCCGTCGACCTCGGCGGAGTGGTCGTCAGTGGCTTCCAGGTGCCCGGTGGCGGCGCCGGTCATGGCGGTGCCGAGCTCCTCGGGGGTGATCGTCGCCGGGTCGGCGTCCGCGACCAGGCGGCCGCGGTAGATGACGCGGAGCGTGTCGGACAGGCCGATCAGCTCGTCCAGGTCGGCGGAGATCAGCAGGACGGCGAGGCCCTCGCGGCGGGCCTCGCGGATCGCGTCCCAGATCTGCGCCTGCGCGCCGACGTCCACACCGCGCGTGGGGTGGGCGGCGATGAGGAACTTGGGGTTGTGGCTCATCTCGCGGCCGACGATCAGCTTCTGCTGGTTGCCGCCGGAGAGCGAGGCCGCGGTGACGTCGATGCCGGGCGTGCGGACGTCGTACTCGCGCACGATCCGCTCGGTGTCCTTGCGGGCGGCCTTCGGGTCGAGGATGCCCTTCTTGGAGTTGGGCTTCTCGGTGACGTGGCCGAGGATGCGGTTCTCCCAGAGCGGGGACTCCAGCAGCAGGCCGTGGCGGTGGCGGTCCTCGGGGATGTAGCCGATGCCGCCCTCGCGGCGCTTGCGGACCGGCATCTTGGTGATGTCGGTGCCGTCGAGGGTGATGGCGCCCGCGTCGGGGCTGATCATGCCCATGAGGGCCTCGATCAGCTCCGTCTGGCCGTTGCCCTCGACGCCGGCGATGCCGAGGACCTCGCCCTTGTGGATCGTGAAGGTGATCCCGTCGAGCAGCAGGCGGCCGGCGACGGCGGGCTCGCGCAGGTCGGTGTCGGAGTCGCCGAGCTCGGGGGCCGAGGTCTCGGGGGTGACGACGGCACCCGCGTCGGCGACGGTCACGCCGTCGACCTTCAGCATGGGGGTCGTGGTGACCGTGGACTCGCGGGTCTCCGGCGAGGGCAGCTCGCTGCCGACCATCAGCTCGGCGAGCTGCTTGGTCGTCGCGGTCTTCGGGTCGGCGGTGCCGACCGTGGTGCCGCGGCGGATGACGGTGATGTCGTCGGCGACCTTCAGGATCTCGCCCAGCTTGTGCGAGATGAAGATGACCGTGAGGCCCTCGGCCTTGAGCTCGCGCAGGTTGTCGAAGAGCGCGTCCACTTCCTGCGGCACGAGCACGGCGGTCGGCTCGTCGAGGATGAGGGTCTTGGCGCCGCGGTAGAGGACCTTGAGGATCTCCACGCGCTGGCGGTCGGCGACACCCAGGTCCTCGATCAGGGCGTCGGGGCGCACGCCGAGGCCGTACGCGTCCGAGATCTCCTTGATCTTCTTGCGGGCCTTGGAGCCGATGCCGTAGAGCTTCTCGCCGCCGAGGACGACGTTCTCCAGGACGGTGAGGTTGTCGGCGAGCATGAAGTGCTGGTGCACCATGCCGATGCCGCGGGCGATGGCCTCACCGGGGTTGTTGAAGGAGACCTGCTCCCCGTCGATGGCGATGGTGCCCTCGTCCGGCTTCTGCATGCCGTAGAGGATCTTCATCAGGGTCGACTTGCCGGCACCGTTCTCGCCGATGAGGGCGTGGACCGTGCCCTTGCGGACGGAGATGGCGATGTCCTTGTTGGCGACGACGCCGGGGAAACGCTTGGTGATGCCGTGCAGTTCTACGGCGAGAGGGGGGCTGGACGCGTTGATGACGCACTCTCCTTGGCGCGGAAGGAGCTGGAAAGCCTGAGTGGCTCGGCAGGAGGACAGGGCGGGGAGAGAAGGTATCGCGTCCACGATGCCTCTACG
The DNA here is from genome assembly GCF_050275515.1 of Streptomyces sp. NPDC004126. NCBI lineage: Bacteria > Bacillati > Actinomycetota > Actinomycetes > Kitasatosporales > Streptomycetaceae > Streptomyces > Streptomyces sp. NPDC004126. The sequence continues at coordinate 55,469 of NZ_JBNNPF010000048.1, read as the reverse complement.
CGCGTAGCACTGTCGGAAGTGAAAACTTGCGGCCAACTGGCCACAAGTGGTCACGGACTGGGGGAGGAGACGCGGTACGGGGTCCGGAGCGGTAGAGACCGCATCCGGACCCCGGAAACCGCGACTAGTCGTCAGACAGGGCCGTTACGGCGTGGTCTTGACGGTGATCTTCTTCGCGATGATGTCGGCCTTGGCCTTCTCCACCGCGGCGATCAGCTCGGCGTTGTTCTTGTACTCGGGGTTGGAGTCGGCCAGGCCGACGCCGTCCTTGTCCAGGCCGTAGCGGATCTCACCGGTCTGCGGGCTGCCGTCCTTGACCGACTTGATCAGGTTGAAGACCGCGTCGGAGACGTCCTTGGTGACCGAGGTCAGGATCTTGTCCTTGTACTTCGACAGACCGGCCTGGTTGTACTGGTCGGAGTCGACGCCGATGGCCCACTTGCCGGAGGTCGCGGCGGCCTCGATGGCGCCCGAGCCGGCGAGGCCGGCGGCGGCGTAGATCACGTCGGCGCCACCGTCGATCTGGCCCTTGGCGGCGGCCTTGCCCAGGTCGGGCTTGGCGAAGCCACCGAAGTCCGGCGGCTGGGAGAGGTACTTGCTCAGTACCTTGGCGTTCGGGTTGGTGTCCTTGACGCCCTGGGTGAAGCCCGCCTCGAACTTCTTGATCAGCGGAACCTCGACACCGCCGATGAAGCCGACCGTGCCGCTCTTCGACGCCTTGGCGGCGGCGACGCCGGCCAGGTAGGAGCCCTGCTCCTCGTTGAAGACCAGGTTGGCGATGTTCTTGTCGGTCACCGAGGTGTCGTCGATGATGCCGAAGGTGGTCTTCGGGAACTTCGCCGCGACCTTCTTGATGGCCGGCGCGTAGGCGAAGCCGACGCCGATGACCGGGTTGTTGCCCTTGCGCGCCAGCTCGGTGAGGCGCTGGACCTTGTCGGCCTCGCTCTCGCCCTCGGTCGGCTCCGCCTCGGCGGGCTTGATCTTGAGGTCCTTGGTGGCCTTCTCCAGGCCGGCGTAGGCGGCGTCGTTGAACGACTGGTCGCCACGGCCGCCGATGTCGTACGCGATGGCCGCGCCCGCGGCCGAGGACGACGCGCTGCCGTCGGAAGAGGGGCTGTCCGAGGACTTCTTTCCGCCACAGGCGGTGGCCGAGAGGGCCAGCGCCGCGGACGCGATGCCCACGGTGGCGATCCTGGTGATCCGGCGCAAGGGGAGGCTCCTTCAAAACCTGACCGAAGCGCCACGACCGGCGCTGGTTTCGCGGCGATCGTAACGCGCGTAGATGTCAGTTAAAGGCCCGTTCATGAGTCGTTATCGGATCGTCGCGAACCGGACAGTGACCGATCGGTAACGGGACAGGCGTCCAGCCCTTGTGTACCAAGGGCTGGACGCCGCTGACAGGAGACCTGCCGGTGTTGTATTGAGCTTTACCCGATCTTTGACGTGACGGGACTGTTGCGGCGTCCGTCGAGCAGCGCGGCGGCCGTGAAGAACTCGACGCCGTAGCCGATGGAGGACTCGTCGACGTCGAAATCGCCGCGGTGCAGGTCCCGCTTGGCGGTGTCGCCGGGGCGGCGGACGCCGAGGCGGGCCATGGCGCCGGGGACGTGCTCCAGGTACCAGGAGAAGTCCTCCCCGCCGAGGCTCTGCTCGGTGTCCTCCACCGACTCGGGGCCGCGCCGGGCGCCCATGGCCTCCCGGAGCAGTTCGGTGACCACGGGGTCGTTGACGACCGGCGGCACGCCGCGCACGTGGTTGATCTCGAACTTGGCCCCGTGCATCGTGGCGACCTCGTCGATCGCCGCGTGGATCATGTCGGGGGCCTCGTACCAGGCATTGAGGTCCAGGCAGCGGATCGTCCCGGAGAGCTCGGCGTGCATCGGGATCACATTGCAGGCGTGCCCGGACTCGATCCGGCCCCAGGTGACCGACATGCCCGAGCGGGCGTCCATCCGGCGGGCCAGCAGGGCGGGCACGTCCAGGGCGACCCGCGCCGCGGCCGTCACCATGTCGGTGGTCAGGTGCGGGCGGGCGGTGTGGCCGCCGGCGCCTTCGAGGGTGACCTCCAGGCGGTCGCAGGCCGAGGTGATGGGGCCGGTCCGCAGGCCGATCCTCCCCGCGTCGACCCGCGGGTCGCAGTGCACGGCGATGATCTTGCCGACGCCGTCCAGCACCCCGGACTCGATGGCCTCGGTCGCGCCGCCCGGCAGCACCTCCTCGGCCGGCTGGAACAGCAGCCGCACCGGGCGGGGCAGCAGGCCCTGCCGGTCGAGCTCGGCGAGGACCAGGCCGGCGCCGAGGACGACGGTGGTGTGGACGTCGTGGCCGCAGGCGTGGGCGCGGTCCGGGTAGGTGGAGCGGTACGAGACGTGGGTCTTGGCGTCCGGGATGGGCAGGGCGTCGATGTCCGCGCGCAGGGCCAGCATCGGCCGTCCCCCGTCCCAGGTGCCGACGTCACAGATGAGCCCGGTGCCGGACTTCAGGACGCGTGGTCGCAGGCCGGCCTTCTCCAGCCGGGCCTTGATCGCCGCGGTGGTACGGAACTCCTGGTGTCCTAGCTCGGGGTGCATGTGCAAGTCCCGGCGGAAGGCGATCAGTTCGGCACGGAGCCGGTCCGGCAGCTGGCCGGGCAGCTCGGGCCGGACAGGCTTGCCGGGCAGGGCGGTCTGGGGCTCGCGGGACATCAACTGGTTCACCCGTTGAAGGGTAGGCGCACGGATGGGTCAACTGTCCGGAGATCACCAAAAGTTCATGCCCTTAGGGGAAAGAAAACCGGCCTCTGGACGCATGACCGGTTGCGGCCGGGGGTAAACTCGCGCGCTCATCCGGCCGCGGTGCTACTCCGTGCGGGGAGTCTGCGCACATCACGGGCGGTGTCGGTGACGCCCGCGAGGAAGCCGCCGGCCCTGGGCGAGGCTCCGGGGGCGAGCCAGGCCGGGTCGATACCGCATACCGCCACCGTCACGCCAGTGCCGGTGAGCGCGTACGGCAGCGTGTGGACGACCGTGGACGGAAAGCTGACGATCATACGTCCCACCGGTCCCCGACGCGCGATCAGTTCCAGCGGCAGGTCCGGCCGTACGATCTCCAGGCCGGTCGCCGCGCGCAGCGCCCGCAGCTTCTCCGGCGTCTCGCGGCGGTGCGCGAAGTACCGGGTCACGCCGTGCTCCCGGGTCAGGGCGGCCACCGCCTCCAGGTAGCGGGCCGGGTCGACGACGCCGGTCTCCACGAGGGAGGTGCCGACGAGGTCGGTGCCCTTGGTGAGGCGGGGCGGGCCGAAGCGGGCGCGGGTCCAGGCGAAGTCGTTGACGCGCAGTCCGGTCCCGGGCAGCGGGGTGACGGGCATCGAGGTGAACAGCTCGACGCGGCGCCCCTCCCCCGGCCGCAGCCGTCGCCGGGCCGCGCCGGACACCGGTGCGTACGCGAGTTCCCGCGCCCGGGACAGGGGCCCGCCGCCGGTGCGGTGCCAGCGGCGCAGCCGCTCGCCGCGGCGGAGCTGGGCGACGAACTCCATGGTGGCGGTGCCGTCGTCGACGACGACCAGCTCGGCGGCCCTGGACGGGGCCAGCAGCAGCTGGACGAAGCGGGAGAAGGGGTCGCCGACCACGATCCGCTCGGCGCGGCGCACGGCCGGGCCGAGCGCGGACAGGGCCCGCAGGGGGGCGCCGGAGCCGCCGCGGGCCTCCTGCCACTGGACGGCGTACCCCTCGTCGCGGGCGATCCCGGCGATGCGGCGCAGCTGGCCGCGGGAGAGCGGGTCGGTGGGCGGCAGGACGACGATCCGCAGCCGGTCGGCGACGGTGCGCGGGTCGGGACGGCGCCGCCCGGCGAGCGGGCCGGGCTGGGCCGGGACGGCGGTCAGCAGGGGCTCGCGCCCGCGCCGGGTGTGGGCCCACTCCAGCACGTTGAGGAGCTGGACCGGGCTCTCCACGAGGGCCAGGGTGGGGGCGGAAGGGTTCACCACGGACTCCGCTCGGGGGAGGAGGGGCGGCGGCGGCCGGCTCAGACCGCTGCCGGGGCGGGGACGGTGCTCTGGACGCGGCGGAGCTTCTTCATGGGGGCGAGTTCGGAGGGGTAGACGCGCTTGACGCCGTCGCCGAGGGCGGTCTCGATGGTGCGGATGTCGCGGACCAGGCGGGCCAGGCCGCCCGGTTCGACGGAGGCGGCCTGGTCGGAGCCCCACATCGCGCGGTCGAGGGTGATGTGCCGTTCGACGAAGGTCGCGCCGAGGGCGACGGCGGCGAGGGTGGTCTGCAGGCCGGTCTCGTGGCCGGAGTAGCCGATCGGGACGTTGGGGTACTCCTCCTGGAGCGTGTGGATGACGCGCAGGTTGAGCTCCTCGGCCTTGGCCGGGTAGGTGGAGGTGGCGTGGCAGAGCAGGATGTTGTCGCTGCCGAGCACCTCGACGGCGTGCCGGATCTGCTTGGGGGTGGACATGCCGGTGGAGAGGACGACGGTGCGGCCGGTGGCGCGCAGGGCGCGCAGGAGTTCGTCGTCGGTGAGGCAGGCGGAGGCCACCTTGTGGGCGGGCGGGTCGAACTTCTCCAGGAAGGCGACGGCCTCGGTGTCCCAGGGGGAGGCGAACCAGGCGATGCCGCGCTTGGCGCAGTGCTCGTCGATGGCGAGGTAGTCGGCCTCGCCGAACTCGACGCGGTGGCGGTAGTCGATGTACGTCATCCGGCCCCAGGGGGTGTCGCGTTCCACGTCCCACTGGTCGCGGGGGGTGCAGATCTCGGGGGTGCGCTTCTGGAACTTGACGGCGTCGCATCCGGCTTCGACGGCGGCGTCGATCAGGGCGAAGGCGGTGCCGAGGTCGCCGTTGTGGTTGATGCCGATCTCGCCGACGACGTAGACGGGGCGGCCGGGGCCGGCGAGGCGGGGGCCGAAGGTGCGCAGGCGGGGTTCGGTGGTGGCGACCGTCATGGCGGGTGGTGTCCTTCGCTCGGTGCGTGGGGTGTCGTGCGGGGTGCTGTGCGGGGTGTTCTGCGGGGTGTTCTGCGGGGTGTCGAACAGGGGCGCGAGGAGGCGCGCCCGGGCGAGGTCGTGCGGGTCGTCGATCTCCAGGACCCGCGCCGGGTCGGCGGGGACCGGGAGGGTGCGTCCGAAGAAGCGGTGCCGGGCGGCGCGGAAGCCGGCGGCGGTCATGGCGTAGGCCGCGCCGGTCTCCAGGAGCTCCTCGGGGCGGTCCTGGCGGCGGGGGCGGTACGAGGCCTCGTGGTTGACGCCGCTGCCGGTGCCGTCGGCGGCGCGGCGCCAGAGGAAGCCGTGGAAGGGGGCGGCGGTCAGGGCGGAGTCGGCGGCGCCGCAGGCCACGGCGGCGGCGACGGACTCGACGTCCCGGGCGGTGAGGAAGGGGCTGGTGCACTGGACCAGGAGCACCACATCCACGGTGAGGGAGTGCAGCTCCTCGAAGGCGTCGAGGGCGTGCAGGACGGCGGCCTCGCTGCTCGCGGTGTCCCCGGAGAGGGCGGCGGGCCGGGAGATCACGTGGGCCCCGGCGGCGCGGGCGGCAGCGGTCACGGAGCCGGAGTCGGTGGAGACCACCACATCGGTGACGGTGGGCGCGTCCCGGCAGGCCCGCACGGCGCGGGCGACGAGCGGTGTCCCGCCGACGGGAGCGGTGTTCTTGCCGGGCACCCCCTTGGACCCGCCGCGCGCCGGGATCACGGCGAGGACCCTCACAGCTCCCCCAGCCGGCGGATGACCGGGGCCACGCGCTGGACCCCGTGCCGGTAGGCCCCCCGGGCGGCGTCGCGCAGGTGCGCCCGCAGCCAGCGGCGGGCGGCCGACCCGTCCTGCCGGACGGCGCCGGGGAGCGGGGTCCCGTCGGGGGCGAGGTGCTGGCGGGCCAGGATCCCGGGCAGGTACCCGGGGGCGGTGCGGAGCGTGTAGTACGGGTCCACGGGCGGCAGCCGGTCGGCCGCGAGCAGCCCGCCGAGGCGCTCCCGCGCGGCGGCGTACGGGTCGGCGGGTCCCCCGGCGGCCGCCCCCGACGCGGCACCCGCCGGGCCGGCGGGCGCCGGCGCGGGTTCGGTGGGGGCGGGTGCCGCGGGGTCGTGCTCGGCGGGGCGGCGGGGGGCCGGGACGCCGTGGGTGGCCGTCCAGGCGGGGGTGGCCCGCGGCAGCAGGCCGGCGTCCAGTTCGTCCCACGAGGTGAGGCAGCCCGAGCCGAGGAAGTGCTGGTTGCCCAGGGCCTCGCGGATGCCGAGGTCGGTCAGGACGGCCGTCGGGATGCCCCGGTGCATCGACTCCAGGGCGGCCGTGGAGGAGACGGTGACCAGCAGGTCGGTGGTGTCCAGCACCTCGCCCATGTGCCCGTAGACCAGCCGGCAGTTCGGCGGGAGGCCGCCGGGGAGGCGCTCGGCGAGGCGCTGGTAGGGGTGCTCCTCCAGGTGGGTGGTGTGCTCCCCCGGCCTGCTGCGCAGTTTGACCAGCACCTCCCGGTCGGGGTGCAGCCGTGCGTGGCCGGCGGCGCGGCCCAGCAGGTAGGCGCGGTCGGCGCGGCTCTCCGGCACGGAGGGCTGCACCGCGAAGACCACCCGGTGGGTGCGGTTCCCGGCGGGTGCGTACGGCGCCCCGTCCAGGAAGGGCAGGGCCGTCTCGGTGACGGCGCCCGGGTCGGCGCCGGCCCCCTCGTACACGGCGCGGAAGCGGGCGGCGTCGTGGCGGGAGTTGGCGAGGACCAGGTCGGCGCCGTGCCGCAGCAGCAGTCCGTCGGCGAGCTTCTCGTAGACGACGCCGACGTAGCCGGTGACGAACACCGGCCGGGCCGCGGGCTCCGGCCACAGGGCGCGGGCCCCGTGCAGCACGGCCTGGACGGCGCCGCCGACGAGGGCCAGCACGACCACGTCGTGGCGTTCGCGTCCGCCCGCGAGCTCCGCGAGGAACTCGGCGCAGGTCACCTCCGCCGGCGCGGCGTCCGCCGCGACGCCCGCCTCGCCGAGCTGGCGTGCGGTGGGGGTGGCCCGGCCGCGCAGCAGGTAGCCGGTGACGCGGTGGTCCCCGGGGGCGAGGCGGCGGGCGGTGAGGGCGCCCCATTTCCAGCGTGTGTCGGAGTCGGCGAGTACGGCGATGCGTGGACCGGCCGGACTGCTTCTGAATGGCACTGGCACCCGGCAGAAGTTATTCCGCATTTCCGGTGCCCGGCCCAACGAGCGCGCAACGGCGGGTTAACAACCCGTCGACGAAATGCGAAAGCGGCCGGGTTAACGCGCCCGCCCCGTTTCGTTCACATGGAATCCGTGTCCGGGCCACGGTGAATGCCGGGGTGCGTCCTATTGTCTCGCGGGTGCTCAAGCTCTCTGTCGTCGTGCCGTTCTACAACGTGCAGACATACGCGCCGGACGCCCTGAAGAGTCTCGAACTGAACGCCCGCGGGGATTTCGAGTTCCTGCTGGTCGACGACCGTTCCACGGACGGGACGCCCGAGCTGCTGGAGCGCGCGGCGGCCGGCGGGGTGCCGGGGGCGGTGCACCTCAGACGGGACCGCAACGGCGGGCTGGCCACGGCCCGCAACACGGGGCTGGACGCGGCGCGCGGGGAGTACATCGCCTTCCTGGACGGTGACGACTGGCTGGCGCCGGGCCACCTGGCCCGCACCCTGGCCGCCATCGAGGCGCTGGGCTGCGATTTCGTACGGACCGACCACGTGCAGGTGACGGGCCGGTCCCGGGTGGTGCAGCGGGTTCCGTACGGGCCGGAGAGGGTGGTGGGCGATCCGCGGGGCGGGATCCTGCCGGCCTCGCGGGCCACGGCGGTGGACTATCCGTACGCCTGGGCGGGGATGTACCACCGGCGGCTGCTGGACCGGGGGCTGCTGCACTTCACCGACGGGCTGCGGACGGCGGAGGACCGGCCGTGGATCTGGCGGCTGCACCGGGAGGCCGCCTCCTTCGCCGCGGTGGGCCTGCCGGGGGTGTTCTACCGGCGGGGAATTTCCACCTCGTTGACGCAGATCGGCGACGAACGCCAGCTCGATTTCATTCGCGCATTCGACCAGGTCCTCGCGGACGTGGCGACGGACCCGGAATATGAACTGTTGATCCCCAAGGCCGTTCGAACGTATTGCGCGATCATCGCGCACCACATCGGTTCCATCGAGAGGTTCGAACCGGCCGTGGCGAGAAAACTCCGTTTCATGAGCGTGGCCGCGCTCGGCCGCATGCCCGCGCCGGTACTGGACCGGGTCATCGCCTCGATGGACGCCGAGCGCTCGGCCCTGCTGCGGGGGCTGCGCCGCCGGCGGCGGGCCGCGGGGGCGCACGCGGCGGGGGCCGCCTCGTGAACGTCACCCAGGTCTTCCTCGCCTCCACCCTCTACGGGACGGCCACCCTCGCCGCCGCCCTCGACTCCGGCGCCTTCCCGCCCGCCGGCCGGCGCATCCTGCTGACCAGCAACCACTCGCTCACACCCGAGATCACCCCCGGGCTCGACGCGATGCCCGGGTTCGGCGCGCTGCGCACCCGCTTCGACGAGGTGCTCGACTGGAACGCGGTGATCGCCCCGCAGCACCCGAGCGGCTGGGCCCCGCGCCCGGAGGACGTGCCGATGTGGGAGCGGCAGCTGCGCGCGCTGTGGGGGCTGGGCGACGACCGGGTCGAACTGGTCGTGGAGTCCCTCCAGGTGCCGCCCGCGCAGAGCCTGTGCCGGCTGTTCCCGGGCGCGGCGGTCGACGTCTACGCCGACGGGCTGATGTCGTACGGGCCGACCCGCTTCCGGCTCGACCCGCAGATCGGCATGCGGGTGCGCCGGGTGCTGCACCCGGACCTGGTCCCGGGGCTGGAGCCGCTGCTGCTGACGGAGTTCGGGGTGCGGGGCGAGGTGGTTCCGGCGCCCGCGCTGCTGAAGGTGCTGGCGGAGCTCGCGGACCTGCCGGAGGCCTCGGACGTCGGCTACGAGCCCCGCGAGGAGGAGCCGCCGGCGCTGCTGCTGGGCCAGTACCTGTCGGCGCTGGAGCTGATGTCCCCGGACGAGGAGGAGCAGCTGCACGCCGACATGGTGCGCGGCGCCTTCGAGTGGGGCCACCGGGAGCTGGTGTTCAAGCCGCACCCGAGCGCCCCGGCGGCGTACTGGCGGCGGGCGCGGGCCGAGGCCGAGCGGCTCGGGGCGCGGCTGACGGTGCTGGACGCGCCGCTGCCGGCCGAGATCCTGTACCAGCGGCTGCGCCCGGCGCTGGTGGCGGGCTGCTTCTCGACCGGGCTGCTGACGGCGCGGGCGCTGTACGGGATCCCGGTGGCGCGTACCGGGACGGGGGCGCTGCTGGCGCGCCTGGCCCCGTACCAGAACAGCAACCGGATCCCGCTGACGCTGGTGGACGCGCTGGTCCCGGACCTGCACGGGCCGGCGCAGGACCCGCCGGCGGACCTGGCCGGGCTGGTCGCGGCGGTGGGGTTCACGATGCAGCCGAAGGTGCTGGCCGGGCGCCGGGCGGAGGCGGAGGCCCACCTCGCCCGGCACCTGACCCCGCACGCCCGGCGCTACTTCGGGCGCCGCCGGCTGACCACGCTGGGGCTGCCGGGCGGGATCCCGGCGCAGCTGTCGTTCCTGCCGCGGAGCGCGGCCGTCCGGCGGACGGTGCACCGCCTGCGCAGGAAGCTGGGCGCACGGCTGGGCTGAGGACCGGCCCTGACCGGGCCGGGCCGGACCAGACCGGCCCGGATCGGCCCGGACCGCGTCAGCTGACGGCGAGCTTCGCGGCGAAGCCGAGGAAGATCACCCCGGCCGCCGAGGTCGCCCCGGCCGACAGCCGCCTGCGGCGGCGGAAGGCGGCGGACAGGCGGGTGCCCGCGAATATCAGGGTGGACAGGTACAGGAGGCTGACCAGCTGCGAGACCGTGCCGAGCAGCAGGAACGACAGCGCCGGGTAGGCGTACCCGGGGTCGACGAACTGCACGAAGAAGGACAGCAGGAAGAGGATGGCCTTCGGGTTGAGCAGGCTGACGAGCAGCGCCCGCCGGTAGGGGTGCTCGGCCGCGCCGGCCGGTTCCTCCCCGGTGACGAGCTCCTCGTGCCGGGCCCGGCGGGTGCGCCACATGCCCCAGGCGGCCCGCATCATGCCGACGGCCAGCCAGCCGAGGTAGCCGGCGCCGAGCACCTTGACCACGGTGAACAGCACCGGGCTGGCCTGGAGCAGCGCGCCCGCGCCGACGGCCGCGAGGACCATGAGCACGGTGTCCCCGGTGAACACCCCGCAGGCGGCCTTGTAGCCCTCCTTGATCCCGCGCCGTGAGGCGACGGAGAGCACGTACAGCGAATTGGGCCCCGGCAGCAGCACGATCAGCACGACGGCGGCGAGGTACGTAGGAAGATCTGTCACACCCAGCATGAGCAGGAGTGTCGCATGAGGACACACCTGTCGCGCCAGTCCATTTCAGTGGGCGGACCGGGACGGTTCGTAACTGCCCCAGACCTCCCGCAGCACCGCGCACACCTCCCCCACCGTGGCCCGCGCCCGCAGGGCCTCCTTCATCGGCGGAAGGACGTTCTCCCGCGTCCCGGCCGCCGCCGCCCGCAGCGCCGCGAGCGCCGCCGAGACGGCGCCCGCGTCCCGCTCCGCCCGCAGCCGGGCCAGGGCCGCGCACTGGCGCGCCTCGATCGCCGGGTCGACCCGCAGCGGCTCGTACGGCTCCTCCCGCTCCAGCGCGAAGCGGTTGACCCCGACCACGATCCGCTCCCCGCTCTCCTGCTCGCGGGCGATCCGGTACGCGCTGGCCTCGATCTCCTCCTTCTGGAACCCGGCCTCGATCGCGGCGACCGCCCCGCCCATGTCCTCGATCCGCCGCATCAGCGCGAGCGCGGCCGCCTCCACCTCGTCCGTCATCCGCTCCACCGCGTAGGACCCGGCGAAGGGGTCGACGGTCAGCGGCACGTCCGTCTCGTACGCGAGCACCTGCTGGGTGCGCAGCGCGAGGCGGGCCGCCTTCTCCGTGGGCAGCGCGATGGCCTCGTCGAAGGAGTTGGTGTGCAGGGACTGGGTGCCGCCCAGGACGGCGGCCAGCGCCTGCACGCCCACGCGTACGAGGTTCAGCTCGGGCTGCTGCGCCGTCAGCTGCACCCCGGCCGTCTGGGTGTGGAAGCGCAGCATCAGCGACTTGGGGTTCCGGGCGCCGAACTCCTCGCGCATCACCCGGGCCCAGATCCGCCGGGCGGCCCGGAACTTGGCCACCTCCTCCAGCAGGGTGGTCCGGGCGACGAAGAAGAAGGAGAGCCGGGGCGCGAACTCGTCGACGGCCATCCCGGCGGCGAGCGCGGTACGCACGTACGCGATCGCGTCGGCGAGGGTGAAGGCGATCTCCTGCACGGGCGAGGCCCCGGCTTCGGCCATGTGGTAGCCGGAGACGGAGATGGTGTTCCACCGGGGGATCTGCTCGCGGCAGTAGCGGAAGGTGTCGGCGGTCAGCCGCAGGGAGGGGCCGGGCGGGAAGATGTACGTGCCGCGCGCGATGTACTCCTTCAGAACATCGTTCTGTACGGTGCCCGTCAGCTGCCCACCCGCGATGCCCTGTTCCTCGGCGACGAGCTGGTACATCAGGAGCAGCAGGGCGGCCGGTGCGTTGATGGTCATCGAGGTGGACACCCGGTCGAGGGGGATCCCGGCGAGGAGCACCCGCATGTCCTCGACGGAGTCGACGGCGACGCCGACCTTGCCGACCTCCCCGTGCGCGAGCGGGGCGTCGGAGTCGTGGCCCATCTGTGTGGGCAGGTCGAAGGCCACGGACAGGCCGGTCCCGCCGCCCGCGATGAGTGCCCGGTAGCGGGCATTGGACTCGGCGGCCGTACCGAAGCCCGCGTACTGGCGCATGGTCCAGGGCCGTCCGGTGTACATGGTGGGATAAATCCCCCTGGTGAAGGGGTAGTCACCCGGACGGCCGAGGCTGGTCCGCGGGTCCCATCCGGTCAGGTCCTCGGGGCCGTAGACCGGTTCGAGGGGGAGCCCGCTCTCGGTGCGCGCCGTGGGACGGGCCATGGGGTGGAGCCTCCGTGTCCGTGGAGCCGACGGGCCCCCCGGGGCTGGTACAACCGCACCGAGCCCGCGACGGCCTGGTCACAAGGAGGCAACATCGCGCGTTCGTCCGCAACTGTCCACGCCCTTGAAGCATCACCTAGATACACGACATTGAACTCGGGGGAACCGCCATGCACCGACAGAAAGCATTCATCCGTACGCTCGGCCTCGCCGCCGCCGTCGCGTTCGCCGCGACCGCCTGCGGTCCGCAGGGTGCCGGCGCCGGTCCGGCGGCCCCCTCCGCGCCGGCCGGCGGCTCCCCCTCGGCCTCCCCGTCCAAGCAGGACGACAAGGCCGGCTCGCCCTCGGCGTCCGCGCAGCCGTCCTCGTCCGCGCCGTCGGCCGCTCCCGGTGCCAAGGCGCTCATGGCCAACGGCGACGAGAGCGAGCAGGTCCGCGAACTCCAGGCGCGGCTGCGCCAGCTCAAGCTGGTGTCGACGGCGCCCACCGCGTTCTACGGCTCGAAGACGACCGCCGCGGTCAAGACCTTCCAGTCGCAGCACGGGCTGTCCGCGACCGGGTCGGTGGACGAGGCCACCTGGCAGAAGGTGCAGGGCCTGACGAAGAAGCCGACCGACGACGAGCTGCGCCCGCCGACCACCAACGAGGTCGACGCCCCGGACCCGCGCTGCATGCAGGGCCGGGTGATGTGCATCAGCAAGGAGAGCCGCACCCTGGCCTGGATGATCGACGGCAAGGTCGTCTCCACGATGGACGTGCGCTTCGGCTCGGAGAACACGCCGACCCGCGAGGGTCTGTTCCAGGTGGGGTGGAAGGCGAAGGAGTGGACGTCGACGATCTACCACACGTCGATGCCCTACTCGATGTTCTTCAGCGAGGGCCAGGCGGTGCACTACTCGTCCGACTTCGCGGCCCGCGGCTACGACGGCGCCTCGCACGGCTGCGTGAACGTCCGGGACAAGAAGAAGCTGTCGGAGCTGTTCGACCAGGTGAAGGTGGGCGACAAGGTCGTCGTCTACTGGTGATCCCGGTGATCCCGGTCCACGGGTGGTCCTGCGCTCCGGTGGTCCCGGAGAAGAGAGGGGGCGCGGGCAGGGCCGGGGGAACGTGCCCCGCCCGCGCCGGGTGCGCCGAGCCCAGGGGTACGGGGGGAACCCCGGCTCGTGCGCGGCCGATGACCAGTCGGCTCGATACGTACTGCGTCAGCGGTTCGAAAAGTGTTACAGCCCCCGCACGCGAAGCCTGAAAAAAGGTTTCAGCGGGTCTGTTTCAGCGGGTGCGGAAACCCAGCCCGCCGCTGGTCAGCGGGGTCATGGACGGCAGCGGCAGCGGGGCGCTGCCCTGGTCGGCGCCGCCGCGCGGGACCGTGCCCTTCGTGGCCCCGTCCAGCAGGGTCGCGCAGAAGCGCTGGACCTTCGCGGCCCCGCCGGCGAGCTTGGAGAGGTACTCGCGCCGGTCGTCGGCGAGCTTCTTCGCCTTGTTGTCCCGGCACAGGTCCTCGGGGCGCGGCTTCTCCGCCTCGATGCCCTGGTTCTTCCCTCTGTCGGCGGTGGCGCCGCCGCCGGCGAACGAGTCGCGGGTGCCGTCGGTACCCGCCGCTCCGCCCCCGCCACCGCCGGCGCCGCCGCCCGAGGCGGCCGTGCCGGGCGGTACCGAAAGGCTCGGCGCGACGTCGGGGAGCGTACGCATCCCCGTGCCCGGCGTCGGCGAGGCGTCCGGGCCGCGCGAGAAGCCGTCGACGCCCAGGGACGGGGTCGGCCGCAGCTGCGGTACGAGGGTGGCGCCGGCGGTGTCCCCGGCGGGCGCCGGGTCCGAGTCGGCACTGACCGAGACCGCCGGGGCGGGGCCGGCCGTCAGGTGCGCGGCGCGGTCCAGCAGGCCGGTGCCGGCGACGGCGGCGATGCCGCCGACGGCGACCGAGGCCAGCGCGGCCGCCAGCCCGAAGCGCGCGGCCGTGACGGGACGCCGCTGCGCGGGTATCCGTACGGGGGGTATCGGCGCCAGGTCGACCACGGGTTCGCGGTCCGCCCCGGGCACGCCGGACGCGGCCGGGGCGGCAGCCGCCGCGGAGGCGGCCGCCGCCGTCGCGGGAGCCCCGGCGCGGGCCGCGCGGAACGCGGCCAGGGCGGCTTCCTCACCGGGCAGTTCTCCCCCCGCCGAGCGGGGGGTCAGGGCGTCGAGGGCGGCGCGCATCCGGGCCGCCTCCGCCCGGGCGCGCGGGTCGGCGCCGGATCCGACCGGGCCGGGTGTTCCTCCGCGCAGCAGCTCGTCCGCCGTGGCCTTGTCCAGCCACGCGTTGTGCTCGTCGGCCATCACATGTCCTTCTGCGTCCGCCAACGTGAATGCGTCACACCGGTTCGCTCCACCAGGTCCCCCGCCCGCGCGCGCTGCGCGGGCACCGCGTCGAGATCACGCTCCCGTGCCTGGTCCCCGGCATTATGGCCGACCCGGGCGCGGGGTTCCGCTTCGTTTTCCGTCCCGCCGGCCGCGCCGGCGGGGCCGAACTCCGCGCTGAGGAGTTCGGCGAGCTTCTTCAGTCCCCGGTGCGCGGCCGTGCGGACCGCGCCGGGGCGCTTGCCGAGGGTCTCGGCGGCGCTCTTGGCGTCGAGGCCGACGACCACGCGCAGGACGACGGCCTCGGCCTGGTCCTGGGGCAGCTGGGCTATCAGCTTCATGGTGCGCCCGGTGGACAGGGCCTCCATGGCCTCGCCGTACGTGTCCGAGTCCGCGGCCCGGCCGGTCAGCTCGGTCTCGTCGCCGCCGATGGCGGGACGGCGGCCGCGCATGCGGATGTGGTCGAGGGCCCGGTTGCGGGCGATGCGGGCGGCCCAGCCGCGGAAGCGGTCGGCGTCGCCCGTGAAGGAGGCCAGGTCGCGGGCGATCTGCAGCCAGGCCTCGGAGGTCACGTCCTCCGCGTCGGCGTCGCCGACGAGCGTGCGTACGTATCCGAGCAGGCGCGGGTGCACGGCGCGGTACACAGTCCGGAACGCGCTCTCGTCGCCGTCCTGTGCCGCGAGCACCGCGGCGGTCAGCTCCGCGTCGTCCCCCAGCAAAGTCCCCAACCCGTTCAACGTCCTGTACGTGTGGCGCAAATCCGCACGTTACGGCTTTCATGTACCTCTCGTCCACGAGTTGTACAACCAGCAACCAACCCTGCGCGGAGCGGGGTGTGACAGAAAACGCACTCCATACGCTGACATGAATACGGGCTTGTCGCACGAGTCCGTGACGGATGGCGACCGGGGCCTCTCCTGTGGGGGGTGGCGGCCTCGGTCGTCCTCCCCTCTCCAGTCGGGTCAAACCTCCCCGGCCTCATCCTTTCGGCTCACTTCCGGGTGAAATCCCCGTTCGGGCAGGGCACGGCCACTCCGAGATCGCTAGCGTGGCGGTACACCCGCGCCCCGCCCCGAGGAGTACTCCGCTGTCCAGCCACCTTCCGGCACAGGTCCGCGGTCCGGCCTCCGCCCCCGGCGCCGGACTGGCGCGATTCAACTCCCTGCCGCCCGAGACCGCCCGCGCGGTCCTGCTGCGCTGCTGCGGCAGCGGGCGCTGGGCCCACCGGGTGGCCGCCCACCGCCCCTACCCGGACGCCGCCTCCCTGCTCGCCGCCTGCGACGAGGCCTCGTACGACCTCTCCCAGGGCGACCTCACCGAGGCGCTGGCCCGGGAGTCCTCGGCGGAGCTGGGCCAGGGCGCCCCGTACGCCGCGCTCCTCGCCCTCGACGCGGCACGGGCGGAGTACGAGCGGACCTTCGGGCACGCCTTCGTGATCTGCCTGGACGGACACCCGCCCGAGGAGCAGGTGGACCAGCTGCTGGCAGCGATCCGCCGCAGGATGGCTCACGAGATCGACGAGGAACGCTCGATCTCCGCCGAGGAACTGCGCCTGGTCGCCCGCTCCCGGACCCTCCGGCTGCTGGACCGACTCGCCGGTGCGCAGCCCTGGGACCCGGACGACGGTCTGCCTGCTGCCGATTTCGGGCTATTTGCCCCTGTGGGATAGCCCGTCCGTGCCTGTTTGATCACACCGGCGGACCCCGGGCGAGGGAACCGACAAAGCGTCGCTACGATGTCCGGGGCCGGTGGACCGTACCCGGCCGGGCCCGACCGACAAAGAAGCCGGCTGGCCCCCGCCCCGCTTCCGGAGGGTTTTCCGTGCCGGCTGGAACGTTGTACCGCGGCCGGGAAGGAATGTGGTCCTGGGTGGCTCATCGAGTCACCGGCGTCCTCATTTTCTTCTTCCTGTTCGTACACGTCCTCGACACCGCTCTCGTCCGCGTCTCCCCCGAGGCGTACGACGATGTCGTGGCTACCTATAAGACTCCGATCGTCGCGCTGCTGGAGTACGGCCTCGTCGCCGCAATCCTGTTCCACGCGCTCAACGGTCTCCGTGTCATCGCCGTGGACTTCTGGTCCAAGGGCCCCCGTCACCAGAAGACGATGCTCTGGTGGGTCGTGGGCATCTGGGTCGTGCTGATGGGCTGCGCCCTGTACCCCGTCCTCGGCCACGCCTACCTCGAACTGTTCGGGAAGTGACACGCATGTCCTCTGACACTTCTTCCGCCAAGGCGATCGGCGACGTGGAGGGCGTTTCCCTCTACGACACCGACAACCCGGCGCCGTACATCGAGGCCCCGCGCAAGCGCACGGGCAAGACCCCGCGCTCGACCCGCGGCAACTTCGAGATGGCCGCGTGGCTCTTCATGCGCCTCTCGGGCATCGTGCTCGTCGTCCTCGTCATCGGCCACCTCGTCATCCAGCTGGTGCTGGACGGCGGCGTCTCCAAGATCGGCTTCGCCTTCGTGGCCGGCCGCTGGGCGTCCCCGTTCTGGCAGGTCTGGGACCTGCTGATGCTGTGGCTGGCCATGCTGCACGGCTCCAACGGCCTGCGTACCGTCATCAACGACTACGCGGAGCGCGCCAACACGCGGCTGTGGCTGAAGGGCCTGCTCTACACCGCCACGGTGTTCACCATCCTTCTGGGCACGCTGGTGATCTTCACCTTCGACCCGAACATCCGCTAGGCAACGGGGCTGAGGCGAAACAGATGAAGATCCACAAGTACGACACCGTCATCGTCGGCGCCGGTGGCGCGGGCATGCGCGCGGCCATCGAGTCGACGAAGCGCAGCCGCACCGCCGTGCTGACGAAGCTCTACCCCACCCGCTCCCACACGGGCGCCGCGCAGGGCGGCATGGCCGCCGCGCTGGCCAACGTGGAGGACGACAACTGGGAGTGGCACACCTTCGACACGGTCAAGGGCGGTGACTACCTGGTCGACCAGGACGCCGCCGAGATCCTGGCGAAGGAGGCCATCGACGCGGTCCTCGACCTGGAGAAGATGGGCCTGCCGTTCAACCGCACCCCGGACGGCACCATCGACCAGCGCCGCTTCGGCGGCCACTCCCGCAACCACGGCGAGGCGCCGGTCCGCCGGTCCTGCTACGCCGCGGACCGCACGGGCCACATGATCCTCCAGACGCTGTACCAGAACTGCGTCAAGGAGGGCGTGGAGTTCTTCAACGAGTTCTACGTCCTGGACCAGCTCCTGGTCGAGGAGGACGGCGTCAAGAAGTCGGCCGGTGTGGTCGCGTACGAGCTCGCCACCGGCGAGATCCACGTGTTCCAGGCCAAGGCCGTCATCTACGCCTCCGGCGGCACCGGCAAGTTCTTCAAGGTGACCTCCAACGCGCACACCCTCACGGGTGACGGCCAGGCGGCCTGCTACCGCCGCGGCCTGCCGCTGGAGGACATGGAGTTCTTCCAGTTCCACCCGACGGGCATCTGGCGCATGGGCATCCTGCTGACGGAGGGCGCCCGCGGTGAGGGCGGCATCCTCCGCAACAAGGACGGCGAGCGCTTCATGGAGAAGTACGCGCCGGTCATGAAGGACCTCGCGTCCCGTGACGTCGTCTCGCGCTCCATCTACACGGAGATCCGCGAGGGCCGCGGCTGCGGCCCCGCCGGCGACCACGTGTACCTGGACCTGACGCACCTCCCGCCGGAGCAGCTCGACGCGAAGCTCCCGGACATCACGGAGTTCGCGCGCACCTACCTCGGCATCGAGCCCTACACGGACCCGATCCCGATCCAGCCCACCGCGCACTACGCCATGGGCGGCATCCCGACCAACGTCGAGGGTGAGGTCCTGTCGGACAACACCACCGTCGTCCCGGGCCTGTACGCGGCCGGCGAGGTCGCGTGCGTGTCGGTGCACGGCGCCAACCGCCTGGGCACCAACTCGCTGCTGGACATCAACGTCTTCGGCAAGCGCTCCGGCATCGCCGCGGCCAAGTACTCGCAGGAGAACGACTTCGTCGAGCTCCCCGAGAACCCGGCGCAGCAGGTCGTCGACCTGGTCGAGCACCTGCGCAACTCCACGGGCAAGGAGCGGGTCGCCGACCTGCGCCTGGAGCTCCAGGAGACGATGGACGCGTGCGTGATGGTGTTCCGTACGGAGCAGACCATCAAGACCGCGGTCGAGAAGATCGCGGAGCTGCGCGAGCGCTACAAGAACGTGTCCGTCCAGGACAAGGGCAAGCGCTTCAACACGGACCTGCTGGAGGCCATCGAGCTGGGCAACCTGCTCGACCTGGCCGAGGTCATGGCCGTGTCCGCGCTGGCGCGCAAGGAGTCCCGCGGCGGTCACTACCGCGAGGACTACCCGAACCGCGACGACGTCAACTTCATGCGCCACACCATGGCGTACCGCGAGGTCGACGCCGACGGCAAGGACTCCGTCCGCCTGGACTACAAGCCCGTCGTCGTCACCCGCTACCAGCCGATGGAGCGTAAGTACTGATGGCCACCCCCACCCTGGACAAGGTCGAGGCCGAGGCCGCGGCCTCGCACAACATCACGGTCACCTTCCGGATCCGCCGCTTCAACCCCGAGGTCTCGGCCGAGGCGGAGTGGCAGGACTTCCAGATCGAGATCGACCCGAAGGAGCGCGTGCTCGACGGTCTCCACAAGATCAAGTGGGACCTCGACGGCACGCTGACCTTCCGCCGCTCGTGCGCGCACGGCATCTGCGGCTCCGACGCGATGCGGATCAACGGCAAGAACAGGCTCGCCTGCAAGACGCTGATCAAGGACATCAACCCGGAGAAGCCGATCACCGTCGAGGCCATCAAGGGCCTCACGGTGATGAAGGACCTCGTGGTCGACATGGAGCCCTTCTTCCAGGCGTACCGCGACGTCATGCCGTTCCTGGTCACCAAGGGCAACGAGCCGACGCGCGAGCGCCTGCAGTCCGCCGAGGACCGCGAGCGCTTCGACGACACCACCAAGTGCATCCTGTGCGCCGCGTGCACGTCCTCGTGCCCGGTGTTCTGGAACGACGGCCAGTACTTCGGCCCGGCGGCGATCGTCAACGCCCACCGCTTCATCTTCGACTCGCGCGACGAGGCCGGCGAGCAGCGGCTGGAGATCCTGAACGACAAGGACGGCGTGTGGCGCTGCCGCACGACGTTCAACTGCACCGACGCGTGCCCGCGCGGCATCGAGGTCACGAAGGCGATCCAGGAAGTCAAGCGTGCGCTGATCACGCGCCGTTTCTGATCCCTTCCGGCTGAGCCCGAGCCCGAGGCCCGTACCCCGTTCCGGGGTGCGGGCCTCGGGTGCGCTCGGGGGTGGGTCAGGGTCGGGTCAGGGGTGACACCGATGGTCCGGGGATCTTGCCCACGGCAGGCTTGCGGTCATGACGAACCCCGTGAACTCCGCCCGCCGCAGCACCCGTTGGATCTCCCTCGCCGTCGCCACCGCGGCCGTCGCCTCCCTCTCCGCAGCCGCGGTGCCCGCCTCGGCGGCCGAGCGGCAGCCCGGCCCGCGGCCCGGCGTCGGCGCCCTCCGCGACGTCCGTCCCGTCGACGAGGCCGCGCTGGCGAAGGCGATGACCCCGGACGCGGTCTCGGACGGCACGATGGTCCGGGTGACCGGGCCGGGCGTCCGCCTCAGAACGGCGGCCGGGGCCGTCTCCCAGGACCCCGCCGCCTCCTTCCGGATCGGCAGCATGACCAAGATGTTCACCTCGACGGTGGTCCTCCAGCTGATCGCCGAGGGCCGGTTCGCCATGGACACCCCGATCCGCGAGATCCTCCCCGACACGGTCCCGGCCGACTGGGCGCCGATCACCGTCGGCCAGCTGCTGAGCCACACCAGCGGCCTGGGCAAGCCCTGCGAACCCCTCCTGGACGACGCCGGCCTGACGCCGCAGCGCGTCGTGCACGCCTGGACGAGCTGCGCGGCGAAGCCCGAGTCCCCGGTCACCGGCCAGCAGTACAACGGGGGCAACTACTTCTTCCTCGGCCTCGCGATCGAGAAGGTGACGGGCCGCTCCTACGCGGACGAGGTCCAGCGGCGCATCGCCCGCCCGCTCGGCCTGCGGCACACCTACGT
The DNA here is from genome assembly GCF_050275515.1 of Streptomyces sp. NPDC004126. NCBI lineage: Bacteria > Bacillati > Actinomycetota > Actinomycetes > Kitasatosporales > Streptomycetaceae > Streptomyces > Streptomyces sp. NPDC004126. Next base: position 35,107 of record NZ_JBNNPF010000048.1, on the reverse strand, counting down.
CCCCCGCGCCGGGGACCGCTCCATGCCGACCCCGTCGCTGGCCGCGCCCGCCCCGCAGGACCCCTGGGCCTGGGCGGAGGGCGGCATGATCTCCAACGCCCCGGACCTGGAGCGGTTCACGAAGGCCCTGCTGGGCGGCCGCCTGCTGCCGCCGGCCCAGCAGGCACAGCTGTTCGCGAAGTCGCCGCTGCCGAAGCGGCAGGCACTGCCGTACAGCATGGGCGGCCTGGCCTACGCCACGGTCAACGGCGTCGAGATCTGGGGCAAGACCGGCAGCATGGCCGCGTACACGGGCGGCACCTTCGCCACCGCCGACGGCGGCAGGGTCGTCACGTACGCCTTCCTCCCGAAGCCGGGCGTGGAACCGGACACCACCGTCGGCCGGGTCCTCCAGATCCTCGGCGCGACGGTCTGAGCGCCCACCCGGTCCGGTGCCGCGCCCGCCACGCAGGAGCCCGCCACGCAGGAGTGAAGCCGCGGCCCGGCGCATCGACACGGGCGGCGGGGCGCGGGAGCATGGGCCGATGTGACGAGGCTCGCCAAGACCACATGTCCGGACCGGAGTTCGCACCACCTCGGGCGGCGGACGTTCCTCACCGCACTGGGGACCGTCGCCGCCACGTTCGCCACCGGGGTCCCCGCCCACGCCACCGCGCACGCGCGGGACGCCGCCACCGCCGCCGAGTACGTGGACGTGCAGCTCCTCAACATCACCGACCTGCACGGCTACCTCCAGGCCGCCCCCGGCGGCAACGCCGTGATCAGCGGCAACGGCGGCCGTACGTACACCGTCGGCGGGGTCGCGTACATGGCGGCCCACCTGGCCCGGCTGCGGGACGGCCGGTCCAACTCCTTCTTCTTCACCCCCGGGGACGCCTTCGCCGGCTGGGAGTTCGACGCCGCCGCGTTCGCCGACGAGCCCACCGTCGAGGCCCTCAACCGGATGGGGCTCGATTTCGCGACCGCCGGGAACCACGAGCTCGACAAGTCCCCCGCCATGCTGCGGCGGCACATGGAGCAGGGCGTGCCGTTCCCCGTCGAGGGCCGGGACGCCTCCTTCGCCGACTCCTCCGGGGCCCGCTTCCACGGCGCCGACTTCCGCTACCACAGCGCCAACCTGGTCTGGGGCTCCGACGGGCGCACGGTGCTGCCCGCGTACAACATCGAGACGGTCCGCACCGCCGCCGGCCAGGAGCTGCGGATCGGCTTCATCCATCTGACCGCCCTCGGCACTGAGCTGATGCCCGGCTCCTACCAGCCGGGGCTGGCCACCCTCGACGAGGTCGCCACCGCCGACCGGTACGCGGCCCTGCTCAAGGCCCAGGGCGTCGGCGCCATCGTGCTCAGCGTCCACGACGGGGCGGTGGCCGGGGCCGACTTCAACAGCGGCGCCGACCCCTCCGGCCCGGCCCTGGACCTGGCGCTGCGGGTCTCCCCCGACATCGACGCCATCGTCACCGGGCACTGGCACACCCGGTTCAACATGATGGTCCCCGATCCCGCCGGCGTCCCCCGCCCCTTCGTCGAGGCGGGCTGCCACGGCCAGCTGATCAACGAGATCAGCCTCCGCCTCGACCCGGCGACCGGGAAGGTGGTGCGCGAGCTGACCGTGTCCACGAACCATCCCAACACCCGCGACGTCGCCCCCGATCCGGCCCTCAAGGAGGTCGTCGACTACTGGGCCGGGCAGGGCTCCGCGCGGAACGCCGCCCGGATCGGCCGGCAGACCGGCTCGTTCTCGCGTACGCGCAACACGGCGGGCGAGTCCACCATGGGCGACCTGGTCGCCGACTGGGCGCTGTGGGCGGGCCGCAGGCCGGCCGACCCGGAGAACGACGCCAACGTCCACCCCAACGTGCCGGCCCAGCTGGCACTGATCGCCGCCGCGCCCCGGGTGGGACAGGCCGTCATCGCGGGCGACCTGCCGCGCGACGCGGCCTCCGGCGGGGCCGTCACCTTCGGCCGGGCGTGGCGGGCCGTGGGCTTCGGCGACCCGATCGTCAGCGCGACGGTGACCGGGCAGCAGATCCACGACGCCCTGGAGCAGCAGTGGACGACGGCGGCGAGCGGCGAGCTGCTGTTCGCGCCGCTCGCCGTCTCCGGGAACGTCCGCTACACGTTCGACGCCCGGGGCGCGGTCGGCGACCGGGTCAGCCCGGCGGACGTGTTCGTCGACGGCGTCCCGCTCGACCCGGCCCGGAGCTACCGGCTCGCGGCACCCTCGTACACGTTCCTGGCGTACGACGGGTACGGCGCGCTGCGCGGCTTCCAGGCCCCGTACCGCCACCAGCGGGACTTCGAGAGCTTCGTCGCGTACGTCCGGGAGCGGCAGACGCTCACGCCCGCGCCCCTGAACCGGGTGACGGCCGCGAACGCGACCCGGCGCGGCGCCGATGTCGGCACCGTCCTGGAGCCGGGCCCCTACCTGCTGGCGGACGGCTCGCCGATGCCCCGGCCGGAGGCGGCACTCGTCTCGGCGGACCGTCCGCCCGCCACTCCCGGGGGCTTCCGGCCGCCCTGCTGAGCGGGCCGGGAAAGAAGGCTTGAACCTGTTCAAAAACAGGTCTACAGTCAATCCTGCCAAGGAGTTGAACACGTTCAAGGGGAGCTGGGGCAATGGACCTCACCGTGGTCGCGTACGTCATCTACCTGCTCATCAGCATCGGGCTGACCGTCTGGGTCGCCCGTACGCTCAGCCGCAACGGCCGCGTCTTCATCGCCGACGTCCTCCAGGGGAACGAGAAGCTCGCGGACGCCGTCAACCACCTCCTGGTGGTCGGCTTCTACCTCGTGAACATCGGCTTCGTGACCCTCTACCTGCGCTCGGGCCGAACGGTCCACGAAGCCCGCGGCCTCTTCGAGACGCTGTCGGTCAAGCTCGGCGTCGTCCTGCTGGTCCTCGGCGTCATGCACCTCGGCAACGTGTGGGTGCTGAGCCGGATGCGCCGCCGCGGGATCATGGAGCGGCAGGCCGCGCAGCTGCCGCCCGTGCCGCCGGTCGCCCCCCAGGGGTGGACCGCGCCGGCCGGGGCCTGACCCGTGGCGCGGGCCGAGCGGGGTACCGGGCCCGGCGTCCGGTACCTGACCGTCCTGTACGACGCCGCCTGCCCCGTGTGCACCGCCATCCGGAACTGGCTGATCAGGCAGCGGCAGCTGGTCCCGCTGCGGCTGGTGCCGGCGGCCTCCGCCGAGGCCTGGCGGACGTTCCCGAGGCTGGCGCACGCCGAGACCCTGCGCGAGATCACCGTCGTCGGGGACGGCGGGCAGGTGTGGCGGGGCACGGACGCCTTCATCGTCTGCCTCTGGGCGCTCGCCGAGCACCGTTCGAAGGCCGAATGGCTCGCCACCCCGGCGGGCCGCCCCTTCGCCGGGGCGGCCATGAACACGGCCGCCGCCGTCCGGCACGCGGTACGTACCAATTCCGAAGCGGAGCCCGGAGAACCGGCCTGTGACGACCGCTGCTCCGCGCCCCGATAAAGTCGGACACCGTGACAGATCAGAAGGCGCCCAAGAGCGAGCAGACCCGCACGCTCATCCTCGAAACCGCGCTCCGGCTCTTCCAGGAGCGCGGGTTCGACAAGACGACCATGCGGGGCATCGCCAAGGAGGCGGGGGTCTCGGTCGGCAACGCGTACTACTACTTCGAGTCGAAGGAGCACCTGGTCCAGGGCTTCTACGACCGGATCGGGGCGGCCCACCAGGCGGCGGTGCGGCCGATCCTGGACCAGGAGACGGATCTCCAGAAGCGGCTCGCCGGAGTGCTGACGAGCTGGCTGGACATCGCGGAGCCGTACCACGAGTTCGCCTCGCAGTTCTTCAAGAACGCGGCGGATCCGGAGAGTCCGCTCAGCCCCTTCTCGGGGGAGTCCGAGCCGGCGCGCAAGGCGGCCATCGACATCCACCGCGAGGTGCTGGCCGGGGCGAAGACGAAGGTGCCGGCCGAACTGGCCGACGTACTGCCGGAGCTGATGTGGCTCTCGCAGATGGGCCTGGTCCTGTACTGGGTCTTCGACCGCTCGCCCGGCAGCGAGAAGACGCGGCGGCTCGCCGAGCGCGGTGCGCAGCTGACCACGCGGGGCATCGTGCTGGCCCGGTTCCGGGTGCTGCGGCCGCTGGTGCGCGAGGTGCACGAGCTGTTCGCGGACTTCCTGCCGGGCATGGCCCAGACGGCGGCCGCCCGGGGCGGGAAGCGCGCCTCGGACCCCCACCCCGGCGAGGAGTGAGGGCCCGGGGAACGGGGCCGGGGGCTGCTCAGCCCAGGACCAGCAGGGTGGCCAAGGCCGGGCCGAAGGCCCCGCCGAGCTGGTAGCAGAGGGTGAACAGGCCGATGGCGCTGGGCCGGTGGGCCTCGCCGGGGGCGGCGGACACGGCGTGGGTCGACAGGACCGCGTTCGCGGCGCTGGCGGTGAACACGCCCACACCGGTGGCGACGACCAGCAGCGCGCCGGAGTCGGCGAAGACCCCGAGGAGCGCGGCGGCGGCGCCGGCCGTGACGAGGACCGTACGGACGGCCCCGCGGCCCATCCGGGCCGAGGCGGCGGCGAGCAGCCAGGACAGGGCCGCCCCGGCGAGCAGCGCGAAGAGCTGCCCGGTCCCGGCGGAGGCGGCGTCCCAGCCGGCCCGGTCGGCGAGCAGCCGGGGCACCGAGAAGAGCAGGGTGAAGTAGGAGGTCGACAGCACCAGCGCGAGCAGTGCCGAGACCACGAACACGGGCCGGCGCAGCAGCACGGCGGGCACGAACCCGTCGGGGCGGCGGCGTACGTGCAGGACGAGCAGCACGGCGGCGACGAGGGCACCGGCGACGGCGGCCAGGGGCTGGGTCGGGAGCAGCACCAGGGCGGTGGCGAGGGCGGTCAGCAGGGCGGCGCCGCGCCCGTCGAAGCGGCCCGCGGGGACCGGAGCCGCCCCGCGCCCGGCGTGCCGCAGCACCGCGGGCACCGCCAGCAGGGCGACGGCCTGGACGCCGAGGGCGAGCCGCCAGGAGGCGCCGTCCGCGAGGGTCCGGCCGAGCAGCGGTCCGGCCGCGCCGAGCATGCCGAAGCCGGCGCTGATGACGCCCATCCGGCGGGCGGTCCCGGCGAGGCTCATCGCGGCCGCCACCAGCCCGGCGCCGCCGGCGGCCTGGGCGCAGCGGCCGAGGAGGGTGAGCGGGAGCCAGGGGGAGGCGGCGACCAGCAGGGTGCCGCCCATGACGAGGGCGGCGGCCAGGCGGAGCACCACGGCCAGGCCCCGGCGGCGCAGGAGGCCGGCCATGAGGGGGGTGCCGGTGGCCATGGCCCAGCCGAAGGCGGTGAGCAGCCAGGCGGCGGTGCCGCCCGCGACGCCGAGCGAGCGGGCCATGTCGGGAAGGATCAGCACGGGCGCGTTGGCCCCGGCGGCGATGGGGGTGGCCAGCAGGGCGAGCCAGAAGACCGGGACGGGCGCCCGGGTGGCGGCGGCCGCCGGTGCCACGGTCCTGCTGCTGTTGTTGCTGGTGGTGGCGTTGACCGTCATGGACGACCCACTCCCCTTCATGTCTCAACCTTGACAATCTCAACGTTGAGATAAAAACAGAGAGACTCCCTCAACGTCAAGTGTCTTAACGTTGAGGTATTCTCGGGCCATGGAGAAGGAGTACGACAGCAACGAGCAGGACGTCGTGGCCGCGATCGTCGGCGAGTGGGAGAAGGAGCGCCCCGACCTCGCGGAGGCGCTGTGGCCCGTCGAGGTCCTGGCCCGGATCTCGCGCATGAACCGGATCATCGACAAGTACCTCAAGGGCTTCACCGCCGAGCACGGCCTGGAGGTGGGCGAGTTCGACGTCCTGGTCAGCCTGCGCCGGTCAGGCCCCCCGTACGCGCTGACCGCCGGCGCGCTGATCCCGGCCGCCATGGTGACCTCGGGCGCGATCACCAACCGGATCGACCGGCTGGAGGCCAAGGGGCTGGTCGAGCGGGTCCGCGACGAGGCCGACCGCCGCTCGGTGCGCATCCGCCTGACCGAGGCGGGCGCCACCCTGGCCGACACGGTGATGGAGGAGCACCTGAGCCACTACGCGCGCCTGCTGGCCCCGCTGGACCGCGCGACCTGCGAGGCGCTGGCCGGCCCCCTGCGCACCCTGCTGCTCGCGCACGGGGACACCCTCGAACCGCCTACAGCCAGTTGAGCTCCCACAGGCGCCAGACGCCCGTGCCGTCGGAGAGCGACTGGGAGCCGGTGACGGCCTCGCGCGAGAGCACGTAGTCCTTCTTCTGCCAGATCGGCAGCACCGGCACCTGCTGGGCCACCACCCGCTGGAGCTCGCGGAAGTCGCCGGCGGCCTCGGCGCGCTCGGAGTGGGCCTGGGTGCGGGTGATCAGCTCGTCGACGTACTTGTCGGAGAAGCCGTTGTTCATGCTGGAGTCCCGGCCGACCAGCGGCGCGAGGAAGTTGTCCGCGTCCGGGAAGTCGGCGATCCAGCCGATCGTGTAGACGTCGAACTGCCCGGCCGCGTAGGCCTTCTGGAAGTCCTCCCACGCCTCGACGGACTTGATCCTCACCTGGAACAGGTTCGTCGACTCCAGCTGCCGCTTGATCTCCTCGGCCTCGGCGAGGTTCGCGCCGCGCGTGTTGACGCCGAGCGTGACGGGGACCGGCGCGGTGATCCCGGCGTCGCGCAGGAGCTTGCGGGCGGCCGCGCCGTTGGGCGCCGGGTAGGCGTCGAAGAAGGGCGTGCTGTGCGCCGGGACGCCCGCCGGGACCAGGGAGTACAGCGGGGTGACCGTGCCCTTGTGGATCTCACCCGCGATCCTGGAGCGGTCCAGTACGGCCGCCACCGCCTGGCGCACGGCCGGCTTCTCCACCGCGGAGCCCGGGCGGACGTTGAAGACGAGGTTACGGGTCTCCGTGCCGCCGGAGGCCTGGTAGCGGGTGTCCTTCAGGCCCGGGTTGAGGCCCGCGAGCACCGCCGGGGGCATGTCCCGGTGCGCGACCTCGACCTCGTGGTCCCGCCAGGCCTTGTCCAGCTGCGCGGAGTCCTTGAAGTAGCGGACGGTGACCAGCGCCCGGGCGGCGCCGCCACTCCCCTTGTACGCCGGGTTGGGACGCAGTTCGGCGCTGCCGCCGCGGCGGTACTCGGCCAGGGTGTACGGGCCCGAGCCGTCCGCCTTGCCGTCCTCGCGCAGCGCCTTGGCCGGGTAGCGGTCCTTGTCGACGATCGAGCCGGCGCCGGTGGCGATCTTGAAGGGGAAGGTGGCGTCGCGGGAGGAGAGGTTGAAGGTGACCGTGCGGCCCTCGGCCTTGACCGACTGGAGGTTGGTGAAGAGCGGGGCCGGCCCCTGGTCGGAGTTGATCTGCTTGATGCGGTCGAAGGAGAACTTCACGTCCTCGGCGGTGACGGCGCGGCCGTTGGAGAAGGTCAGGTCGGGGCGCAGCTCGCACTGGTACGTGGTCAGCTTCTGCCCGATGAACTTGCAGGAGGACGCCGCGTCCGGGACCGGGGTGGCCGAGCCGGGCTTGAAGGTCAGCAGCGACTGGTAGACGTTGCCGTACAGGGCCCAGGAGCCGGCGTCGTAGGCCCCGGCCGGGTCGAGGGCGGAGACCACGTCGGTCGTGCCGACGCGGATGGCGCCGCGGCCCTCCTCGTCGGAGGGCAGCAGCTGCCAGGCACCGACACCGGCCGCGCCGAGGACCAGCCCGGCCGCGATCACCTTCGAGCGGACCGACCGCATCCCCGACCCCCGCACATCCCCGTCCGGCCCGTTATCCGATATCCGAACCGACTCTCCGACTATCGGTCACTGAATCACGGAAAATCGGCCGCGGGAAGGCCCGCGATGCCCGGTCGGACCAGGTCAGGCCTGGTATGAGGCGAGTTCGACGACGGTGATGTCGGACGGCGCCCCGACCCGCACGGGCGGCCCCCAGGCACCCGCGCCGCGGGACACGTACAGCTGGGTGTCGCCGTAGCGCTCCAGGCCGGCGACGGTCGGGTTCGCCAGCTCGGCCAGGTACTCGCCGGGCCACAGCTGGCCGCCGTGGGTGTGCCCGGAGAGCTGGAGGTCCACGCCGTGGCGGACGGCCTCGTCGATCACGATCGGCTGGTGGGCGAGGAGCACGGAGGCCCGGGCCCGGTCGCGGTCGCCGAGGGCCGCCTGGAAGTCGGGGCCCTTGCCCTCCTTCTCCCCCTGGACGTCGTTGACCCCGGCGAGGTCGAAGTGGGGCAGCTCGCGGCGGGCGTTCTCCAGCGGGGTGAGGCCGAGTTCGCGGACGTGGTCCACCCACTGCTGGGCGCCGGAGAAGTACTCGTGGTTGCCGGTGACGAAGAAGCTGCCGAGGCGGGCGCGGAGTTCGCGCAGCGGCTCTGCGGCGGGGCCGAGGTCGCGGACGTCGCCGTCGACGAGGTCGCCGACGATGGCGATGAGGTCGGGCTGGGTGCGGTTGACGGTGTCGACGATGCGGCGGGTGTGGGCGCGGCCGAGCACCGGGCCGAGGTGGACGTCGCTGACCACGGCGATCCGGAACCCGTGCGCGGCGCGGGGCAGCCGGGCGAGGGGCACCTGCACGCGCTTCACGCGGGGGCCGCGGAGCACCCCGTAGGTGCCGTTCCCGACGACCCCGGCAGCGGCCACGGCAGCCGCCCCGCCGACCACGCGCGCCACGAACACCCGCCGGGTGGTGGCATCGGCCCGGGCCGGCGCGCCGGGGGCGGGGGCGGGGCCCTGCGGGGCCGCTCCCCCACCCGCCCCTTCCCGCAACTGGGGCTCCGCCCCAGACGCCCCGTCCGACTCCGCCGAGGTCCGGGGCTCCGCCCCGGACGCCGGATCAAGCCCCTCCGGCGATTGAGGAGCGGGGCCCGCGGCCGCACCGCCCGGCACCGCCGGCTCCACACCGGCCCCCACCTGCGGCTCCGCCCCGGACGCCCCACCGGGAACGGCGGGGACCAGATCAAGCCCCTCCGGCGATTGAGGAGCCGGTGGCGCGGGCAGCCGGCGGAGCCACAGGCGGCGGACGGGCTCCGCCACCGCCATCGCCATCGTGAGGTACAGCAGCACCGCCAGCCACATGTACCCCGGCCACGCCACCAGCCGCTCCAGCCAGAACGGCGCGCCCGCCCGGCCCGCCGTCAGCGCGGCCAGCGCGAGCAGCGGCAGCGCGAAGGCCAGGACCGTGCCCGCCCTCCGCGCCGCCCCGCCCGGGCGCGTCGTGTCGCGGACCAGCCGGACCCACAGCCACCGGTGGACCAACGCAAGCAGCGCGAGTACCCCGACCACCGCCACAATCACCACAAACACGGTCATCGTGATTCCCGTCGCAGAACCAGGACGCTGCGCAACCCGATCACACCAACGGCGGTCCCCAGGAGAAAGGACGTGACCGCCAGGAGAAGGTGGACCCAGAAGTAGGCCGTGGGCTGACCGTCATCGAATGCCAGACCGCTGGCGTCATTGAAGAGGTTCTTGACGAACGTGGACCAGATCACCCAGGACCAAGCTCCGAACGCTGCGAGGAACCAGGACGCGGTGCGGCTGAGTTTCATGTCCCCAGTATCGGATTCGTCCCCAGGACGGACGCGCCGGGGTGGGCCGTACCGGGGGTGGTTGGGCCCCGTTGGCCGGTCCCGGACGCCGGGCAGTCCATCGGGATGTACGTTCACCTGCGTGTCTGCCAAGAAGACCGCGCTGACGGTCCTTTCCGCCGCGCTGCTGGCTCCAGCCGTGCTCATGGCATCCGCGAGCGCGCCTGTACACGCCGCGCCCACGCCGCCCCCGGCGGCCGACGGGAAGGGGCAGCCGCCCAAGGCACCGAACGCCCCCGCACCGCCCCCCTCGATGTCCACCGTCGGCGGCGCCCGCCTCGGGCAGCCCGGAACGCAGGTCAACCCGCTGCCCGGCGCGCCCGCCCTGCCCGCCAACCTCAGCGGACGGTCCTGGATCGTGGCGGACGCCGAGACCGGCGAGGTGCTCGCCGCGCACAACGCCCACTGGCGGCTGCCCCCGGCCTCCACCATGAAGATGCTCTTCGCCGACACCGTCCTGCCCGGCCTCCCCAAGGACCAGGTGCACCACGTCACCGACCAGGACATGGACGGCGTCGGCCCCGGCAGCAGCCTGGTGGGGGTCAAGGAGGACCACGACTACAGCGTCCACGACCTGTGGCTCGGCGTGTTCCTGCGCTCCGGGAACGACGCGGTGCACGTGCTCTCGGCCATGAACGGCGGCATCGACAAGACCGTCAAGGACATGCAGGCCCACGCCGAGGAGCTCCAGGCCCTCGACACCCACGTGGTGTCCCCGGACGGCTACGACGCCCCCGAGCAGGTGTCGAGCGCGTACGACCTCACCCTCATCGCCCGCTCGGGGCTGCAGAAGCAGGACTTCCGCGAGTACTGCGGCACGGCGGAGGCGAAGTTCCCCGGCAGGCAGGAGGCGGGCAGGCCGCGCGAGTACTTCGAGATCCAGAACACCAACCGGCTGATGACCGGCGCCGGCGGCATCACCCCGTACAAGGGCATCGCCGGGGTGAAGAACGGCAACACCACCATGGCCGGCTCGACCTTCACCGGCGCCGCCCAGCGCGGCGACAAGAAGCTGCTGGTGACCGTGATGAACCCGGACAACGGCGGGCTCAACGGGGTCTACGAGGAGACGGCCGAGCTCTTCGACTGGGGCTTCGCGGCGGCCGGGAAGGTCAAGCCGGTGGGCGAGCTGGTACCGCCGAAGAGCGCGGACGCCACCCCGCTCGGCTCCCCCGCCACCTCGCACGAGAAGGGCAGGCCGGCGGCGGGCGCCGAAGCCTCCGGCGGCGGCGGGCTCGGCACCGCCCTCGGCATCGCGGGCGGCGCGCTGGTGCTCCTGGCCGGCGGGGCCTTCGTGGTCAACCGCCGCTGGCCGCACGGCCGCCGCGGCCCGGGAGGCGGCACCGACGCCTAGGCGGCCTCCGCCTGTTCCTGCTCCTCTTCCTGCTCCTGCTCCTCGTCGTCGCGGGTCGCCGTCCAGGCCGCGCAGAAGAGCAGCAGTTTCGCCGTGAAGTTGATCCACAGCAGCAGGGCGATCGGCACGCCGAAGGCCCCGTACATGCTCTTGCCCGCGACCTCCCGCATGTAGCCGCTGAGCAGCAGCTTCAGCAGTTCGAAGCCCGCCGCGCCGATGAGCGCCGCCTGGACCAGGCGGCGGCGCGGCGGCTCGACCCCGGGCAGCAGGGTCAGCAGGTAGAGCAGCAGCAGGAAGGCCGCCGCCACGCCGACGCCGAAGGCCGCGCCGCGCAGCAGCGCGCCGCCCGCGCCCTGGCGCGGGATGCCCAGGAGCTCGGCGGACTTGCCGACCGCGCTGGCCCCGATGACCGAGGCGGCGGCCGAGGCCAGGGCCGCCCCGCCGAGGCCGAGGAGGACCAGGCCGTCCTTGCCCTTGCGCAGGAGGGGATTGCCCTCGTCCTCGTCGTCCTTCTCCCAGACGGCGCGCAGGCAGTCGCGCATCGATCCGATCCAGCCGATTCCGGTGAGGAGGAGGACGGCGCCGGCGACGAGGCCGACGGTGCCGGCGTTGGCGACGAGCCCTTCCAGGTCGAGCTGGTCGGAGATGCCGGGGACCTGTTCGGCGAGGCTCTTCTGGAGCTTGTCCAGCTGTTCCTGGCTGAGCAGGGCGGCGCCGACGGCGGCGGCGACGGTGATCAGCGGGAAGAGCGCGAGGAAGCTGATGAAGGTGATCGCGGCGGCCAGGCGGGTCCAGTGCACGCGGTCGAGGCGCTCGTACGAGCGCCAGGCGTGGGTCCGCATGACGGCGGAGAGCGCCGGTCCGACCACCGGGAGTTTCTTCAGCCAGTCCATGGGGGCCACCGTAAATGAGCCGTGCGAAATAGCGGGGATTGCCGGTTTCGGGCGCTACGGTCGTCGATTGTGACTTTTCGCCCTACGGATCGTCCCCAGGCCCACCCGTTCCATGCGCTGCTCCTGCGCAGTTTCCGCTTCCACGCGCACCGGGCCGCCCAGCGGCTCCTGCGTCAGGGGCGCGGCACGGCCGCGCCGGCCGGCGGCGCGGGCTGTGCGGGGACGCCGGGGACGCCGGGGGCGCCCGTCCCGAAGGGGTACTCGCGCAGCTTGCGCCAGACCCCGTCCGAGCCCTGCTCGTAGAGCGCGAAGCCCTCGCACAGCCAGCCGGCGGCGTAGTCGGCGAGCTCGGCGTAGGCCCGGTCCATCGCCTCCTCGGAGATCCCGTGGGCGACCGTGACGTGCGGGTGGTACGGGAAGGCCAGCTCGCGGGCGAGCGGCCCCTCGGGGTCGCGCACCTCCCCCTGGAGGCGGGTGCAGCCCGGGGCGCCCTCGGCGAGCCGGACGAAGACGACCGGCGAGAGGGGGCGGAAGGTACCCGTCCCCTCCAGCCGCATCGGGAAGGCCGGGAAGGCCCGAGCGACCTCGGCCAGGTGGGCGCGGATCGCGGGCAGCCGGTCCGTCTCCACCTCGGTGGGCGGTACGAGGGTGACGTGCGTGGGGATGCAGCGCGCGGCGGCGTCCCCGAAGCCGGCGCGCAGCTCCTGGAGCTGGCTGCCGTACGGCTCCGGGACCGCGATCGAAACGCCGAGCGTTACGGTCCCCACGTGTGTCTCCTTGGTGTGTGTACGAGGTGCTGCCGCTCAGTGTGGCGGCAGCACCCCCTCGGCCGCCAGGGGCCCGAGGTCCGTCAGTGCTTGGCGGGCAGGAAACCGAGGTGGTCGTAGGCCTGTGCCAGGGTCTCGGCGGCGACCGCCCGGGCCTTCTCCGCGCCCTTGGCCAGCAGGGAGTCCAGGGTCTCCGGGTCGTCCAGGAACTCCTGGGTGCGCTGCCGGAAGGGTGTGACGAAATCGACCATAACGCCGGCGAGGTCGGTCTTGAGCGCACCGTAGCCCTTGCCCTCGTACGAGGCCTCCAGCGCGGTGATCGACTCGCCCGTGAGGGTGGACAGGATGGTGAGCAGGTTGCTGACGCCGGGCTTGTTCTCGGTGTCGAAGCGGATCACGGTGTCCGTGTCGGTGACCGCGCTCTTGATCTTCTTCTCGGTGACCTTGGGCTCGTCGAGGAGGTTGATCAGCCCCTTGGGGGACGACGCGGACTTCGACATCTTGATCGCCGGGTCCTGGAGGTCGTAGATCTTCGCGACCTCCTTGACGATGTGCGCGGCGGGGAGGGTGAAGGTCTGGCCGAAGCGCTGGTTGAAGCGCTCGGCCAGGTCGCGGGTCAGCTCGATGTGCTGGCGCTGGTCCTCGCCGACCGGGACGGCGTTCGCCTGGTAGAGGAGGATGTCGGCGACCTGGAGGATCGGGTACGTGAACAGGCCGACGCTGGCGCTGTTGACCCCGCCCTTGGCGGACTTGTCCTTGAACTGGGTCATCCGGCTGGCCTCGCCGAAGCCGGTGATGCAGTTCATGACCCAGCCGAGCTGCGCGTGCTCCGGGACGTGGCTCTGGATGAAGAGCGTGCACCGCTCGGGGTCCAGGCCGGCCGCGAGGAGCTGCGCGGCGGACAGGCGGGTGTTCGCGCGGAGGTCCTTCGGATCCTGCGGCATGGTGATCGCGTGGAGGTCGACGACCATGTAGAAGGCGTCGTGCGTCTCCTGGAGGGCGACGTACTGGCGGATCGCTCCGAGGTAGTTCCCGAGGTGGAACGAGCCGGAGGTGGGCTGGATGCCGGAGAGCGCGCGAGGACGGTCAGAAGCCATGCCCCCCATTCTTCCACCTGCCCGGCCCGCGTCCGTGCGGCGGGCCGGTGCGCTCCGCGGGGCGCGGTGCCGCTGCGCGGGCCGACCCCTCCCCGCCCTTCGCCCGTTCCTCCCCCAGCTACCGCTGGGAGGTGCCCCCAGGGGGCTCCGCCCCCAGACCCCCGCGCCTCAAACGCCGGCGAGGCTGGATTTCGCGCAGCGAAATTCCAGCCCGCGCTGGGGGCCCCTCCCAGCGGTAGCTGGGGGAGTTTGAGCGCAACGGGGTCCGGGGCGCAGCCCCGGGGAACGGGCGAAGGGCGGGTAGGGGACCTCGCCCCGCGCAGCGGCCCACCCACCCGCACCCGGCTCACCGGCACCGGCCCCGGCCCCGGCCCCGGCCGGGAGTCAGGCCAGCGGGAGCCCAGGGGCGGGGAAGGCCGCCATGAGGTCGCAGACCTCGGAGCGGATCGCGGCGAGGGCCGCCTCGTCGGCCTTGGCGGCGGCGTCCACCGCACGGGAGATCCAGTCCGCCACCACCGGCATGTGCGCGGCGGTCAGCCCCCGCGACGTCAGCGACGGCGTACCGATCCGGATCCCCGACGGGTCGAACGGCTTGCGCGGGTCGAACGGCACCGTGTTGTAGTTCACGACGATGCCCGCCCGGTCCAGCGCCTTCGCCGCGATCTTGCCGGAGACGTCCTTGCCGGTGAGGTCGATCAGGATCAGGTGGTTGTCGGTGCCGCCCGAGACCAGGTCGAAGCCCCGCTCCAGCAGCGCCGCGGCCAGCGCCTTCGCGTTGGCCACGACCGCGTGCGCGTACGAGACGAAGGACGGCTGCGCGGCCTCGTGCAGGGCCACCGCGATGCCCGCCGTCGTCTGGTTGTGCGGGCCGCCCTGGAGGCCCGGGAAGACCGCCTTGTCGATGGCCTTCGCGTGCTCCTCCTTGCACATCAGCATCGCGCCGCGCGGGCCGCGCAGGGTCTTGTGGGTGGTCGTGGAGATCACGTCCACGTGGCCCGCCGGGGAGGGGTGGGCCCCGCCCGCGATCAGGCCGGCGATGTGGGCCACGTCCGCGACGAGGACCGAGCCGGCCTCCTCGGCGATGGAGGCGAAGGCCTCGAAGTCGATGGTGCGGGGCAGGGCCGTACCGCCGCAGAAGATGATCTTCGGGCGTTCGGCCAGGGCCAGCGCCCGCACCGCGTCGTAGTCGATGAGGCCGGTGTCGGCCTGGACGCCGTACTGGACGCCGCGGAACCAGGAGCCGGTGGCCGAGACGCCCCAGCCGTGGGTCAGGTGCCCGCCCATCGGCAGGGCCATGCCCATCACCGTGTCGCCGGGCTTCGCGAAGGCCAGGTAGACGGCCAGGTTGGCCGGGGAGCCGGAGTACGGCTGGACGTTCGCGTGGTCCACGCCGAACAGGCCCTTGGCCCGCTCGACCGCGAGCGCCTCGACGCGGTCGATGTTCTGCTGGCCCTCGTAGTAGCGGCGGCCCGGGTAGCCCTCGCTGTACTTGTTCTGCAGGACGGTGCCGGAGGCCTCCAGCACGGCCGCGGAGACGTAGTTCTCGCTGGGGATCAGCCGCAGGGTCTCCGCCTGGAGGGTCTCCTCGGCGGACACGAGCGCGGCGAGCTCGGGGTCGGTGGCGTACAGGGCGGGCTGGCGGTGCGCGGTCATCGCGGCTCCTCCGGGGTCGATGTCGAATCTCGTCCCCGCGAGGCCCAGGCGAGCGGCCCTGTATGCGGTCGTGCGCGCACGACTCCCCCGGAGTTGGTTCTCCGTACGCCAGTCGCCGTGCGTACCGAACACCATAGCGGGCGCGGCACCGAGGAGGTTTCCGGTTCCACGATCCGAGCGACGATACAAAGGACGTCACCCACGTCACCCGGGCCACCAGCCAGACGGACGATCGGAGACCCCGTGTCGAGAACTGCTGATGCCATCCGCTCCGCCGACGAACACAGCGCGCACAACTACCACCCCCTGCCGGTCGTCGTCGCGTCGGCGGAGGGGGCGTGGATGACCGACGTGGAGGGCCGCCGGTACCTCGACATGCTCGCCGGGTACTCGGCGCTCAACTTCGGCCACGGCAACCGCAGGCTGATCGACGCCGCCCGCGCGCAGCTGGAGCGGGTCACCCTCACCTCCCGCGCCTTCCACCACGACCGCTTCGCCGACTTCTGCGCCGAACTCGCCGCACTGTGCGGCAAGGAGATGGTGCTGCCCATGAACACGGGCGCGGAGGCGGTGGAGACGGCGGTCAAGACGGCCCGCAAGTGGGGGTACGAGGTCAAGGGCGTCCCGGACGGCCAGGCAAAGATCGTCGTCGCCGCGAACAACTTCCACGGCCGGACGACGACCATCGTGTCCTTCTCCACCGACCACGAGGCCCGCGACCACTACGGCCCCTACACGCCCGGCTTCGAGATCGTCCCGTACGGGGACCTGACCGCCCTCGAAGCCGCCGTCACCGCCAACACCGTGGCCGTGCTGCTGGAGCCGGTCCAGGGCGAGGCCGGGGTGCTCGTCCCGCCGGCCGGATACCTGGCGGGCGTACGGGAGCTGACGCGCCGGCGGAACGTGCTGTTCATGGCGGACGAGATCCAGTCGGGCCTGGGCCGCACCGGCCGGACCTTCGCGTGCGAGCACGAGGGCGTCGTGCCCGACGTGTACGTCCTCGGCAAGGCGCTCGGCGGCGGGGTCGTGCCCGTGTCGGCCGTGGTCGCCGACCGGGACGTGCTCGGCGTGTTCCGCCCCGGCGAGCACGGCTCCACCTTCGGCGGGAACCCGCTCGCCTGCGCCGTCGCCCTGGAGGTGATCGCGATGCTGCGCACCGGCGAGTACCAGCAGCGGGCCGCGGAACTCGGCGACCACCTGCACCGGGAGCTGAACCTGCTGGTCGGCGGCGGCGCGGTGACCGCCGTGCGCGGCCGCGGCCTGTGGGCGGGCGTGGACCTCGCCCCGGCGGTGGGGACGGGCCGCGAGGTCTCCGAGAAGCTGATGGAGCTCGGCGTCCTGGTGAAGGACACCCACGGGTCGACGATCCGGATCGCGCCGCCGCTGGTGATCTCCAAGGAGGACCTGGACTGGGGGCTCGACCGGCTGCGGTCGGTCCTCTCCGCGTGACGGCCCCGCCGGGGCGGGACCGGTCGGTCCCGCCCCGGCGGGGGTCCCGGTGCTGCGGTGGACACGGGGAGGGGGCCGCCGGACGATGGGAGGACCCCGTACGGGTGCGCGCCCGGGTCCTTCCGGGCCGGCCCTCCGATGGGAGCTGCCCCATGCACCGACGCAACCGAAACACCCTGCTCAGCGGCGTCCTGGCGGCCTCGGTCGCCCTCGGCGGCGCCGCCCTGGCCGTACCGGCCGCCGCGGCCGCGCCGACGGCGGTGCCCGCCGCCAGCTGCACCGTCACCCCGAACCCGCAGGGCGAGGGGGTCGTCATCACCGGCGAGGGGTTCACCGCCCCGCGCAAGCTGAACGACGGCCAGACCACCGACCCCCTGACCATCAACGCCGACGGCACGTTCAGGGTGGAACGGCCCAAGAACGCCGACTACACCGTCCTCGCGGTCGAGGAGACCCAGAACTTCGTCTTCGTGAACTGCAAGGACGCGAGCGGCCAGAAGCCCGGGACCGGTGTCAACAAGAAGGACTACAACAAGGGCTACCGGGACGGCCTGTGGGCCGGCCGCAAGGCGGCCCGCACGGACTGCGACGAACCGGCCCAGCCGGACAAGAGCAAGATGCGCTCCGAGTCCTACTGGAACGGCTGGACGGCGGGCGCCCAGGCCGCCTTCGACAAGTGGTGCCACACCGGCTCCGACGGCGGACCCGTCGGTTCCGGCGGACCGGTCGGCTCTACAGGATGACGTGCGGCAGGAAGCGGGCGTACTCGTCCGTGACCGGCCCCGCCGACTCCCGGATGCCCAGCCCCGCTGCCTCCTCCTCGACGACCCACGCCCCGAGCACCACGCGGTTGCCGTCGAAGTCGGGCAGCGGGGCCAGCGCCTGGAAGACGTACGTCTCCCCCTCGGCCGGTACGAAGGTCTCGCCCTCCCCGCCCGGCTCGTGCAGCGTGACCCCGGCGCCCTCCCGGCCCAGCAGCGGCTTGGCGGCGTACCCGCAGGTGTCGGCCAGCTCGCGGGGGCCGTCGAGGTAGGCGGGCAGCAGGTTGGGGTGCTCGGGGAAGAGCTCCCACAGGATCGCCAGCAGCGCCTTGTTGGCGAGGAGCATCTTCCACAGCGGCTCGATCCAGGCGGTGGTGCCCGAGCCGCCGCCGTGGTCGTAGGTGCCCAGCACCTGCGGGCCGAACTCGTCGGTGGCCAGCCACTCCCACGGGTAGAGCTTGAAGCAGCTGCGGATGAAGCGGAGCTTCTCGTCCACGAACCGGCCCGAGAGGCTGTCCCAGCCGATCGTCTCCACCGACAGCGCGTGCGTCTCCAGTCCGGCCTGCTCGGCGGTCTCCTGGAGGTAGGCGACCGTCATCAGGTCCTCGCCGAGCTCGTCGGTCTCGGAGTGCGCGAAGTGCACCGGGCCCGGCGGCAGCAGCTCGGCCTGGCGGCGCCAGGCCTCGACGAGCCGCTCGTGGAGGGAGTTCCACTGGTCGGCGCCCGGGAAGCGCTCCTCCATCCAGAACCACTGCGGGCTCGCCGCCTCCACCAGGGAGGTGGGCGTGTCGGCGTTGTACTCCAGCAGCTTGGCGGGCTCGCCGGCGCCGTCGTAGCGCAGGTCGAACCGGCCGTAGAGGGAGGGCTGTTCGGCGCGCCGGCGCCAGGACTCGGCGATCCGCGCGGCCAGCTTCGCATCGGTGATGCCGAGGTCCGCGAAGCGGTCGTTGTCGACGATGTGCGCGGCCGCGGCCAGGCACATGGCGTGCAGCTCCTCGACGACCTCCTCCAGCGCCTCGACCTCGGGGAGCGAGAAGGAGTAGTACGCGCTCTCGTCCCAGTAGGGGCGCAGGGAGTCGTCGGGGTAGCGGGTGAGGGGGTAGATCAGCCCCTGCTCCTCGACGGTCTTCTGCCAGTCGGGGCGCGGTTCGATGGTGTGCCGCTGCATGTGCGCTCAGCCGCCGGAGGAGCCGGAGCTGCTGTGGCCGCCGATGCCGCCCCGGGTGACGGCCGACTTGTCGAAGCTGCCGCCGGTCACCTTGCCGTTGCTGACCCTGCCGCCGTAGTAGTACGAGCCGGTGCCGCCGCTCTTGCACTCCTTGGCGTTCAGGTGGTCCAGCGTCGAGCGGGAGGCGCAGCGCTTGTCGGGCTCGTCGCTGCTCCCGCAGGCCACGAGGGTGGCTGCGAGCAGGCCCATGCCGCCGAGGGCGACCGCGCCGGAGCGCATGCGTCGTCTGGTCGTGTTGCCGGTATCCATGGCCTGCACCCTAGAGCGGGGGTGCGGGGGGATGGAATCCGGCCGTCGTCACACCCTTGTCACGACGGGTGACTTAAAGTCGGTTCGTGCTGATTGGGATGGTATGCGCGCTGGGTGCGGCGGTCTGTTTCGGTACGGCGTCGGTGCTCCAGGCGATGGCGGCGAGGGCGGCGGCCCGGCCCGGGGGCGGCTCGGGGGTGGACGCGGCACTGTTCCTGCGGGCGGTGCGGCAGTGGCGGTACCTGGCGGGGCTCGGGCTGGACGCGGTCGGCTTCGTGCTCCAGATCATCGCCCTGCGGCACGTCCCGATCTACGCGGTGGGGGCCGCGCTGGCCGCGAGCCTGGCGGTGACGGCGGTGGTCGCGGCCCGGCTGCTGGGGATGCGGCTGTCGCGGCTGGAGTGGGGCGCGGTGGGGGTGGTGTGCGCGGGGCTGCTGATGCTCGGGCTGGCCTCCGGCGAGGAGGGCTCGGGGACGGGCACGCCCGCGCTGGAGCTGGGCCTGCTGGTCGTGGCCGCCCTCGTCCTGGTGGTCGGCGCGGTGGCGGGGCGGCTGCCGGACGGCTCGCGCGCGCTGGTGCTGGGTCTGGCGGCGGGGACGGGCTTCGGGGTGGTGGAGGTGGCCGTCCGCCTCATCGACTCCGTCACGCTGCGGGAACTGCGCAACCCGGCGCTGTACGCGCTGCTGCTGGGCGGGGCGGCGGCGTTCCTGCTGCTCACCTCCGCCCTGCAGCGCGGCTCGGTGACGGCGGCGACGGCGGGCCTGGTCCTGGGCGAGACGATCGGCCCGGCGCTGGTGGGCGTGGCCTGGCTCGGCGACCGCCCCCGCGAGGGCCTGGCCTGGCTGGCGGTGACCGGCTTCGCGGTAGCGGTGGCGGGCTCCCTGGCCCTGTCCCGCTTCGGCGAGCCGGAGCCCTAGCCGGCCGCTCTGACTCCGTCCAGGAACGCCGCGAATGCCGCCGCGTTGAACGCCAGTACCGGGCCGCCAGGGGTCTTGGAGTCCCGGACGGGGACGATGCCGGGGAGGTTGACGGCGACTTCCACGCACTGGCCGCCGTTGTTGCTGTAGGAGGACGTGAACCAACGAGGGGATTCGGTCGAGGTCGTCACGGGGTGCCCTTTCGCAACGTGCTGATCATGGCCACGGAAGCCGCCTGGGACAGCGCCTCTGCCTGGAGCTGATGATAGGCCGTCAAGATCGGCAGCACCGCAGTGCTTTCCCGCTCAAGATAGCCCCGCTGGGCGGACTCGGCATACGACATAAGCGTGCGGTCCGGCTGGGTGAGGACGGTCACCGGCAGGTCAAACGGCCGGCGCTCCCCCATGTCGAACGGGGCGACCTGGAGCACAGTGTTAGGCAGGTCCGCAAACTCGATCAGCCTCTCCAACTGCGCGTCCATGACGGCGGATCCGCCGATCGGCCTGCGCAGGCAGCTCTCGTCCAGCACCACGAAGACCAGGGGCAGCAGGCGCCGCACGAGGGAGGACTGCCGCTCCGCCACCAGCGCGACCCGCTCCGCCGCCTGGTCAGGCGTGATCGCACCACGCCTGACGGCCGATTCGGCGAGGACCGTCGCGTACTCCGGCGTCTGCAACAGACCCGGGATGACGCCCACCTCGTACAGCCGGATCTCCGCCGCACGCCCCTCGTACCCCACGAACTCCGGGAACCCCTCCAGCAGGCTCCCCTGCCGCATCTCCCGCCACTCCCGCTCGAACACGTCTCCAGTGCCGAGCGCCCTGTCCGCGTTACGCGCGAACGGCAAGGTCGGCACTTTGCGACCAGTTTCCACACCCGAGACATGGGTGCTCGAATACCCCATCCGCTCACCCAGCTCGTCCTGCCGCCAGCCGCGCGTGACCCGCAAGCTGCGCAAGCGCGCACCAAACGCGGCCTGCGGCGAACTCTCCGGGTTCAGCTCCTTGATGTTCACGGGGCTACCACCAACTTCCTGTCCTCCCCTGGCACGTTGAATGCTTCCCTGACAGCAGCCACCCTGAACCTCCCCAGTAGCGGAACGGTTACGGAGCGGAGCGGTGCCATGTCCAACGCGGGAAACGAATGGCGGCAGCGGTTCAGCAGCACCCGACGAGGCGCACGCCTCGCCCGGCATCTGGCCGAGCTCGAACTGTGCCGGTGGGACTTCCCGCTCGGCGGGGAGGAGTCCGGGCGGGTCGCGCAGGTCGTCGCCGAGCTGGCGGCCAACGCCGTGACCCACGGCTGGGTGCCGGGGCGGGACTTCGAGCTACGGCTCCGGGAGCTGGACGGGGTGCTGCGGGTGGAGGTGTCCGACGCGCACGCCGGAAAGCGGCCCGACCTCCGGCCCCCCGCGGACGGGCACGGCTACGGGCTGCGGATCGTCGAGGAACTCTCCGACGCCTGGGGCGTCACCGGCCGGGTGGTCGGCAAGACCGTCTGGGCCGAGGTCGCCAAGCGGCGGCGGCCGGCCGCTACGGCAGCGCGGCCGTGAGCGCCGCCAGGGTCGGGGCCCAGGCGCTCGTCGCAGGGGTGCCGTAGCCGACGACCAGGGCCTCGCGCGGGGGCATCTGCGAGTCGGGGTGGCGGAAGCGGGCGAGGCCCTCCAGGGCGAGGTCCTGCCAGGCGGCGGCCTGGACGATGGACCGCTCCGTGCCCGGCGGGAGGTCCAGCACGGCGTGCAGCCCCGCCGCGATGCCCGACACCGGGACCCGCCCCGCCACCGCGGCGACGAGGTCGTCCCGGCGGCGCCGGTACCGCAGGCGCATGCCGCGCACGTGGCGGTCGTACGCCCCGGAGGTGATGAACTCCGCCAGGGTCAGCTGGTCCAGCGCGCTGGACGTCCAGTCGACCGCGCCCTTCGCCGCCAGCACCTCCTCCAGCAGGTCCGGCGGGAGCACCATCCAGCCCATCCGCAGCCCCGGGGCCAGGGACTTGCTGGCGGTGCCCAGGTACACCACCCGGTCCGGGTCCAGCCCCTGCAGCGCGCCGACGGGCTGGCGGTCGTAGCGGAACTCCCCGTCGTAGTCGTCCTCCAGGATCAGCCCGCCCGTGCTCCGCGCCCAGTCCACGGCCGCCGCCCGCCGCGCGGGGGTGAGGGCCGCGCCCGTCGGGAACTGGTGCGCCGGGGTCAGCAGCACCGCCCCTACGCGGGGGCCGAGCCCGGCCAGGTCCGGGGTGCGGGCCCCGGCCTCGTCCACCCACAGCGGGCGGGTCGTCAGCCCGGCGCCGGCCAGCAGGTCCCGGTGCACGTCGAGGCTGTACCCCTCCACCGCCACCTCCCGCACCCGCCGCCCCCGCAGCACCCGGCCCAGGAGCTGCAGCGCGTGCGCGAAGCCGGCGCACAGCACGATCCGGTCCGGGTCCGCGTACACCCCCCGGGCCCGCGCCAGGTACCCGGCGAGCGCCTCCCGCAGCTCCGGCCGGCCGCGCGCGTCCGCCGCGTACCCGAAGGCCTCGTTGGGGGCGGCGGTCAGGGCCCGCCGGGCCGCCGCCAGCCACGCCCCGCGCGGGAAGCCGCCCAGGTCCGGGGAGCCGGGGACCAGGCTGTACGCGGGCCCCCGCCGCGCGGGGCCGCGTACGGCCTGCCGCCCGCCGGCGGCCCGGCGCACCGCGGCCCGCTCCGCGACCCGGGTGCCCGAGCCCTGGCGGGCCGTCAGCCAGCCCTCGGCGACGAGCTCCGCGTACGCCTCCGCGACGGTGTTGCGGGCGATCCCCAGGTCGGCGGCGAAGGAACGGGAGGACGGCAGCCGGGTCCCGGGCGCGAGCCGCCCGCTGCGCGCGGCCTCCCGCAGCGCCTCCGTCAGCGCGGCCCGCAGGCCCCGGACGCCCGCCGCCGCGGCGAGGTCCACGTGCAGGTCGGCTCCGAAAGTGGCCCACGATCCGGTCATGGAGTTGGACCATACCGGCGGGCCGCCCCGGCCCTACGTTGGACACATGAGCAACCAGACCGGCACCCACGCCCACACCCGGACCCAGACCGCCGAGCTCGCCGCCGAGCACGCCCCCCGCATGCAGTACGCGAAGGTCGCCCCCGAGGTCTACAAGGCCGTCATCGGCCTGGAGATCGCGGCGAAGAAGGGCCTGGACCCGAGCCTCGTCGAACTCGTCAAGCTCCGCGCCTCGCAGATCAACCACTGCGCCTTCTGCCTGGACATGCACAGCAAGGACGCGCTCGCCGCCGGCGAGAGCGTCGAGCGCGTCATGCTGCTCGCCGCCTGGGAGGAGTCGCGGCACTTCTACACCAAGAAGGAGCTCGCCGCGATCGAGCTGACCGAGGCCGTCACCGTCCTCACGGACGGTTTCGTGCCGGACGAGGTGTACGAGCGGGCCGCGAAGCACTTCGAGGAGGCCGAGCTGGCCCAGCTGATCGCCGTCATCGCGACGATCAACGTCTGGAACCGGATCGGCGTCACCACCCGCATGGTCCCGGGCCACTACACCCCGCCGGCGGCCAGGAAGGCCTGATCAGTCCGGCCGGAACGACTCCAGGGCCGCCGTCAGGTTCGCGCGCGTCGTGGTGCTGTCGGCGGCCGGGCCTGCCGCGAGCAGCGCCCACCGGCCGCCACCCGGGACGGTGACGATCCGTTCCATGCCCCGACGGCGGCCGCCAGACTCCGAGCTGTCGTACTCGTAGACCAGCTCGCAGCCGGTCCCCGCGGTCGGCTCGATGGAGACCTGCCGGTAGCCGGGGTTCGCCTTCAGCTGGTCCGAGGAGATCTGGAGCAGCGTGCACGAGCCCATGGCGCTGCTCTCCGTGACCCGGAAGACCTGGAGGAGGGCGCTGCGGTCCCCGGGCCGGCGGTAGAAGGAGCCGCTGCCCGTCTCGTCGGTGCTGGGCTCCCAGCCCTTGGGGATCGCGACCGAGAAGCCGTTCTCGTTGTGGACCACGGTGTGGCCGCCGCCGGTGCTCGGCGACGGGCTCGGCGACGACGGCGACGACGGCGACGGGTTCGTGGGCCCGGGCGTGGAGGGGCCGGGCTCCGGGGCCGTCTGCTGCCCCGACGGGGAGGCGGGCGGCCGCGCGTCCCCGCCGGCGCCGTCCTCGGCTCCGAGCAGCATCCACGCCGCGACGGCGGCGCCGCCCACGACGGCCGCCGCGAGCCCGACCAGCACCGGGGTACGCCACTGCTGCCCGCCGCCCGACGGGGGTGGCGGCGGAGGCGGGGGCAGGGGCGCGGACGGCATCGGGGCCCACGGCTCGTGGTACCCGGAGGCGGTCGGCGGGGGCGTCGCGGGCAGCGGGGAGGCCGGGGGCGCCGCGGGCGGCGTGGCCGGCTGCCCCGCCCCCCGCGCCGGAGCCGGCCCCCACTCCCAGCGCTGCGACTGCGGGTCCCAGCGGGCGCCGTCGGACGAGGACACCGGTCAGCCTCCCAGCGAGGCGAGCAGCCCGCCCAGCGCGGTGGCCGCGCTCAGCGTCTCCACCAGCGGGGCCCACCGCTCCAGTGCCCCGCGCAGCCGCGCGGGCAGGCCGGGCCGGATCTCCTCGGTCCCCTCCAGTTCCCTGGCCGCCGCGTTGAGTTCGGCGTCGAGGCCCGAGCACTCGTCGCTGCTGGGCAGTCTTACGAGGGCGGCGCGCAGGTCGCGTACGGCCTCCAGCAGTTCCTCGGCAGTGGGCGTCCGGTCCTGCGCACCGCCGTCGTGGTGGTGGACGGTGTTGGTGTTGTTGCTGCCGCCGATGCTGAAGGCGCTGCCGTGGACGTCTCCGATACTGATCCCGCGCGCGTCGTCGTTATTTGCCACCGCTGCTCCCCTTGCCGCTCGTACCGCTGGTGTTGGTGTTGTTGCTGCCGCCGAAGCTGGCCGCGCTGTTGTTCATCGACTGGATGTAGACCCCGCCCTCGGCGACGGTGACCGCGCGCCGCGCGAACTCCTCGGTGTGCCAGCCGGCTTCGTGCAGGGCGACGGTAACCCCGCCGACCACCCGGTCCTGAATCGTTTTCAGATACCGGTCGAGGTCCATGAGGTGGAAGAGGGAGCCGTCGTCCGTCGCGGCGAGCTCCCGCACCGACAGCCCCGGCCCCTCGGGGCGGGCTCCGCCGTGGCCGCCGGTGGCGATCCGCCCCGTGCTGCCGCTCCCCCGGGCCAGGGTGGCGACGGAGGCGGCGAACGAGCGGGGGGTCGCGGAGAGCGCGTCGAAGGCCTTGCCGAGCCAGTTGTTGTTCAGGAGCCGCTGCGCGTCAGCGTCGGCGTTCTGGAAGTCGGCCCGTACGGGGAGCAGCACGTGCGGGGCCACTTCCAGCATCAGCATGCCGCCCTGGGTGTGGACCCGTACGAAGACGGTGACGACGAGGTTCTCGTCCCAGCCGCCGACCCGGATGCGCAGGAAGTGCCGGCGCCGCTCCCCGCCCTCCTCCACGGCTCCGCGGAGGTGCTCGCCGAACTGCTCGGGGGACAGCGGGGCCGCGTCGCGGTGCGGGAGGCCGACGGCCGGCAGGAACACGCACTCGTCGACGGCCAGCTCGCGCAGGCGGTCCAGTACGGCGTCCTGTGCCTGCCGGGAGCCGTGCGGGGAGGGCACGCGCAGGGCCTGGAGCAGTGGGGTGATGCGTCCGACGATGTGCGCGTTGGTGAGGGCCTGCGGCTTGCGGCCGGGGCCGAGGTCGTCGCGGGGGCGCAGTTCCACGGACAGCTGCCAGGGCCGGAAGGCCTCACCCGCCCCGGTGAACGGGGCGTTGATGTCGTACATGACCAGCGGGGCGTGCTGTTCCTCCCGGATCCGGGCGCGGGCCCGGGCGAAGCGGGGGCTCTGCGAGGCCTCGGCGGGGTCGTGCGCCAGGTCGGCGTACCGGGCCGGGGAGAGTTCCCGCAGGACGATCCGGGCGGCGTGGCCTCGCTGGAGCCCGACGACGGTGACGAGGGCCGCGAAGACGAGGGGGGTCAGCCACGCCCTCAGGGAGCCGCTCGCTCCGGGACGGGGATGGGGCATGTTCGTGACGGCGAGGACCACGTCGTCGGAGAGGAAGGAGAAGAAGTCGAGGAACGCGCCGACTGCCGCATAACTGCCGGTCATGGCCGTCCAGATCGCCAGGACGACGAAGAGCAGCCACACCCAGGTGTAGACGCGCAGGATCTCACCGAGGAAGCGGACCCTGCGGTTGCGGCGGGCGCGCAGCCAGTCGGCGAGGCTCAGCAGGAGGAAGGGGACGAGCAGCAGGGCGAGCTGCCAGCCGGTCAGCAGGGACCCGACGAACCAGGCGCCGACGACGCCGGCGGCCCAGCCGAGTTCGACGCGGCGGGCGCGCAGCGCGTGGGCGAGTACGCGGGCGGCGTCGAAGCCGTACGAGGGGGCGGCGATCCGCTCCTCGTGCACGTACAGCTCTTCGATCACCCGATCGCGGTACGCCGCGTCGAGGTACGTCCCCGCGCACAGGAGGCGGCCGGCCTCGCTGGCCGAGGGGTGAACGGGCGGGCGGCCGCCCCGCGGGTCCGTTCCGGCGTCACCGCCGCCGGACTGAGGGGGAATCAGGTGGTCGGTCACCGGGCGACCTTATTTTCCGCCTACATGGTTGGACAGCCGCTTTCACGCCAAAGCGCCCCGGCCGGGTTTGGACGGGGCGCTTCGGGATTCGTACCGGTCAGGCCCTCAGGTGAAGGGCCTGGTCAGGACGGGTGGATCAGATCAGGCCGAGCTCGCGGACCGCGTCGCGCTCCTCGACGAGCTCCGCCACGGACGCGTCGATGCGCGCACGGGAGAACTCGTTGATGTCCAGGCCCTGGACGATCTCGTACTTGCCGTCCTTGGTGGTGACGGGGAAGGAGGAGATGATGCCCTCCGGGACGCCGTAGGAGCCGTCCGACGGGATGCCCATCGAGGTCCAGTCGCCCGCGGCGGTGCCGTTGACCCAGGTGTGCACGTGGTCGATGGCGGCGTTGGCGGCCGAGGCGGCCGAGGAGGCGCCACGGGCGTCGATGATCGCGGCGCCGCGCTTGGCGACGGTCGGGATGAAGGTGTCGGCCAGCCACTGCTGGTCGTTCACGACCTCGGCGGCGTTCTTGCCGGCGATCTCCGCGTGGAAGATGTCCGGGTACTGGGTCGCCGAGTGGTTGCCCCAGATGGTGAGGCGCTTGATGTCGGTGACGTCCGAGCCGGTCTTCTGGGCCAGCTGCGTGATCGCGCGGTTGTGGTCCAGGCGGGTCATCGCGGTGAAGCGCTCGGCCGGTACGTCCGGGGCGGCGGCCTGCGCGATGAGGGCGTTGGTGTTGGCCGGGTTGCCCACGACCAGGACCTTGATGTCGTCCGCGGCGTGCGCGTTGATCGCGGCGCCCTGCGGCTTGAAGATGCCGCCGTTGGCGGCGAGCAGGTCACCGCGCTCCATGCCGGCGGTGCGCGGGCGGGCGCCCACCAGCAGCGCGACGTTGGCGCCGTCGAAGCCCTGGTTCGGGTCGTCGAAGATGTCGATGCCCTTGAGCAGCGGGAAGGCGCAGTCGTCGAGCTCCATGGCGGTGCCCTGGGCGGCCTTCATGCCCTGGGGGATCTCCAGGAGGCGGAGCTTGACCGGCACGTCCGCGCCGAGCAGGTGGCCGGACGCGATGCGGAAGAGCAGCGCGTAGCCGATCTGGCCGGCGGCGCCGGTGACAGTGACATTCACGGGAGTGCGGGTCATGGCCTTCTCCGTTAGACAGCTGGCGGTGGGGCGTCCCCGCCCCATGTGCTGGACCCCAATGACTGGGGAGGACGCCGCTTCCCTGTCCTGTGAATCTTGACGTGAAGAGACATCCGCGGTCAGGCTATCCGACCCGCGGGGCCCCCAATCCCCCGGACCCTGTGGTCCACGGCACACGGGTGTCCGGGTGCGGAGGTTTCGAAGGTCCGGACGGGTGTACGCCCCTGTTCCCGGCCGTCACTCGGCCGTCACTCCACCCGGAAGACCTCTCCCGTCCGGTGCCCTTCGACCGACTTGACGTAGGCGTTCGCGGCGCGGGCGACCGGTACCGGGTCGAAGCCGGCGAAGGCGTCCCCGTACGCGTCGAGGGACTCGGTGAAGACGGTCGGGCTGACGGCGTTGATCCGCTGGCGGCCCGGGAGTTCGATGGCGGCGGCCCGCACGAAGGCCTCGACGGCGCCGTTGGCGAGGGAGGCGACCGAGCCGGTGAGCAGCGGTTCGCGCGCGAGGATCCCGGTGACCAGGGTGAAGGAGGCGTGCGCGGGGAGCCGGGGGGCGCCCTGGCGGACCAGCTCGACCTGGCTGACGGCCTTGCCCTCCAGGCCCTCGCGGACGTCGGCGGTGGTCAGCTCCGACAGCGGGCGCCACGGGACGCTGCCGGCGGCGCTCGCCACCGCGTCGACGGGGCCGGCCGCGTCGTACATCGCCCGGATGGACTCGGGGTCGGTGATGTCGACGTACACGTCCGCGTCCTTGCGGGAGGCGGTGACCACCTCGTGGCCGCGCTCGCGCAGGGCCGTGCGGACCGCGCTGCCGAGGGTTCCGTTGGCTCCGACCAGGAGCACCTTCAGGGGAGCGTTCATATGACGAGCATCCGCCCCGCCCCATCGTGAAGTCCAGCTACTTCGGCTACACCCATCGTTAAGCTGAACTCATGCTTGATGTGAAGCGGATGGTCATCCTGCGGGACCTCGCCGAGCACGGGAAGGTCACCGTGGTCGCCGAGCTGCACCGGGTGACCCCCTCCGCGGTCTCCCAGCAGCTGCGCGCGCTGGAGGCCGAGGCCGGGGCCGCCCTCGTCGAACGGGAGGGGCGCGGCCTGCGGCTCACCCCGGCCGGCGCGGCCCTGGCGGCCGCCTGCGAACCGGTGCTGGCCGCGCTGGAGCGGGCCGAGGGGGCGGTACGGGCCCTGGACACCGGCCCGGCCGGCGAGCTGTACGTCGGCTGCGCCCCGAGCGCCCTGGCGACGGTGGCCGCGCCGCTCGTCGCCCTGCTGGCCCGGCGCCATCCCGGGCTGCGGCCGCGCGTGGTCCAGGCCGACCCCGAGGAGGCCGTGCCGCGGCTGCGCGGGCGCCGCCTGGACCTCGCGGTGACGTACGCGTACCCGCTGCTCGGCGCCGCGCCCGCGAGCGGGACCACCGCCGTCCCGCTGTTCGACGACCCGCTGTGCCTGGCCCTGCCCGAGGCGCTGCTGCCGGCCTACGAGCGGGAGGGGCCGGCGGCGCTGCGCGACGCCGACTGGGTCTCGGCGCCCGCCCCGAGCAGCTGCCGGGAGATGCTCGTGCACACCTGCCGCAACGCCGGGTTCACCCCGCGCATCGCGCACGAGTGCTCCGACCTGCGGGCGGGGCTGTGGCTGGTCGCCGCCGGGCGGGCCGCGTCGGTGCTGCCGAGGCTGCTGTGCGACGCGCCGCCGCCCGGCACGGCGGTGGTCGAGCTGCCGGGCCGGGGGCGGACCCTCCAGGCGCTGGTCCGGGCCGGTACGGAGACCCGCCCGGCGGTCGCCGCGGCCCTGGGCGCCCTGAGGGAGGTCGTCAGCGGACGGTGAAGCGGACCGCGCTCTCCAGGAAGGGGAGGTGCAGCCACGGCCCGGGTTCCATGACCAGCGCGAGCAGCGTGATGGCCACGCCCAGCACCCCGTACGTGATCATGTCCGTGAAGCGGGAGCGCACCGCGAGCATGCCCACCGAGGGCAGGACGCGCCGCATCACCGCCGCCGCGATCAGCGCGACGCCGATCACCAGGCAGCCGACCCGCGCCTGCCCCACCGCCGTGGTCAGCAGCCCCACCGCGGTGGCGGCGAGGACGCTGAGCATCGGCCACTGACGGGCCGGCGTGGACACCGCCCCCGGGATCGCGCGGCCGCCGCCCTCGGGGCGGGCCGTGTCCTGGGTGACGGTCGGAAAGCGCCGCGACCGCGCGACCGCCGGCACGGCCCGCTCCGCCGCCTTGCCCTGGCCGGGCGCCCCGCCCGCGTCGGGCGTGGGCTCGGGCTCCGGGGCCTTCGCGGGGTCCGGGCCGGTGGCCGGGCGGTCGTCGGCCTTCGGGCGGGGCGCCTCGCCGGGCGCCCCGTCCGTACCGCTCACGTCGTGCTCAGCCCGCACTGGTGGTCCGCTCCGCCGCCTCGACGACGTTCACCAGCAGCTGCGCCCGCGTCATCGGGCCGACACCGCCCGGGTTCGGGGAGAGCCAGCCCGCCACCTCGGCGACGCCCGGGTGGACGTCCCCGACGATCTTGCCGTTCTCGTCGCGGCTGACGCCGACGTCCAGCACCGCCGCGCCCGGCTTCACGTCCTCCGGCTTCACCAGGTGCGGGACGCCCGCCGCCGCGACGACGACGTCCGCCTGGCGCAGCAGCCCGGCCAGGTCGCGCGTACCGGTGTGGCACAGCGTCACGGTGGCGTTCTCGGACTTGCGGGTGAGCAGCAGCCCGATGGAGCGGCCGACGGTGATGCCCCGTCCGAGTACGACGACGTGCGCGCCGTTGATCTCGACGCCGTGGTGGCGCAGCAGCTCGACGATCCCGTACGGGGTGCAGGGCAGCGGGCCCTGCTCGTTCAGGACCAGCCGGCCCAGCGACATCGGGTGCAGGCCGTCGGCGTCCTTGGCCGGATCCATCAGCTCCAGGACGCGGTTGGTGTCGATTCCCTTGGGGAGCGGGAGTTGGACGATGTAGCCCGTGCAGTCCGGATTGGCGTTCAGCTCGCGCACGACCGCCTCGATGTCCTCCTGGGAGGCCGTCGCGGGCAGTTCGCGCTGGATGGAGGCGATGCCGACCTCGGCGCAGTCCTTGTGCTTGCCGTTGACGTACCAGCGGCTGCCCGGGTCGTCACCGACCAGGAGGGTGCCGAGGCCGGGGGTGACGCCCCGTGCCTTCAGCTGCTCCACACGGGCCTTCAGTTCGGATTTGATCGCGGCCGCGGTGGCCTTGCCATCGAGAATCTGGGCGGTCATGGGGGCATCCTCCCGGATGGGGCGGCCCGGCTTCCACTCGGGCGTCGGCCGGATCGCGCTCTTGATTGCACTTGCACAACAAGTCTGGCCCGGCTCGGCAACTGGCTGGACAAGCCCGGTGCGGGCCCACCACGATGACGGGCAGCAAGACGATCGGAAAGAGTGCCGCGGGCAGTGCCGGGGGGCGTACCGCAGAAGCAAGTGTCCTCCAGCGTGCCGTGCGTCCCCGCACTTCACGGAGGAAAGACCCAGATGAGCTTCGGCGACCCGAACAACCCCTACGGGCAGCAGCCTCAGCAGCCGCCGCAGGGCCAGCCCGGCTACGGCTACCCGCAGCAGGCCCCGCAGGGCGTCCCGCCGCAGGGCCAGCCCGGCTACGGCTACCCGCAGCAGGGCCAGCAGCCCTACGGCGTCCCGCCCCAGGCGCCGGGTACCCTCCAGGCCAACAACGGCTACATCAACGTCGCGGGCCTCGGCACCGTCCAGGTCGCCACGATGGGCCGCCGCTTCGGCGCCCGCGTGATCGACGGTCTGATCATCGGTGTCCTGTACTTCATCCTGAGCTCCGTCGTGTTCGCGGGCGCCTTCGGTGCGGCCAGCGACATCAAGGACTGCTCGGGCATCGACCCGCTGTCCCCCGACTACAGCACCTGCCTCAACGAGGCGTCGGCCCAGGCCGGCGAGGCCGCGGGCGGCATCTTCGCGGCCTTCTTCGGCGGTCTGCTCATCCTCGGTCTCGCCACCCTGCTCTACGAATGGCTGATGATCGCCTTCGTCGGCGCCACCGTCGGCAAGATGGCCCTCGGCCTGAAGGTCGTCAAGGAGAACACGGGCCAGGTCCCCGGCATCGGCGGCGGCTTCATCCGCTGGATCATCCCGATGGTCGGCTCCGTCCTCTGCGGCATCGGCCAGCTCCTGGTCTACCTCTCCCCCTTCTTCGACAACTCGGGCAAGCTCCAGGGCTGGCACGACCGTGCCGCCGGCACGATCGTCGTCAAGAAGTAAGCAGCAGGCAGTACAGGCAGTACACACCGCTCACGGCGAAGGCCGCGTCCCGCACTGCGGGACGCGGCCTTCGCCGTCTACCGGGTCTACCGGGCTGCTCAGTGGAAGAAGTGGCGGGTGCCGGTGAAGTACATCGTCACGCCTGCCTTCTTCGCCGCCTCGACGACCTGCTCGTCACGGACCGAACCGCCCGGCTGGACCACGGCCTTGACACCCGCGGCGGTCAGGATCTCCAGCCCGTCCGGGAAGGGGAAGAAGGCGTCCGAGGCCGCGTACGAGCCCTGCGCGCGCTCGGCGCCCGCCCGCTCGACGGCGAGCTTCGCCGAGTCGACGCGGTTGACCTGGCCCATGCCGACGCCGACCGAGGCGCCGTCCTTCGCGAGCAGGATCGCGTTGGACTTGACGGCGCGGCAGGCCTTCCACGCGAAGGCGAGCTCGGCGAGCTCCTCGGCGGACAGCGCGTCACCGGTGGCCAGCGTCCAGTTCGCCGGGTCGTCGCCCTCGGCCTGGAGGCGGTCGGTGACCTGGAGCAGCGCACCGCCGTCGATCGGCTTGACCTCGACCGGGTTGGCCGGGGCGCCCTCGGCGCGCAGCACGCGGATGTTCTTCTTGCGGGCCAGCACCTCGACGGCGCCGTCCTCGTACGCCGGGGCCACGATGACCTCGGTGAAGATCTCCGCGACCTGCTCGGCCAGCTCCACCGTCACCGGGCGGTTGACGGCGATGACGCCGCCGAACGCGGAGAGCGGGTCGCAGGCGTGCGCCTTGCGGTGCGCCTCGGCGACGTCGGCACCGGTCGCGATGCCGCACGGGTTGGCGTGCTTGATGATCGCGACGCAGGGGTCGGCGTGGTCGTACGCGGCCCGGCGCGCGGCGTCGGTGTCCGTGTAGTTGTTGTACGACATCTCCTTGCCGTGCAGCTGCTCCGCCTCGGCCAGGCCGCCGGTGCCGTCGACGTAGAGCGCGGCGCCCTGGTGCGGGTTCTCGCCGTAGCGCAGCACGTTGT
Organism: Streptomyces sp. NPDC004126; assembly: GCF_050275515.1. Lineage (NCBI taxonomy): Bacteria > Bacillati > Actinomycetota > Actinomycetes > Kitasatosporales > Streptomycetaceae > Streptomyces > Streptomyces sp. NPDC004126. The sequence goes on along the minus strand of NZ_JBNNPF010000048.1, from coordinate 2,295 downwards.
TACGCGCGTACGTGGCGCCCAGGAAGTCGGGGAAGCCGGAGTCGTCCGCGGCGGCGTAGTCGTCCGCGAACCAGGAGGCCACGGCCACGTCGTAGGCGGCGGTGTGCTGGAAGGCCTCGGCCGCGAGCCGCTTGCGGGCGGCCAGGTCGAAGCCGCCGCCCTGGGCGGCCGCGAGGACGTCGGCGTAGCGGGCGGGGCTGGTGACGACCGCGACGGAGGGGTGGTTCTTGGCGGCGGCGCGGACCATCGAGGGGCCGCCGATGTCGATCTGCTCGACGCACTCGTCGGGGGTGGCGCCGGAGGCGACCGTCTCCCGGAAGGGGTACAGGTTGACGATCACCAGGTCGAAGGGCTCCACGCCCAGCTCGGCGAGCTGGTTGCGGTGGTCCTCCAGGCGCAGGTCGGCGAGGATGCCGGCGTGCACGCGCGGGTGGAGGGTCTTGACGCGGCCGTCGAGGCACTCGGGGAAGCCGGTGAGCTCCTCGACCTTGGTGACGGGCACCCCGGCGGCGGCGATCTTCGACGCGGTGGAACCCGTGGAGACGAGCGCGACGCCCGCCTCGTGCAGGCCGCGGGCCAGCTCTTCCAGTCCCGTCTTGTCGTAGACACTCACGAGCGCGCGGCGGATCGGCCGCTGGGTCGTAGCCGTCGTCGTTTCGTTGGCGGTCACTGGATTGTTACCTTTCGTCCCTCAATGCGGTAGCCGTGCCGGGCCAGGCGCCCCACGACGTCGACGAGCAGCTGGCGCTCGACTTCCTTGATGCGCTCATGGAGCGCGGCTTCGCCCTCCCCGTCCCGGATCTCCACGACACCCTGGGCGATGATCGGACCGGTGTCCACGCCGCTGTCCACGAAGTGGACCGTGCAGCCGGTGACCTTCGCCCCGTACGCGAGGGCGTCGCGCACCCCGTGCGCTCCGGGGAAGGCCGGGAGGAGGGCGGGGTGGGTGTTGACGAACCGGCCGCCGAAGCGGTCGATGAAGCTCTTCCCGACGATCTTCATGAAGCCGACGGAGACGACCAGGTCGGGCGCGTGGGCGTCGGTCGCCTCGGTGAGCGCGGCGTCCCACTCCTCACGACTGGCGTAGGCCTTCACCGGACACACGAAGGTGGGGATCCCCGCCTTCTCGGCCCGCTCCAGGCCGGCGATGCCGTCGCGGTCGGCGCCGACGGCGACGACTTCGGCCCCGAAACCCTCGGCTCCGCCGGGGTGGGCCTCGATGGCGTCGAGCAGGGCCTGGAGGTTGGTGCCGGAGCCGGAAACCAGCACGACCAGGCGGGAGGCGGCCATGTGAGGCCCTTTCTCACAGGATTTGCGACATTCGTCTTGTGCGGTCATACGAAACTTCGGGGTACCGATATACGGGGAACCATACGAAGCCACCGACCGCCTGCAACGATACCGGCACACCGGACCGCCCCCGAGGGACGGGGGGACGGCCGGGCGGTAGCGTCTGGCGTACAAGCCGCGAACGACGCGGAACGCGCCCTCGTACGCGGGGCGCGCCCGCGCACGACACAGGGGAAGTCACACACTCGATGCCGGACCGCCGCCAGCCCGACCCCTCGACCGACGACAACCCCTTCGCGGCACCCCCGGAGGGCCGGCCCGACCAGCCGTGGCAGCCCCGGCAGCCGCAGCGGCCGCAGGACGGCGGCGGTTCCGGCGGTCCCGGCGGCGGCCCGGGCGACCCCGGCGAGGGCGGCCCGGCCCGGTGGGACCCCATGGACCCGGTCCAGCGGCGCGCCCGCTACGCGCTCCTCTCGGGCATGTGGGGCTTCTTCTTCGGCATCTTCGGCATCCCGTCGGTCGGGCTGCTGCTGGGCGCGCTGGCCATGTACTGGGGCATCAGCGCCCTCCGCGGCCGCCCCGCGACCGACGCGGAGCCCGGCGGCCTGTCCGCCCTCGGCCCGGCGGCCCGCCCGCAGCGCGCGGCGGCGGTGAGCGGCCTGGTCGCGGCCACGCTGGCGCTGATGCTGGCGGCGGGCTCGTACGCGCTGCAGCTGGCGTACAAGGACTTCTACGTCTGCCGCGACGACGCGCTGACCCGCACGGCGGAACTGAAGTGCAACACCCTCCTCCCGGACAACACCCTCGGCAAGATCCTCCGAGTCCAGCGCTGACCCCGCCGGGGGCCCTGGCGGCACCCGCTGCGCGGGGCCGTCCCCTCTCGCCTCCAACGCCGGCGGGGCTATGGATAGCCCCGCCGGCGTTTGAGGCGCGGGGGTCCGGGGGCGTCGGGCAGCAGTGGCAGCGGCTCGGCGTCGACGCCTGGCCCGGCGCGACGGCCGCCTA
>NZ_JBNNPF010000047.1:53070-61957 GCF_050275515.1 Streptomyces sp. NPDC004126 | reverse complement strand
GGCGGGGCTCATTTTTCCAGCCCCGCCGGCGTTTGAGGCGCGGGGTCCGGGGCGGAGCCCCGGGGAACGGGCGAAGGGCGGGTAGGGGACGGCCCCGCAGGGCTCAGACCCCCGCAGACCGCACCGCGGCGACCGCTTTGCGGGCCGCCACCAGGACCGGGTCCCACACGGGGGAGAACGGCGGGGCGTAGCCCAGGTCCAGGGAGACCACCTGTTCCACCGTCATCCCCGCCGTGAGGGCCACCGCCGCGATGTCCACCCGCTTCGCGGAGCCGGCGCCGCCGACGATCTGGACGCCGAGGAGCCGGCCCGTGCGCCGCTCCGCCAGCATCTTGACCGTCATCTCCCGGGCCCCCGGGTAGTAGCCCGCCGTGTTCGTCGAGCGGATGGCGGCCGTCACGTACCGCAGGCCCGCCTCCCGGGCGTCCTTCTCGCGCAGCCCCGTCCGGGCGATCTCCAGGTCGCAGACCTTGCTGACCGCCGTCCCGACGACACCCGGGAAGGTGGCGTAGCCGCCGCCCGCGTTCGAGCCGATCACCTGGCCGTGCTTGTTGGCGTGCGTGCCCAGCGGGATGTGCCTCGTCCGGCCCGCCACCAGGTCCAGGACCTCCACGCAGTCACCGCCGGCCCAGATGTCCTCGTGGCCCCGGACCCGCATCGACAGGTCCGTCAGCAGGCCCCCCGACTCGCCGAGCGGCAGCCCGGCGGCCCGGGCGAGCGCCGTGCGCGGCTCCACGCCGATGCCGAGCACGACCACGTCCGCCGGGTACTCGCGGCCGTCCGCGGTGGCCACCGCGCGGGCCCGGCCCTCCTCGTCGGTGAGGATCTTCGCCACGTCCGCGTCGGCGACCGTCACGATGCCCATGGCGTTCATCGCGGAGTGCACCAGAGCGCCCATGTCCGGGTCCAGGGTGGACATCGGCTGCGGGCCCCGGTGCAGCACGGTGACCTCGAAGCCCCGGTTCACCAGGGCCTCGGCCATCTCCACGCCGATGTAGCCCGCGCCGGCCACCACCGCCCGGCGGCCCCGCGTACGCTCCAGGTCGTCCATCAGGCGCTGGCCGTCGTCCAGGGACTGGACCCCGTGCACCCCGTGCGCGCCGATCCCCGGCAGCTTCGGCCGGACCGGGCGGGCGCCGGTCGCCAGGACCAGCTTGTCGTAGCCCGTCCAGGACTCGGCGCCGCTGTCCAGGTCCCGCGAGCGCACCCGGCGGCCCGCCACGTCGAGCTCCACCACCTCCGTGCGCGTGCGCAGGTCGATGCCCCGGGCGCGGTGCTCCTCGGGGGTCCGGGCGATCAGCTCGTCCCGCCCGCCGACCTGCCCGCCGACCCAGTACGGGATCCCGCACGCGGAGTACGAGGTGAAGTGCCCGCGCTCGAACGCGACGATCTCCAGCTCCGCCGGGCCCTTCAGCCGCCGCGCCTGCGACGCGGCGGACATCCCCGCCGCGTCGCCGCCGACCACCACCAGTCGTTCCACCGCCATCGTCCGCCCCGCCTCCTGCCGCAGCCTGCGCCTACCGGGGACACGCTACGGGCGGACCCGCCGTCAGTCCTGGAGATCCGGTCCAGGGGCGTCGGACCGCGCGGGCCCGGCGGCCGGCGCCGGCGCCTGCCGGGGCACCACGGTCCGGGTGAGGCCCGCCTTCGGCTTCGCCGGGCGGAACCTGCGGTACGCCTTGAACCCGAGGACCAGCAGGGCGGCGGCGATCCCGAACGGCAGCACCGCCGAGACCGCGAGGGCCAGGTAGCGCACCAGCGTGACGAACACGCCCCAGCCGGCACCCAGGGCGTCGCCCAGCCCCGGGACCTCGTCCTTCTCCCGCTCCGCCGGGGCCGCCGCCGGCTCCGAGACCGACACCGTGATCGTGCCCATCGCCGTCTGGTCCTTCAGCGCGTTCTGCTGGGCCAGCAGCGACTCCAGGTCGGACTGGCGCCGGCTCAGCTCGCCCTCCAGCATCACCACGTCGCCCAGCGCCGAGGCCTTCTCCATCATCTCCCGTACCCGGGCCACGCTGGCCTGCTGCGACTTCACCCGGCTGTCGACGTCGGCGACCTTCTCGGTCACGTCCTGCGCCTCGACCTTCCGGTTCAGCAGCTTCCCGCTGCCCTCCAGCGCGCCGATCACCGAGTCGAACCTCTCGCCCGGCACCCGCAGCGTCAGCGTCGAGGTCATCCGGCCGTCCCGGCCGCGCTCGGTGGACTCGTTGCCGACGTAGCCGCCCGCGCCCTCGGCCGCCGTACGGGCCGCCGCCAGGGCCTTCTGCGGCTCGGCCGTCTCGATGCCCAGCGTCCCCGTACGGATGACGTGCGGGCGCACCGGCGCCTGCGTCCCCGCCTTGGAGTCCGGCGCCGCCGACGGGGCCGCGGCCGCCCCCGCCCCCGGCTTGCCCTGCGCGGCCCCGCCCTCCCGGGTCCCGGCGACCGCCGCCCGGTCCGAGGAGGGCTTCGCGCCGCCGTCCGCCGAGCAGCCCGTGAGCGCGAGGGCCCCCGCGAGGGAGAGGCCGGCCAGCGCCACGGCGCCGCGGTGTCTGTGGAGCGTGTGCATCGTCAGTACCCCCGGGGGATCGGCTGATGTCCCCGTTTCGACGCCCGCGGGCCCCCGGCGGGTTTCGCCCGCCAGGTCCCGAGGTGGTCCCGATGCGGTCACGTTCAGGCCTCACCGACCCGTCTGAGACCATGTGTTCATGCACGAAGCGGACACACGTACGGACCGGCCGGGCCCCCCGCGGCACGTCGTCGTCATCGGCGGCGGCATCTCCGGCCTCGCCGCCGCCCACCGGCTGCTCGCCGACGGGTTCCGCGTCACCCTCCTGGAGGCCGGCCCGCGCCTCGGCGGCAAGCTGTACGCCGGAGAGCTCGCGGGCGCCCCCGTCGACCTCGGCGCCGAATCCGTGCTCGCCCGCCGCCCCGAGGCCCTGGAGCTGGCCCGGGCCGTCGGCCTCGGCGACGCCCTCCAGCCCCCGGCCACCGCCACCGCCCGGCTGTGGACCCGCGGCGCCCTGCGCGACATGCCCAAGGGGCACGTCATGGGCGTCCCCGGCGACACCGCCCCGCTCGCCGCCTCCGGCGTCCTGTCCGCCGAGGGCCTCGCCCGCATCGCCGCCGACACCGCGCTCCCGCCCACCGAGGTCGGCGAGGACGTCGCCGTCGGCGAGTACGTCGCCGCCCGCATGGGCCGCGAGGTCGTCGACCGGCTCGTCGAACCGCTGCTCGGCGGGGTCTACGCGGGCGACGCCTACCGCATCTCGATGCGCGCCGCCGTCCCCGCCCTCTACCAGGCCGTACGCACCCACCCCTCGCTCACCGAGAGCGTCCGCTCCCTCCAGAGCGGCGCCGCGGCCCGTGCCGCCGAGCGGACCACCGCCACCGGCGCGGCCGCCACCGGCGCCTTCTTCGCCGGGATCGCCGGCGGCATCGGCCGGCTCCCGCTCGCCGTCGCGGACGCCTGCCGGGCCGCCGGGGCGCGGATCCTGACCGGCACCCCCGTGCGCGGGATCGCCCGTACGCCGGAAGGCTGGCGGATCACCGCCGACGGCGAGGTCCTCGACGCCGACGCCGTCGTCCTCGCCACCCCCGCCGGACCCGCCGCCGACCTGCTCGCCGGCCCCGCCCCGGCGGCCGCGGCCGGGCTGCGCGAGGTCGAGTACGCCTCCATGGCCCTGGTCACCATGGCCTTCCGGCGCTCCGACCTGCCCGCCGCGATCGCCGACGGCGGCGCCAGCGGCTTCCTCGTACCGCCCGTCGACGGCCGCACGATCAAGGCGTCCACCTTCTCCAGCAACAAGTGGTCCTGGGCCGGCGCCGACCCCGAGCTCTTCCTGCTGCGCACCTCCATCGGCCGGCACGGCGACGAGGGCGACCTCAAGCGGGAGGACTCCGAGCTGGTCGACGTCTCCCTCGCCGACCTCGGCGAGGCCGTCGGGCTGGCCGCCCGCCCGGTGGCCGCCACCGTCACCCGCTGGGACGGCGGACTGCCCCAGTACCCCGTCGGCCACCTCGCCCGGGTCGAGCGGATCCGGGCCGCCGTGGCCGAGCTGCCGGGCCTCGCGGTCTGCGGAGCCCTCTACGACGGGGTCGGCATCCCGGCCTGCGTCGCGAGCGCCGGGAAGGCGGCCGACGCGGTGACCGCCGCTTTGGCCACCCCTGGGACAGACCACTGATCAGCACACGGGACAATGGACACATGACTGCACCAGAGAAGATTCCCAACGCGGGGAAGAAGGCGAAGGACCTCAACGAGGTCATCCGCTACACCCTGTGGTCCGTCTTCAAGCTGAAGGACGTCCTGCCCGAGGACCGCACCGGCTTCGCCGACGAGGTCCAGGAGCTGTTCGACCAGCTGGCCGCCAAGGACATCACCGTCCGCGGCACCTACGACGTCTCCGGCCTGCGCGCCGACGCGGACATCATGATCTGGTGGCACGCCGAGACCGCCGACGAGCTGCAGACCGCCTACAACCTGTTCCGCCGCACCAAGCTGGGCCGCGCCCTGGAGCCGGTGTGGTCGAACATGGCCCTGCACCGCCCGGCCGAGTTCAACAAGTCGCACATCCCGGCCTTCCTGGCCGACGAGGTCGCCCGCGACTACGTCAGCGTCTACCCCTTCGTGCGCAGCTACGACTGGTACCTGCTGCCCGACGAGGACCGCCGCCGCATGCTCGCCGACCACGGCAAGATGGCCCGCGGCTACCCCGACGTGCGCGCCAACACCGTCGCCTCCTTCTCGCTGGGCGACTACGAGTGGCTGCTGGCCTTCGAGGCCGACGAGCTCTACCGCATCGTCGACCTCATGCGCCACCTGCGCGCCTCCGAGGCCCGCATGCACGTCCGCGAGGAGGTGCCCTTCTACACCGGGCGCCGCAAGTCCGTCGCCGATCTGGTCGCCGGGCTCGCCTGATACCTCCCCTGGGGGGAAGGACCGGAGGAACACCCGTGACACAGGGTGGCCTCCGGGGATCGGGAGGCCATGCCCCCGAAACGACGCAGCCGGAGATCCCGCCCGGAAGTTCAGACGGCCGGAGGCAGCAGCGCCCTGGAGGCGCCCGCTGCCCGGTCGTCCAGCGACACCGGTGCGGGCTCCGGATGCGGCGCGCACGTGACGCGCCACCCCGGGGTGGCGCCCGTCAGCAGGTACCGCTCCACATGCCGGTCCACGCACGCGTTGCGTCCGCCGGCCACCCCGTGGGTGCCCGCCCGCTGCTCCGTGACCAGCGCGGCCCGGGTGCCGAGCCGCCCCTGCAGTTCCAGCGCGCCCCCGTGGGGCGTCGCCCCGTCCCGCTCCGCCGCGACGATCAGCGTCCCCGGCAGCCGGCCCGCCGCCGCCCCGACGTCCCCGACGTCCCCGACGTTGACGGGGCGCTGCCGCTCGGACACCGGCCAGGAGGCGCAGGGCAGGTTCAGGAAGGCGTTGGCCCAGGTCTCGAAGGGGGCCCGGCGGGCCAGTTCGGTGTTGTCGCGGTCCCAGGTCTCCCAGTCGCCGGGCCAGGGCGCGTCGTTGCACAGCACCGCCGTGTAGACGGCCGTCGCGTTGGCAGCCCGCTCCGCCGTGGCGGGGTCGCGGGCCGCCTGCCGGACGAGCGGGGCCTCGTCCCCGCGCAGGAACGCGGCGAGGGCCGCGGCCCGCTCGGGCCAGACGTCGTCGTAGTACGCGGTCTGCAGGTACGCCGCGTGCAGCTCGCCCGTCCCGACGACCCCGCCCGCCGGGGTGCGGGCCACGGCCGCGCGGACCTTCTCGTAGCTCTCCCGCACGGCCCCCGCCGTGGTGCCGAGCCCGTACACGGAGTGGTGGCGGGCCGCCCACGCGCGGAAGTCGGCCCAGCGGCGTTCGAAGGCCGGGGCCTGCGCGAGGTTGTTCGCGTACCAGACGCGGCGCGGATCCGGGTCGACCGCCGAGTCGAAGACCATGCGGCGCACGCGCTCGGGGTGGCGGGTGGCGTAGACGGCCCCGAGGTAGGTGCCGTACGAGGCCCCCATGAACGTCAGCCGCGGCTCGCCGAGGGCGGCCCGCAGCACGTCGAGGTCGCGTGCGTTGTTCAGGGTCGTGTAGTACCCGAGGGCGGGGCCGGCGTGCCGTGCGCACCCCTGGGCGTAGGCCCGGGCGGCGGCCAGCCGCTCCCGCTTGTACGCGGCGGAGGGCTCGGCCGGGACCTGCGTCGGCCCGTGCGGCCGCTCGGCAGGGTCCTGGCAGGTCAGCGGGGCGGAGCGGCCGACCCCGCGGGGGGCGTAGCCGACCAGGTCGTAGGCGGCCGCGACACGGGCCCACGCGGGCCGGTCGCCGAGCAGCGGGAACGCCATGCCGGAGGCGCCCGGCCCGCCGGGGTTGAACACGAGCGCGCCCTGCCGGGCGGCGCCGCCGAGGCCGGTGGCGGGGACCCGGCTGACGGTGAGGGAGATCTGCGGGCCGTCGGGGCGGGCGTAGTCGAGCGGGACCCGCAGGGTGGCGCACCGCACCGGGTCGGGCAGCTCCTCGACGGCGGGACACGGCCGGAACTCCAGCCGCCCGCTCCCGGCGGGGGCGGGGGGCCGGGCCACGGGCCTGGTCACCGGCCGGTTCCCCGACGCCGGAGCTCCGCCGGCCCCGGCCGGCCCGCCCACCGGCCGCAGCGCGGCGGCAGCGGCGGCCCGCCGCACGACCAGCTCCGCCCCGGCGTCCTCGGCGGCGGTCCGCGCCTCCCCGCCCCTGCCCGCCGGCCCGGGCCCGCTCGCCCGGGCCGGCGCGGGGGCGCACAGTGCGAGGCAGAGCGCCGCCGCGGCGACCCCCTGCCGCGTGAGCGTCGTCGTCCGGCACGTCCGCATGGCGACCCCTTCATCTCATCGTCCTGTCCGATGAAATGTCAGGACCGGGCTGTGAGGCGGGAACACCGCCGCAACGCCGTTCGCGGTACGCCCGGTTGACGGAGCGCGGAGCGCGGCGGGCGCGCCGGAACGGTTCCCGGCGGGCGCCGGGGCGCCGCACGGCCCCCCCCGGGCGGGCGCCGCCACGTGGCGGACCCCTCAGGGGCGTCCCAGGGCCGCCCGCAGGTCCGGGTCGGGGAGGGCGTTCAGGCCGCGGACGGCCACGGCCGCCAGGGGGTCGGCGGGGGCGCGGTCGTGGTCCAGGGCCGCGAGGAGGCGTTGGCCCGCCGGGGAGGCCCAGGGGCCGCCCGTGCCCGCGATGGCCAGGCAGCACACCGCGAGCAGCATCGGCAGGGCGAACCAGTACAGCACCTTCGACACGTCCGCCCCGTCGGCCGGGACCGCCAGCGCGGCCCCCGCCATGGCCACCACCAGCACGGCGGCCCACCGCACCGACCGGACCCCGTCCGCCACCGCGTCCCGCACCCCGCACGGCACCGCGAGGCCCGCCTCGTCCAGCCGGTCCGCGAGGGCCCGTACGGCCGAGGGCGCGGCGGCGGCCTCCCGGAGCGCCGACACCGGGGACTGGCCGTCGGGGCCGAACGCCGCCAGCACGGCCCGCTCGTGCGCGTCACGGGCGACCGGGTCGAGCACGGTGGCCCAGCCCGTGCGGGCCAGCAGCAGCCGGTGCCGGCGTTCCATCGACAGCAGGGTCAGCACGGCGACCCGCTCCGGGCCGCCGGCCAGGTACGCGGCCTCGTACAGGTTCAGCGCACCCGGCCGCCGGGCGGCGGCGGGGCGGGGCGCCGGGTCGGCGGCCTCGGTGGCGGCCCGCAGCAGGCGGACGGCCGAGGTCAGCACCCCGGCCCAGGCCAGCAGCAGGAACAAGATCCAGAACATGGCCGATTTCTACAGCCGCCGGAGCCCCTTTCAGGCGGCCGGTGCCCAAGCGTGAGCAGCTCGTGATGCGGTGGTGATGGTCGGTCAGGAACTGCTGGAGCAACTGGAACCGGAGGAACTGCTGCAACTCGAACCGCTGGAGCAGCTCGAACCGGAGGAACTGCCACAGCTCGAACCGGAACCACCCGAGCAACTCGAACCGGAACCGCCGGAGCAGCCCGTGCCGGAGCCGCCCGAGCAGCTGCTCCCAGAGGATCCGCAGCCACCGGACCCCGAGGAACCGCCCCCGCCGTCGCCGCCCGCGCACCACAGCACCGGCAGCAGTTCCTCCGACGCCGCCCCGAACACGTCCGACGAGCCGCGCCCGCGCCCCCGGGACTGGGCCGCGGCCAGCCGGGTGCCGCGGGCCGCAGGCACCAGCTGCTCGCGCAGGTACGGGTCCCGCAGGCCCCGCAGCCCGAACAGCGCGGTCTGCACCCGCGGCGCCGGATCGGCCGCGTACCGCTGCCGGACGCGGGCCAGCGCCCGCCGCCCCGCCGGGGTGATCCGCAGCCGCGCCCGCCGCGCGCACACCACGCCCGCGACGAGGCCGCCCAGCAGCGCCGGGAGCACCGCGAGGACGAACGGCACCCCGGGATCCGGGTCCAGCGACCAGAACACGAAGGTGAGCGGCAGCGACACCGGCACCAGCGCCACGCACACCACCGCCTGCACCAGCCCCCAGCGCCGCGCCCCCCGCCCCGCCCCGGGGGCCGCGAGCAGCCCGCGGGCCGCCAGCGCGTCCCCGGTCTCCTGCACGGCCGGCTCGCGCATGGCGGCGTACCGCACCTGGTAGAGCCACCCGGACGGCGCCTGCGCGAGCGCCCGCAGCACGGCCCGCTCGGCCGGGTCCGCGCCCCGCGCGCCCGGCCGGGCCTGCACGATGCCCGGGCCGCCGACGGCCAGCCGGCCGTCCCCGAGCAGCGAGACCAGCGCGCTGTCGACCACGGTGCCGGGACCGCCCGCGAGGAACGCGGCCTCCGACAGGTCGTGCAGCTCCGGCGCGGGGCCGGCCCCCCGCGGGCCGGGCCCGCGCCCCGGGCGGGGCCAGCCCGACGGGGTGTGGGGGGGGCCCGCCCCGACGGCGGCCGGGCGCGGGTGCGACGCGAGC
>NZ_JBNNPF010000047.1:0-53060 GCF_050275515.1 Streptomyces sp. NPDC004126 | reverse complement strand
GCGCTCATTTGGCGCCTCCGGCGCGTGCCCGGCCGCCGGCGGCCGGGCACGGCGCACGGCGAGCAGCAGCAGGACGGTGGAGAGGGCGACGGCCGCCCAGACGGCGACGGCGAGCGCGTTCACGGCGTCCGCCCGGTCAGGAAGCGGGCCCAGCGCGCGAACCGGCCCCGCGGCCGCGCCCCCGCCCGCTCCCGCCACCAGGCGGTGAGCCGGCGCCGCGCGGCCGGGTCGGCGGGCAGGTCCCGTACGAGGAGGTGCTCGGCGAAGTCCAGCGCGTCGCGGCGGTACCCGGCCGTCATCGGGCGGCCGCGGGCGTAGCCGAGGAACGCGGTGCGGAACGCGGCCGGACCGCCCAGGATCCCGGGCAGCTCCGGCGCGACCTTCGCGACCACCGAGGCCCGTTTGGCGGCCAGCGCCCGCGCCTGCACCCGGACGCGCTGCCGGTCGAAGCCCTCCGGTACGGGCGTCCCGGCGACCAGCGCCGACAGCAGGGCCGCCTGCTCCAGAGCCAGCCGGGTCCGCGCGGCCTCACCGGCCGGGCCGGGGCCCTCCTCGCGCAGGACCACCCGCTCCCGCACCGCCCCCGGCGGCCCGCCCGCGTCCACCACCGCCCGGATCCGCGCCACTTCGGCGGCCAGCTCCGCCTCGGGCGGGAAGTCGTCGTCCCGCTCCAGCAGGACCCCGGGCGGGTCCACCCGCTCGCGCAGCCGGGCCAGTACGTCGAGCACCACCGGCGGCACGGGGTGCGCGTGGGTGTCGTGCCAGACGCCGTCGCGCTCCACGCCCCCGGCCACGTGCACGTACGCCAGCGCCTCCAGCGGGACCGAGTCCAGCACGGCGGCCGGGTCCTCGCCGCGGTTGACGCGGTTGGTGTGCAGGTTCGCCACGTCGATGAGCAGCCGCACCCCGGTCCGCTCGACGAGCTCCGTCAGGAACTGCCCCTCTGTCAGCTCCTCCCCGGGCCACGACACCAGAGCGGCGATGTTCTCCAGCGCCAGCGGCACGGGCAGCGCGTCCTGCGCGATCCGCACGTTCTCGCAGAGCACGGCCAGCGCGTCCCGGGTCCGGGGCACCGGCAGCAGGTGCCCGGCCTCCAGCAGCGGCGAGGACGTGCGCACGAAGGCGATGTGCTCGGTGACCAGCGGCGCCCCCAGCTCCACCGCCCGCTCCCCGAGCGCCGCCAGCTTCGCCGGGTCGGGCCGGTCGGCACCGCCCAGGCCCAGCGAGACCCCGTGCGGGACGACGCGGACCCCCCGCTCGCGCAACCGCACCAGGGACTCGGGCAGGTGGCCCGGACAGACGTTCTCCGCCACCACCTCGACCCAGTCCAGGCCGTCCAGCCGCTCGACCGCGTCCGCGATCTCCGGCCGCCAGCCGATGCCCACCCCCAGGCGTTCCATGGGCTTCATGTCCCCCTCGCCCCCTTTATGCGGACCGTATGCCGAAGTGATGGCCCCGGCACGGGCCGGCCAACCACCAGTGGGGGACGTTCAGAGCAACATTTGAGGTTCCGGGGCCGCGGTCAGGACCTCCCGCCCCACCAGGCGGATCCGCCCCGCCGGTTCAGAGCCGGGCGCGCAGGGCCGGGTGGTCCGAGACCACCGTGCAGGAGCCCGGGGCGATCTCCGTGAAGCCGGCGTCGCGGACCACCGGCAGCCCGCTGCCGCTCAGCCGCGCCCACCGCTCGCGCGGGGCCGTGCGCACCGCCAGCCGGAAGCCGGAGGCCTGCCACAGGGCGCGCTCGGCCGCCGTCAGCTCCCACCAGGCCAGCTGCGCCGCGTGGCCCGCCTGGGCCATCGCCTTGCCGGCCGACATGTCCAGGTCCGGGTTGAGCCACAGCACCGGGATCCCCGGCTCGACCGGGCCCGCCGGCTCCGGGTCGTCGAGGTCGGTGCCCGACACCTGGAGCTTGGCCAGCTCCTTGGGCCAGCCGTCCAGGGGGACCGGCGGGAAGACCCGGACCTCCGCGGCCCGCCCCTCGACCGTGACACCGGGGAGGGTCCCGGCCTTGCGCCACTCCGCCCCGCGCGCCCGCCGGACCACCTTGCGGATCCGCGCGTCCTGCCAGTCGCGCACCGCCCGCGCCCACTCGCCCTCGCCGTGCGACCGTTCGTCCGTCAGCAGCACCAGCACCGCACGGGCCGCCGTCTCCAGCGCGTCGGTCCGCGCCGGCGGTCCGTCCTTCTCGATCCGCACCACCAGCGGCAGGACGAACTGCGGGGCCTCGTCGCGCAGCGCGTGCTCGCGCCGGAAGGGGCTGTCCGCGCCGACCGCGGGTACGTCTGTGGTCTCGTTCACGTGCTGGCTGCTCATCCTGCCAAGCATGCCAGCCTCCGCCTTCAGGATGATGTCCCGGGTGGGCGGAGCGGGTGAGGATCGGGTCCATGAAGAGCGACCTTTTCGCGAGTGAGAACCTCGTACAGCCCGCCACCGCACCGGGTATGACCCTGCAGAACGCCAAGTCCGTGAAGTACGCGGTGAACGGGGAGATGCTCGCCCGCCAGGGGTCGATGGTCGCCTTCCGCGGCAACCTCCAGTTCGAGCGCAAGGGCCAGGGCATAGGCGGGATGCTCAAGCGGGCCGTCACCGGCGAGGGGCTCGCGCTGATGTCCGTACGCGGCCAGGGCGAGGCGTGGTTCGCGCACCAGGCCGGCAACTGCTTCATCATCGACTTCGAGCCCGGCGACGCCCTGACGATCAACGGGCGCAACGTGCTGTGCTTCGACCCGACGCTGTCCTACGAGATCCGGATGGTCAAGGGCGCCGGGATGACCGGCGGCGGGCTCTTCAACAGCCTCTTCACCGGTACCGGCAAGCTCGCCGTGGTCTGCGACGGCAACCCGATCATCATCCCGGTCACCGGCCGGGCGCCGGTGTACGTGGACACGGACGCGGTCGTCGGCTGGAGCGCGGCGCTGGAGACCGGGCTGCACCGCTCCCAGTCCGTCGGCTCCATGATCCGCGGCGGCTCCGGCGAGGCCGTCCAGCTGAAGCTGAGCGGCGAGGGCTTCGTCATCGTCCGGCCCAGCGAGCTCACCGAGACGGCGGCGGCGCACTGAAGCTCACCGGTGTGGGCCGCCGCTACGGAAGGCGGCGGCCCTGGGTACTGCGCGGGGTCACGGCCGAGCTGCCGGCCGGCGCCCTGGTCCGCGTCGAGGGCGGCAACGGCGGCGGCAAGTCCACCCTGCTGCGGATCGTCGCGGGCATCGACACGCCGACCGAGGGCCGGATCGAGGGCCGCCCGGCCCGCACCGCCTACGTCCCCGAACGCTTCCCGGCGGCCCTGCCGCTCACGGCCGGCGCCTACTTGACCCACCTCGGCCGGGTGCACGGCCTGACGGGCGCCCAGGCGGCCCGGCGGGCGGCCGAGGGGCTGGAGCGGTTCGGCGCCGCCGCGTACGCCCGCACCCCGATGGCCGAACTGTCCAAGGGCACCAGCCAGAAGGTGGCCGTCGCCCAGGCACTGCTCGCCGGGCCGGGCCTGCTCGTCCTCGACGAGGCCTGGACCGGGCTGGACGCGCCCGCCCGGGCGGAACTGGACCGGGCCGTCGCCGAACGCACCGCCGCCGGGGCCACGGTCGTCTTCGTCGACCACGACCCGGCCCGGCTGGCCGGCCTGCCCGACGCCCACTACCGGGTGCGCGGCGGCGCCCTGGAGGACGCGGCCGCGGCCGCGGCCGCGCACCCGGGCCCGCGCCCGCACGCCGTACGGATCCACGCGGCCGGCCCGCCCGGCGCCGCCCCGCCCCCGGGCCTGGCCGCCGCGGCCGCACCCGCCCCCGACGGCGGCGTCCTGCTGACCGTGGACGCCGCCCGCTCCGACGCCGTTCTGCGCGAGCTGCTCACCGCCGGCCCGCCCTGGCACATCCGCGCCGTGGAGGAACTCCCGTGACCGTCCCCGCCCTGCTGCGCTACCAGGGCGCCCTGCTGCTGCGCTCCCAGCACTGGATCGGCCCGCTCGTCCTGTACGCGGCGTTCGTCGCGGTCGGCGTCCGCTCCGGCGACCCGGCGCTCGACGCCCTCGGCTACACGGCGGCCGGCCTGGTGCCGATGAGCGCCTGGCTGGTCCGGGTCTGCGTCACCGCCGAACCCCCGGCGGCCCGCGCCGTGTCCGCCGCCGCGGCCGGTCCGGTACGGGTGCACGCCGCGGCCCTGCTGACCGCGCTGGCCGGGACGCTGCTCGCCGGGGCGGCGGGCGCGGCCTACGCCCTGCTGGCCTGCGACCTCACGTACCAGCCCGCGGCCGGTACGGCCCTCGCCGGAGCGGTGGCGCTGGCGGTGTGCGCCCTGACGGGGACGGCCGTGGGCGCGGTGTGCAGCCGGCCGCTGCTCCGCGGGCGGGGCCGCGCCGTCCTGGCCGGGGGCGTGGGCTCGCTGCTGGCCTGGGTGGCGGCCTTCTCCCCGGCCCGCAGCGCGGTGTCCGCCCTGGTCGGGTCGGCCCGCGCGGGCACCGCGCCGCTGCCGCTCGGCGCGCTGGCGGGGGCGGTGCTGCTGGCCGGGGCGGCGGGCGCGGTGGCCTGCCTGGTCAGCACGCGGCGGAGCTGACCGGGCGGGCTGGAGCCCCCGGGTGGAGGAACGTTACTTCCCCATCAGCTCCGACACCTTGACGAAGCGGAATCCCCGCTTTCGCAGCTCCGGGACGATCTTCTGGATCGCCTGCTCGGTCACCGGGGCCGCGCTGCGCGTGCAGTGCATGACCACCACCGACCCGGGCTTCACCCCGGCCAGCACCTGCTCCGCCACCGCGTCGGGGTCCTTGGCGAAGGCGTCCCCGCTGACCACGTCCCACTGCACGGCCGTGACCTTCGCCGGGGCCAGGGCCCTCAGCGCCCGGTCGTCGTAGCAGCCGCCGGGGAAGCGGAAGTACGGGACGGTGTTGACCGCGCCCGCCTTCCCGAACGCCGCGAAGGCCCGCTCCACGTCGGCCCGCGCGGCGTCGCCGTCGAGTGCGGGGAGCCCGTAGCAGGGGGACTTGAAGGCGTGGTGGCTGTACGAGTGGTTGGCGATCTCGAAGTTCGGGTCCGTGCCGATGGCCTTGGCCTGGTCGGGGTACTCCTCGGCCCAGCGTCCGGTCATGAAGACGGTCGACGGCACCTTCAGCCGGCGCAGGGTGTCGATCAGGTCGGGGTTGTCGAAGCGTTCCCCCGAGGCGGCGCGCGGTCCCTGGTCGGAGGTCATGTCGGCGTCGAAGGTGAGTGCCACCGTCTTCTCGGAGCGCTGCCGGGTCCGCTCGAAGACGGGGGTCAGGCCGTTCGCGCCGGGGGTCAGGACCGGGACCTTGGCGGGCGCGCCGGGCAGCGGGGAGGCGGAGGCGGAGGGGGACGCGGGGGCGGAGGGGGAGGCCTGGGCGGACGCGGTGGCCGGGCCGGAGGCCGCGGGACTGGCCAGGCGGGCCTGCCCGGCGCCCTGCGGGGGGCCCGAGGCGCCGCTCCCGCATCCCGCCAGGGCGGCGCCGAGCACGGCCACTGCCGCTACTTTGCGTACAGAAAGGGTCACGTACGCAAAATATATGACTATGTGGCAAGCAGGCGTTTGCGGCACTCCTGGACGTCGAAGTCACCCGGCGGGTACTGCGGCCCGATCGCCTCCAGATGTTCCAGCAGCAGCTTTCCGACGGCCCAGTTCCGGTACCACTTGCGGTCCGCGGGGACCACGTACCAGGGCGCCGCCTCCGTGGAGCAGCGCTCCAGCGCCAGCTCGTACGCCTCCCGGTACGCGGGCCACAGCTCGCGGTCCTCCAGGTCGCCCGGGCTGAACTTCCAGTGCTTGCGCGGGTCGTCGAGCCGCGCGAGGAGCCGCTCGCGCTGCTCCTCCCGGCCGATGTGCAGGAAGACCTTCACCAGGGTCACGCCGTCGTCGGCGAGGGCCTTCTCGAAGGAGTTGATCTGCGCGTACCGCCGCTCCACCCGGTCGGCCGGCACCAGCTCGCGCACCCGGGCCACGAGCACGTCCTCGTAGTGCGAACGGTCGAAGATGCCGATCTCGCCGGGCTCGGGGAGGGCCTTCTCGATCCGCCAGAGGAAGGAGTGGGCGCGCTCCTCGCGGGTGGGGGCCTTGAAGGCCCTGATCCGGCAGCCGGACGGGTTGAACTGGCCGATCACGTGCTTGACCGTGCCGCCCTTGCCGCTGGTGTCCATGCCCTGGAGGACGAGCAGCAGCCTGCGCCGGTCCCCGGCGGTGCTGGCCGCGTACAGCCGCTCCTGGAGGGAGGCCAGCGGCTGGGCCATCCGGGCGACGGCCTCGGCCCCGGCCGCCTTGCCGGACGGCCCGCCCGGGGTGGCGGAGGTGTCCCGCTCCGCGAGGGGGACCCGCTCCCCGGGCGGCACCCGCAGCAGCGGCGCGAGCGCCGGGCCGTCCGCTCCCTCGCGGGGCTCCCCGGCACCGGCACCCCGGGCGCCGCCGTCCTTCTTCCGCTTCCCGGCCACTGCCGTCCACCCCGATCCGCTCGGTTCCGTACGATCGTGCAGCACATCGGACGGCGGCGCGAGACGGCCGCTGCCCGGCCGGCGGGTCACCGCCAGGGGCCGGTGACCGCGAACGTGGTGCCCGGCGCGTAGGCGTTGACGTACATCGTCCGCGCGTCGGGGGAGAAGGTGACCCCGGCGAACTCCCCCCACTCCGGAGCCCCGGCGGTGCCGATGTCGTCCGCGTTGCGGGCCACCGGGTAGACCTCCCCGCCCGGGGTGACCCCGAAGACGTACTGGTCGCCGCCGCCGTCCTCGCACACCATCAGCCCCCCGTCGGGGGCCAGGCAGATGTTGTCGGGGGAGTCCCCGGGCAGGGCGGTGTCCGCCGACGGGCCGAAGAGCACCTCCAGCCGGAGCCGGCCGCGCACCGGGTCGTGGAACCACACCTGCCCGTGGTGGTCGGCGGCGGCCCCCTCGCGGCCGCGGGCGTAGCTGGAGACGAAGTACACGCCGGTGCCTCCCCAGTAGCAGCCCTCCAGCTTCTGCGCGTGGGTGATGCCGCGCGGCCCGAAGTCCTGGAAGCGGACCGGCGTCACGGCCGCCGCGGGGTCCGGTACGGGGACCCACTCGACCGGGAACTCCGCCCCCGGCTCGTCCACCGCCGACAGGTCCGCCACCCCGGGCACCCGCATCGCCTCCAGCAGGCCGCCCGCCCGCAGGGAGCCGGGCCCGCCGAGCGGCCGCGCGGGCAGGAACCGGCAGAAGAGCCCGAAGGGCTTCACGAACGCGTCCTCGGTCTCGTAGACCACCCCCCGGTACGGGTCCACGGCGACGGCCTCGTGCGCGAAGCGGCCCAGCGCGGTCAGCGGGACGGCACCGAGCCGGTGCGGGTCGGCCGGGTCCACCTCGAAGACGTACCCGTGGTCCCGGGAGTACCCGGAGTCGCCGGCCCGGTCCTCGGTCTCCTCGCAGCTCAGCCAGGTGTTCCAGGGGGTGCGCCCGCCCGCGCAGTTGACCGCGGTCCCGGCGAGGCCGACCCGCTCGGCGCGCACCGCGCCCGCCCCGTCCAGCTCCAGCACCGTGCAGCCGCCCAGCGCCCCGGGGTCGTACGTGAGCCCGTCCACGGCGGGGACGCGCAGTGCGGCGGTGGCGCGGTTCTCGTGGTTGCGGACCAGGCGGAGCCGGCCGCCGCCCGCGCCGAAGGCGGCCATGCCGTCGCAGTTGGCCGGCACCGTGCCCTCGCCCGAGCGCAGCGGGTCCCCGGCGCGCGAGAGGACCCGGTACGAGAAACCCGCGGGCAGGTCCAGCAGTCCGGCCGGGTCGGGCAGCAGCGGCCCGTACCCGCGGGCGGAGGCGCGTGCCCCGCCGGGGGCGAACAGAGCTCCGAGGGCTCCGCTGAAGGCGACCGCGCCGGCCGCGAGCAGGCTGCGTCGGGTGACGGACATCGGCAACTCCCCGCTGGGCCAATGGAGATGTGACCGGCCCGTGGTACCACGCCGGGCGTCCGGGTTCCGCGCGACGCGTGCGGGCACTCGCCCCCGTCACCCCACCGGGCCCCGGCGCGGCGTGCGCGCGGGGCCCGGCGGTGACGAGAAGGGAGGGGATCAGGCGAGCTTGGCGCTCAGGGTGATCGTCGTACCCGTCAGGGCCTGGCTGACCGGGCAGTTCTTCTTGGCGCCCTCGGCGGCGGCGACGAAGGCGTCGTTGTCGATGCCCGGCACCTCGCCCTCCACGGTCAGGTGGATGCCGGTGATGCCCTCACCGGGCTGGAAGGTGACGTCGGCCTTGGTCTCCAGGCGGGTGGGAGGGGTGCCGGCGCCGGCGAGGCCGTGGGAGAGGGCCATCGAGAAGCAGCTGGAGTGGGCGGCTGCGATCAGCTCCTCGGGGCTGGTCTTGCCGTTGGCGGCCTCGGCGCGGGAGGGCCAGGAGACGTCGAAGGTGCCCTTGCCGGAGGAGTCGAGGGTCACCTGACCCTTGCCCTCGAGCAGGTTGCCTTCCCAGACGGTGTGCGCGTGACGCGTGGTGGCCATGGTGGTCCCTTCGCAGAAGTGGAAACGGCCGGGCCGCGAGAAGCGACCCGGCCGTGCCAAACCTACTGGGAGACCAGGGGTTTCGCGTCACGCGCGAGCGCGGTGAGCCGCGATATGGCTCGGAAGTACTTCTTCCGATAACCGCCGTTGAGCATGTCGTCACTGAACAGCCGGTCGAAGGGCACCCCGGAGGCCAGCACCGGGACCTCGCGGTCGTACAGCCGGTCGGCGAGCACCACCAGGCGCAGCGCCGTCGACTGGTCCGGCACGGGGACGACGTCGGTCAGGCAGACGGCCGCTATTCCGTCCGTCAGCGCCCCGTAGCGGCTCGGGTGGACCTTCGCCAGGTGGTCCAGCAGGCCCGGGAAGTCGTCGAGGCTCGCGCCCGGGGTCGCGTACGCGGCCTTGGCGACCTGCTCGTCGGAGAAGGGCGCGGGGGCTTCGGGCAGGCCGCGGTGGCGGTAGTCCTGGCCGTCGATGCGCAGCGGCCGGAAGTGGGCGGAGAGCCCCTGGATCTCGCGCAGGAAGTCGGCGGCGGCGAAGCGGCCCTCGCCGAGCTTGCCGGGCAGCGTGTTGGAGGTGGCGGCCAGCGCCACGCCCTGCTCGACGAGGCGGCTGAGCAGGGAGGAGACCAGCACGGTGTCGCCCGGGTCGTCGAGCTCGAACTCGTCGATGCACAGCAGCCGGTGCCCGCCCAGGGTCTGCACGGTCTGCTGGAAGCCGAGCGCGCCGACCAGGTTCGTGAGCTCCACGAAGGTGCCGAAGGCCTTGAGCGCGGGCTCGGCCGGGGTGGCGTGCCAGAGGGAGGCGAGGAGGTGGGTCTTGCCGACGCCGTAGCCGCCGTCGAGGTAGACCCCGCGCGGGCCGGCGGCCGGGGCGGGTGCCTTCTTCCGGAACCACCCGCGCTTGCCGGCGCCGCTGGCGTGGGCGCCGCCCAGACCGGCGGCGAAGCCGCTGAGCACCTGGACCGCCTCGGCCTGGCTCGGCTGCGTCGGGTCGGGGTTGTAGGTGTCGAAGCGCACCGAGTCGAAGCGGGGCGGCGGGACCATCTCGGCCACCAGCCGTTCGGCCGGCACGCGCGGCTCGCGGGCGCACAGGGCGAGTGGGCCCGCGTCGGCTATGGGGGGCTGCCCGGAGGCAGGACCGGAGGTGGAGAGAGATGTCGACACAGCTCTCAACTCTACGGGGCGTGTCACACTGCACCGATGCGACGCCTGTTCCCTGTGACCGATCAGACATCCGCCGCTCCCGGGGGCCCGGCCGACGGTGTGTGGCCGTCCGGCGACCGGGAGTGGTCGCTCGACGAACTCGCCGACGCCTACGCGTACCCGGAGCTGGCCCCGGGCGCCCACTGGCTGCGGGCCAACATGGTGTCCACCCTCGACGGCGCGGCCCAGCACGACGGGCGCTCCCAGCCCATCTCGGGCGAGACCGACATGCGGATCTTCGG
The DNA here is from genome assembly GCF_050275515.1 of Streptomyces sp. NPDC004126. Classification (NCBI taxonomy): domain Bacteria; kingdom Bacillati; phylum Actinomycetota; class Actinomycetes; order Kitasatosporales; family Streptomycetaceae; genus Streptomyces; species Streptomyces sp. NPDC004126. Next base: position 43,173 of record NZ_JBNNPF010000047.1, on the reverse strand, counting down.
GACCCTGCGGGCCCTGGCCGACGTGGTGGTCGTGGGGGCGGAAACGGTTCGCCAGGAGGGGTACCGCCCGGCGCGGGCCCGGGAGGCCTTCGCGGCCCGGCGCGCGGCCGCGGGGCAGGGTCCCGCCCCGGCCATCGCGGTGGTGACCGCGAGCCTGGACCTGGACTTCACCCTGCCCCTGTTCACCTCGCCGCTGGTCCCCACCCTGGTGGTCACCGGGGCCGGGGCCCCCTCCGACCGGGTGGCCGCGGCCGCCGCGGCCGGAGCGGAGGTCGTGGTGGCGGGCGAGGGGGCCGGCGCGGACCCGGAGCGGGCGGTGCGCGAGCTGGCCGCCCGGGGGCTGCGGCGGCAGCTGACCGAGGGCGGGCCCCGGCTGCTGGGGCAGTTCGTGGCGGCCGACGTCCTGGACGAGCTGTGCCTGACGATCTCCCCGACGCTCACGGCGGGCGGCGCCCAGCGGATCTCCGGCGGGCCCTCCGTCGCGGTGCCGCACCGGCTCGCGCCCGCCTGTGTACTGGAGGAGGCCGGGTTCCTGTTCACCAGCTACCGTCGGATCTGACAAGGAGCGGAATTTCTCGTTCCGCTTAGCTTCCGACGGGCACATACCTGGGCACACATACTCGCGAGGCCCCGCGCGCCGGCGGGGCAGGATGGTTTCCGCAGGGGCCGGCCGACCGGCCTCGGCCCATGAAGGAGAGGGCGTCCGTGTTCACGAGCGTATTGATGATCGAGCAGCCGCTGACCACGGTGGACGTGGACTTCGTCACCACCCTGCACGGAGACGACCCGGTCTCCTTCTTCGTCCTCATGCAACCCAGGGGTGACCAGGACCGGCTGCTCCGCGCCATCGACGACGTGGCGCTCGGCGAGCTGCCCGAGGCCCTCCACGAGGCCGACGTGCCCGAGGGCGAGGCCGCCCGCGGGCCCGCCGCACAGGCGCTCGAACACTCGCTCGCCGCCCTGCGCGCCAAGGGCGCCAAGGCCGTCGGCCAGATCGTCGAGGACCACCCGCTCGACAAACTGAAGGCCGTCGTCGACGAGACCGCGGCCGACGAGGTGATCGTCCTGACCGCCCCCCACCTGGTCGAGGAGTTCTTCCACCGCGACTGGGCCTCCCGCGCCCGGCACAAAGTGGAGGTTCCGGTGCTCAAGCTCTTCGCCCACAACGAATAGGCTGGGGCGGACACACCCCCGGGCCCACCCCGGCGGGCCCCCGCACTCGATCCTGGAGCGACCTGAATGAAGCCCGGCCTGCCGACCGCGATGGAACGGCCCCACTTCATCGGCATCGGCGGCGCCGGCATGTCCGGCATCGCGAAGATCCTCGCCCAGCGCGGCGCGCAGGTGGCCGGCAGCGACTCCCGTGACTCCGAGACCGCCCAGGCGCTGCGCGCCCACGGGGCCACGGTCCACATCGGGCACGCCGCCGGCCACCTCGCCACCGACGCCACCTGCGTCGTCGTCTCCAGCGCCATCCGCGCCGACAACCCCGAGCTGGCCCGCGCCGCCGAGCTCGGCATCCCCGTCGTGCACCGCTCGGACGCCCTCGCCTCCGTCATGGACGGCCTGCGCCCGATCGCCGTCGCCGGCACCCACGGCAAGACCACCACCACCTCGATGCTGGCCGTCGCGCTCAGCGCCCTGGGCCTGGACCCCTCCTACGCCATCGGCGGCGACCTGGACGCCCCCGGCTCCAACGCCCACCACGGCGAGGGCGACGTCTTCGTCGCCGAGGCGGACGAGAGCGACCGCAGCTTCCACAAGTACACCCCGCAGGTCGCGATCATCCTCAACGCCGAGCTCGACCACCACGCGAACTACGCGTCGATGGACGAGATCTACGAGTCCTTCGAGACCTTCGTCGGCAAGATCGTCCCCGGCGGCACACTCGTCGTCGCCCACGGCCAGGAAGGCGCCGCCGAGATCGCCGGCCGCGTCAGCGGCAACCCCGAGCTGACCGTCAAGACCTACGGCGAGGACGAGGGCGCCGACGTCCGGATCCTCAAGATCACCCCCCGCGGCCTGACCAGCGAGGTCGCCGTCGTGATGGACGGCCGCGAGATCGTCTTCACCGTCTCCGTCCCCGGCCGCCACTACGCCCACAACGCCGTCGCCGCCCTCACCGCCGGCGCCGCCCTCGGCATCCCGGCCGACGACCTCGCCGCCGCCCTCGGCAAGTACACCGGCGTCAAGCGCCGCCTCCAGCTCAAGGGCGAGGCCGCCGGCGTCCAGGTCATCGACTCCTACGCGCACCACCCCACCGAGATGAACGCCGACCTGGAGGCCATCCGCGGCGCCGCCGGGGACTCCCGCATCCTGGTCGTCTTCCAGCCCCACCTCTTCTCCCGCACCCAGGAACTGGGCAAGGAGATGGGCCAGGCCCTCGCCCTGGCCGACGCCTCCGTGGTCCTCGACATCTACCCGGCCCGCGAGGACCCGATCCCCGGCGTCACCAGCGAGCTGATCATCTCCGCCGCCCGCACCGCGGGCGCCGACGTCGCCGCCGAGCACGACAAGGCCGCCGTCGCCGACGTCATCGCGGGAATGGCCAAGCCCGGCGATCTCGTTCTCACGATGGGCGCCGGCGACGTCACGGATCTGGGACCGCAGATCCTCGCCCGCCTGTCGAACTGAGGGAGCGGGAGCGTCATGGCGTACGAGGTCCAGAAGACGGACGAGCAGTGGCAGGCGGAGCTGACCCCGTCCGAGTACCAGGTGCTGCGCCTCGCCGGCACCGAGCCCGCCTTCCGCGGCGAGTACACCGACACCAAGACGGAGGGCGTCTACTCCTGCCGCGGCTGCGGCGCCGAGCTCTTCCGCTCCTCGGAGAAGTTCGAGTCGCACTGCGGCTGGCCGTCCTTCTTCGACCCGAAGGACACCGAGGCGGTGGAGCTCAAGGCAGACACCTCGCACGGCATGGTCCGCACCGAGGTCCTCTGCGCGACGTGCGGCTCCCACCTCGGACACGTCTTCGAGGGCGAGGGCTACCCGACCCCCACCGACCAGCGGTACTGCATCAACAGCATCTCCCTGCGGCTCACGCCGGCCGAGGGCTGAGGTAGTCCTCCAGGGTCCGCCGCGGGGTCCAGCCCTGTGCGCGGGCCCTGGTCAGGTCCAGGACCACCGGGTGTGCCAGCTGGTCCACCGCGTAGCGGCTCAGCGCCGGCTCGGTGCCGGTCAGCCGGGACAGCGACTCCGCCACGCGGGCCGCCGTGACCGCCAGGCCGAGGGGGAGGTGGCGGATCCGCGCCCGGACCCCGTGGGCGCGCAGCACCGCCGCTACCGCCGCGTCCCGGCCGTACGGGGCCGCGTCCGCCACGTTGTACGCGCCCGGCGCCCAGGCCGGCGCCGCCAGGCAGGCGTCCGCCAGGTTCTCCACCGCCGTCAGGCTCAGCTCCACGTCCGGGCCCGGCAGCAGCAGGGTGCCGGCCCGCACCCGCGACAGCAGGCGGGGAAGCAGCTGGGTGTCGCCCGGGCCGTAGACCGCCCTCGGCCGCAGCACCACCGCGCCCGCCGCCAGGGCCAGGGCCTCGCCCGCCGCCTTCGTACGGCCGTAGGCGTTGAGGTGGTGCGCGCGCGGATGCTCCTCCGTGACCCCGGCCCGGTCCCGGCGCGGGTCGTAGACGCTCGCGCTGCTCACCCACACCACCGGCCGCCCGGCGGCCGCGTCCAGCAGCCGGGCCGTCCCGTCCACGTTGACCGCGCGCATCGCCGCCTCCGCACGCGAGCCCGGCGCCGGATCGCCCACCGCCGCCGCGCAGTGGACGACCAGGTCCACCCCCGACAGGTCCGGCCCGGCCGCCGCCGCGTCCCAGAACCGGTGCCCGCCCAGCGGGCCCGGACGGCGGCCCAGGCTGACGACCCGGTGCCCGGCCGCGGCCGCCGCCCGGGCCACGTGCCCGCCGCAGAACCCGCTCGCACCCGTCACCGCGACCGTCGTCACGAGCCCGCTCCCACCGTCAGCACCCGCCAGCCCGGCAGGGCCGCGCGACGGTCCACCCGGGACCGCACCACCACCGGCCGGTACCCCGCCAGCGCCTCCAGCACGTCCTCCAGCAGCACGGTCGCCAGCCGGGCCCCCGGGCACACGTGCGGCCCCGCCCCGAACACCAGCCGCGCCACCCCCGCCCCCGCCGGATCCCGCCCGTCCGGGTCGCGCCGGTGCGCCCCCGCCGCGTGCCGGGCCACCAGCAGCAGCCGGTCCCCGCCCCGCACCGGACAGCCCCCCACCGATCCCGCACCCGCCGCGACCCGGGGCAGCACCGGCGAGGCCGCCGTCACCCGCAGCAGCTCCAGCGCCAGCCGGGGCCGCAGCCCCGCGTCCGCGGCCTGCCCCCACAGCCCCGCGTCCGCGCACCAGGCGACCGCCCGCGGCACCGCCGCCACGGTGGTGTTCACCGCGGCCACCGCCACCATCGCGTCCAGGGCGTCCCCGCCGCCCAGCACCCCCCGCAGCCGCTCCGCCGCCCCGGCCGCTGCTGCCGCCGCCCCGGGCCTCGGCGGGCCCGGCAGGTGACCGCGCACCGAGGCCGCCGCGGCCTCCGAAGCCGCCTCCGCCAGCACCAGCGGCCCGGCCGGACAGCCCAGCAGCGCCCCCGCCACCGACCCGGCCAGCTCCCGCGCCAGCGCCACCACGTCCACCTCCGCACCCCGGCCCAGCGGCGCCGACCCCCGCACCAGCAGCGGCCGCCACAGCGCGCGCAGCTCCTCCACCCCGGCCGCGCCGAGGCCCTCGGCGAGCGAACGACGGCCCGCCCGGTGCCCGCCGCCCTCCTGGTCGAACAGCACCCCGCCGGCCCCGCTCAGCGCCTCCCGCGCAGCCCCGCCCGTGGTCCCCGCCGCCGTCCGGTCCAGCGGGATCCCGGTCAGCGCCTCCCGGTAGGCGGCGGCGTCGTGCACCAGCACCGTGCCCCCGATCCGGCGCGCGGCCCGCCCCCGGGTGGCGGCGAGCAGCCCGAACAGCAGCGGGTGGCTGCGCAGGTAGACCCGGCGGTCGCGCCGGCGGGCCCGGGCCTGGGCGGTGCTGGTCATCGGACGTGGACCTCTTTCGTGTCGGCGGGCCGGTAACGCCGGTCCCAGTACCAGAGCAGGGTGCGCCGCGCACCCCAGGAACGCAGCCGCCGCAGGCTGCTCTGCACCACCAGGTGCTCGGCGCGCACCACGCGCGCGCTGTGCTCGCGGGCCCGGTTGAGCAGGGTGACGTCCTCCGAGCCCTCCTCCAGCCGCTCCCGCGGCGCCCCGCCGCAGCGCACGTACAGCTCGGCGGTGATGCCGAGGTTGTGGCCGTGGCACAGCACGTACGGGGCGAGGTAGCGGGGGTCCCGGTGCGCGGGCCGCCACCGCCCGTACAGCGCCGACAGCCGCACCAGCGCGGGCAGCAGCCGGGCCTCCGCGAACGTCGGCCGCTCGTCGCGGCGCGGCACGCTCCGCCCGCACAGCACCTCCGCCCCCCGGCCGAACTCCGCCCGGGCCACGGCCGTCCAGTCCCGGGCGGGCAGGCAGTCCGCGTCCGTGCGCAGCAGCAGCCGCGCACCGCCGCGCACGGCGTGCCGGAAGCCGGTGTCGGCGGCGGTCCCCGCGCCCGGCTCCGGCTCGTGGACCAGCTCGACGGGGAAGGGCGCCGAGCGCGCGAACTCCCGTACGACCTCGGCCGTCCCGTCGGTGGAGGCGTTGTCGACCACCACCAGCCGGAAACCGGTGTCCTCCTGCGCGGCCAGCGCGGACAGGGTCCCCCCGATCGAGGCCGCCTCGTCGTACGCGGGGACCACCACCCACAGGCTCACCGCGCCCCCCTGCCCAGCCGGGCCGCCGCCAGCGCCGACACCGCCGCCCGGTCCGGTTTGCGCGAGCGCCCCGACAGCGGGATCCGCGCGAACAGCAGCGCGTCCGGCCGGGCCGTGCCCATCCGCCGCAGCGGCTCCGACAGCGCGGCCCGCAAGGCCGGTTCGGCGACACCGGGCTCCGGCTGGACCACCGCCACCAGCCGCTCGTCCCCGTCGCCCGCCGGGATCCCGACCAGCACGCCCAGCTCCACCCCCGGCACGTGCAGGGCCGGCTCGTACAGGCCCGGGTAGATGTTCTCCGCCCGGCGCAGCACCATGTCCTTGCAGCGGCCCTCCAGCACGATCCGGCCGGCCCCGTCCAGGCGTGCCCGGTCCCCGGTCGCCACCCACGGATCGGGCTCCTCGCCCAGGTAGCGGTCCCGGGCCGCGGGCCCCGTCAGCAGCAGCTGCCCGTCCGCGTCCACGGCCGTCCGCACCCCGGGCAGCGGGGCGCCCACCAGGTCCCCCGCCCCCTCGAAGGCGGCCTTCTCCCGCGACTCCACCGCCGCGGCCGGGAACAGCTCCGTCAGCGCGTACACCCCCCACGCCTGCTCCGCGCCCGCCTCCCGGACCCGGCCCAGCAGGCCGGCGCCCGCCGGAGCCGAACCCGTCCACACCCGGCCCCCGAACCGGGCCCCCGCGCCGAGCGCGTCCCGCAGCTGCGGCGGCGTCAGATAGGTGTCCCGCGGCCGCAGCCGCGCCAGCTGCCGGGCCAGCGTCGCGGGGGAGCGGGCCGGCAGCGCGACCGGCGCCCCGTGCGCCAGCGAGGGCACCAGCACGAAGAAGGTCCCGCCCAGCACCGGCCCGTCCGCACCCCCCTCGAACAGTGCCGACACCGTCTCCATCCCGGCGGCCAGCCCCGCCCGGGTGTGCACCACGGCCCGCGGCCGCGAGGTGGTCCCGGACGTGAACACGATCACCGCGTCGCCGTCGCCCTCGTACCCGGACGGCACCCCCGCCCGCGACGCCCCCCGCTCCAGCGCGGGCGCGCACCCCGGCAGCCGGGGCCCCACCGTGGCCACCGGCCCCAGCGAAGCCAGCTCCGGCAGCTCCAGCTCCGCCCGCCGGGCCAGCGGCCGGGCCCACCCCGCCACCGCCTGCGCCGCGCCGTCCGCCAGCACCAGCGCCGGCCGCGCCAGCGCCAGCCGGGCCCGCAGCACCTCCGCCCCCGCGCCCGGATCCAGCACCGCACCGCGCAGCCCCAGCCGCCACAGCGCCAGCAGCACCGCCAGGGCGCGCGGCCCGGGCCGCACGGCGACCCCGACGGTGTCCCCGGCGCGCAGCCCCCGCGCGTGCAGCGCGGCGGCGAAGTCGTCGGCCAGCCCGGCGAGTTCACCCCGGGTGGCGCGCACCCGGGTGCCGCCCGAACGGGTCGCGGAGAGCACGGCGGGCTGCTCGGGCCGGGCCCGCAGCGCCTTGTCGAGTCGGTCCAGCATCAGCGGGGGTCGTCCGTTCCGTGCGTGCCGCTGCCCTGGTCGAGGTACCAGCGGGCGGTCCCGGCGAGGCCGTACGCGCGCAGCCGGCGCGTGGAGTTCTCCACGACCATGCCCCGGCAGCGGGAGATCCGGTCGGTGTGGCGGCGGACCGCGTTCAGGAACAGCCGGTCCGTCGGCGAGGGCCGCCGCGGCATCCCGCCCACGGCCAGGTACAGCTCGGCGGTGATCGCCATGTTGTTCCCCGCGTGCATCCGGTACGGCGCCCGGAAGCCGCGGCGCCGGGCGTGCTCCGGCCGCAGCCGCCCGAACAGCGCGGCCACCCCCACCAGCCCCGCGAAGCCGGCCCGTCCCAGCGGCCCGTGCTCGTCGCGCCGGGCCGTGACCCGCCCGCACACCAGCCCCGGCCGCTCCCGCAGCGCGGCCCGCGCCGCACCCGTCCAGCCGGGCCGGGGCAGGCAGTCCGCGTCCGTCCGCGCCAGCAGGGTCGCGCCGCGCGCGATCGCGTACCGGAAGCCGGTGTCCACCGCCGAGCCGACCCCCTTCTCCGGCTCCTCGATCACCTCCACCGGGAACGGCGCCCGCGCCGCGAACTCCCGCGCGATGGAGCCCGTACCGTCCGCCGAGGCGTTGTCCACCACCAGCAGCGTGAAGTCCCGGTCCCGCTGCGCGGCCAGCGCCCCGAGGGTCCCGGCGAGCCGCGCCGCCTCCTCGTGCGCGGGCACCACCACCCACATCGGCGTGTTCACGACTTCTCCCAGACCATCGTCATGATGCTGATCCCGCCGCCCAGCCCCACGAACAGCACCCGCTCCCCGGCCGCCAGCTCCGGGAAGACCCGCTCCAGCTGCACCCCGATGCTCGCGCTCGCCACGTTCCCCAGCTCGGGCACCGTCACCACCAGCTTCTCCGCCGGCACCCCGGTCAGCTCCGCGAACCGCTCCAGGTACGGCACCGTCACCTGGTGCACCAGCACCTTCGCGAACCCCTCCCAGTCCATGCCCGTCCGGTGCAGCGTCCGGTCGATGACCGCCGTCCCCACCTTCTCGAACACCCCGCGCAGCTCGTGCCCGTCCCCCTGGAAGTACGTGTACGCGTCCCCGCGCGGGTGCCGCGAACCGCCGCCCGGTATGCCCCCGACCTCCCAGTGCTCGGAATGCGTCTCGCTGTCCACGTCCAGGATCCCGCCGCGCCCCACCTCCTCCAGCAGGACGGCCGCCCCCGCGTCGCCGAACGTGTAGCCGGCGAAACCGCTGCGGAACTCCGCGAAGTCCGCCGGGTCCAGGCGCACCGCCCGGCTCGGCGTCTCCCCGGTGACCACCAGCGCCCGCCGGGCCCGCCCGGCGAGGACCGCGCTGCGGGCCAGGTCGATCCCGTTGACGAAGCTGTTGCAGGCGTTGGTCACGTCCACCGCGTGCGCCCTGGAGCCCAGTTCGGCCTGCACGATGTGCGCGGTCGCCGGCTCCACCAGGTCCCGCGACGCGGAGGCGAAGACCAGCAGGTCCACGTCCAGCGGCCCGAGCCCGGCCGAGTCCAGCGCCCGGCGCGCCGCACCCACCGCGAGCGTCGACGCGTACACCCCCGCGGCGGCGACCCTGCGCGAGACGATCCCGGTGGCCTGCGTCAGGAGCCGCGCGGGCAGCGCCAGGCCGCTGCGCCGGGCCACCTCACGCTGGAGCTCGTCGGAGGACAGCACGTCCTCGGGCAGCAGGCTGCCGACGGCGGTTATGCCGACGCGCGGCCGCGGATCACAAGACTGTATGGGCATGCCCCCACGATGGCGGCCCGCCCGCGCCCCGGCCTGAGTACGGATGCTCAGTTCCCTTGTGGGGACGCTGAGTAGGACCCCCGTCCGGCTACCCGGAGAACGCGCCGTCCGACCCCGGGACACCGGGCACGGCTCCCCGTATCGTGGTCCGACCGGCCACACCCACGGGGGAGGGAATATGGCGGACGGCACGGCCTTACCCGGCCTCGTCACCTACGGGGACGACGCCACCAGCAGGCTGCTGAGCGCGGCCGCGCACCTGGACGAGGAGTTCGCACAGGGGACGGCGGTGGAACTGACCGGGGACCGGCTGGTGGCCCTCGGCCCCGCACTGGGCGTCGACCTGGTGGCCGTCGCCCGGCACGCCCGGGCCGCGACCCGCCGCACCGCCCTGCGCGACGCACTGCTGACGGGCCTCCTCGCTCTGCTGGCGGGCGGCGTCGTGCTGCGGGTCGTCGCGGTCGCCACCGACCGGACCGATCTGTGGGACCTTTCCCGCTTCGCGCTCGTGGGCGGCTTCTTCGGCGCCTGGCTGCTGGTGCTGGCCGCCGAACACCGGGCGCGGACCATGGCCCTGCGGGCGTTCGGGACCAAGGGGTACCACGGCGGGCTGGTCCCGCCGCTCGCCCCGGCGGTCGAGGAGGCGCTGCGCGAGCAGGAGCGGGCCAACGCCCTGCCGTACCACGAGGTGGCGGGGCACGACACCCCGTTCGTCGGCAGCGGCCGGGCCGTCCTGGAGGTGGTCTGGCCGCCCCTGGACGTCAGCACCCCCGCCGACGACCCCGAGGGCGGGCCGGCGCTGGAGGTCATTCCCTTCGACGTGGTCGAGCTGCACGCGTTCGTCGCCGAGCAGATGGGCACCATCGCCGGTCTGGAGGGGCTGCGCACCCAGGACCGGCTGTACGTGCTCGGCACCCACGTCGGCTACGCGGGTCCGGAGCTGCTGCCCGACCCGCTGCGGCCGCCGCGCCCCGTCGTCCCGGAGGAGCTGGTGCGGGCGACCCTGGCCCGGCCCGGCGAGGGCAGGCGCACGTACCTCTGCATGGAACGCGCCGGCGAGGGCGGCCGGGTCATCGTCTCCATGCACCTGAGGGCCCGGCTCCAGCGCCCGAGCCTCACCTGGGAGCTGGCCGCCTACGTCATCCCGCCCCTGCGGAAGGAGTTCGAGGCGGTGCGCACGCTCCGAGTGGACCCCTTCGGCCGCTGGGTCACCCTCCTCGTCTCCGGCACCCGCCGCTTCCCGGCCCTGCTGTTCAAGGCCCCGGCCCGGCTGCTGCGCAGGGGCTGGGCGCGGGGCCTGCGCTGGGGGCGGCTGCGGTACTGGCGCTGGGTCATCGGCAGGCGGCACATCGAGTTCGACTACGGGGCCACCGGAGGTATCCGCGAACGGGCCGGCGACCGAGATCGGATGGGGTTCACCGAGGAGACGGACGCGGTGGACTTCTTCCAGCGCCTCGAGTGGGGCGTGCTCACCGCGACCACGCGGTTCCTCAAGGACCACAACATCGACACCAGGTCGTTGGAGGATGCCCGGCAGGTCATCAACCAGCACAACTACACGTTCCATGGACCCATCAACGGGCCGGGCAACTTCGGGGCGAGAGGCACGCTGAACCTGTCCGGCCGCGGCGGCCCGGGCCCGTCCCCCGCCGCCGGCGGCCCCCGCCCCTCCCCGGCGCCCAAGTCCTGAACCCCCGGCCCACCACCCCTGCCCCCCCCCGCACCGGACGAGGAGCCCCGCATGGGCACGTACAACTTCCACGGGAACGTCAACGGCCCCGGGAACTACGGCGACCACGGCGTGATCAACATCGGGCCCGAGGAGGACGCCGCCCGGGTCCTGCGGCTGGCCGCCGAACTCGCCCGGTGGCTCACCGACCGGGACGCCGGCCCGGAACGCGTCGAAGCGGCGCACGCCCTGCGCGGCGAACTGGAAGAGGCCGGCCGGGAGCGGCGCGCCCCCGAACCGGGCCTGGTCCGGCGCAGCCTGGAGACCATCACCCTCGGCCTGGGCGCCGGCAGCGCCGGCCTGGCCCTCGCGCAGCAGATCAGCGCCCTGCTCGGGGGATGACCCCCCGCAGGGCGCCGCGCAGCCGGTCGGCGGCGGACGGCCGCCGCCAGGCGTGGAACTCCCGCGCCCGGTGGGCGTCGTGGCGGGCCAGCTCCCGGCCCGCCGCCGCCCGGTGCGCGGCCGGCAGCTCCCGTACGAGCGGCCGCAGCACCCCTTCGAGCAGCTCCGTACGGGTTTCCCGCCACAGCGGCCCGGCCTGCGGCTGCGCCGACCAGGCGGCGTAGCAGGAGGCGAGGTACCCCGGGTCGCCCCGCAGCCCCACCGCCACCGGGGCGGAGCGGGCCGCCTCCCGGTACGCGGCCAGCAGTTCGGGGTGCTCGCTGCCCGCCAGGGCCCGCAGCCCCGCCTCGTCGGGCCCGTCCGGCGCGAGCAGCCGCCCGGCCACCGCCGCGTACGCCGCCTCGCGCGCGCCCGGCTCCGGGGACAGGGCCCCCAGCTCCAGGGCCCGGCGCAGGCCGTCCCCGGCCGGGCCGCCGGCGCGCAGGTCCCGGACCAGTTCCCACAGCAGCAGCGCGGGACGCTGCCCGTCCGGCAGCTCCGCCCCGAAGTGCCGCAGCAGCTCCGCCGCCAGGTCCGCCGCCGCCCCGTCCCCGGCGGGTGCCACCGCGGCGGCCCGGGCCAGCGGCTCCCAGGTCCCGGCGTCCCGGTGCACGGCGGCACCCGTCGTCGCCAGCACCAGCCCGGCCTCGGCCGCCTCGGGCGGCCGCCCGGGCCAGACCAGCCGCATCCCGGTGCGCAGCACGAGCGGCTCGGCGTACAGGGAGACCCCGGACTCCCGCAGCAGGGCCTCCAGCAGGAGGACCGGGTCCGCGTCGGTGTCCGGGCCCGCCTGCGCCGCCCGGGCGCACATCCGCAGGTGCGGCAGCGCCTCCGCCGCGCCCAGCCGGAGCCCGGTCCGCTCGAACAGCCGGGCGCCGGCGGCCGGATCGCCCGCGGCGAGCGCGTCCAGCCGGTCCAGCACGAGGGCCCGCAGCACGGGCAGCTCCGCCAGCGAGTCCCGCTCCCGCTCCCCGTACGCCCGGTCCGGGTCGCTGATCAGCGCGTGCGCCAGCCGCCGCGCCACGTCGGGCAGCGGCTCCCCGCCGCCCGCCTCCGGCACGGACACGCGTACGCGCTCCCCGGCGCCCCCTGTCCCGGTTTCGGTCCCGGTTCCGGTTCCGGTCCGGGTGTCCCCGGACCCCGGGCCGGCAGTCGCGGTGCTGCCGGTCTCCGTCCCGGCCCCGGCCCGGGGGCGCCCGGTCGTGGCGGCTGCGGCCGGCCCCGGCCCGGTCGTGCCGGCCCATTCGGCGGCCGCCTGTCGGGCCGCGGGTTCCAGGGGGATTCCGGCGGCCAGTGCCAGCGAGGCCAGCGGGCCCGCCGCGTACGGCTCCGCCGGCAGCTGCCTGACCTGCGCGAACAGCTCGGGCCGCGCTGCCAGCCACACCGCCGAGGCGGTCCGCGCCCACAGGTCCCCGCACTCGCCGGGAGCGCCCGCCCCCGAGGCCCCGTACACCCGCCACGGCCCCGGCTCCGCCGGCTCGTCGCCGGGCTGCACCCCGACCAGCCGCTGCGGGGCGAGCAGCGGCCGCCGGGCGTACGTGGTGAAGGTCAGCCACTGTCCCCGCTCGTGCGGCAGCACCCCGCAGGCCAGCATCACCCAGCGGGCCACGGCCGCGCTGTCCTCCTCCACCAGCAGCAGGCGCGGGGCGTCCGGCTCCTCCACGGCCCGCCGCACATCGGCGAAGAACCCCGCCAGCCACGGACCCCGGGCGGCGACGAAGGCGGCCAGCGCCGCCCGGTCGTGCCGCCCGGGCGCGGGTATCCGGTCCAGCGGCGGGGGCGGCCCGCCCATCGGGGTCCGCTCCTCCCACTGCGCGGAGCCCCAGGCGGTGACCGGCAGCAGCCGCGCGGGCCCCGCCCCGGCGGGCTCGGGCAGGTGCACGGCGTGCGCGTGGAAGCCGTCCCCGGCCCGGGACCAGGAGCCGCCGTCCCCGTACCCGGAGTCGAAGTCGAAGCCGGCACCGGTGTGCACGGCGCGCGAGAGCAGCCGGCTCCCGTCGGACAGCACGCTCAGCGACAGCGCCTCGGGGAACCCGGCGGACGGCGCCCGCAGCGGCGGCTCGTACCGCAGGAGCGGCTCCGCCTCGCGCAGCAGCTCCCCGCCCACCCCCGGGGTGACGGAGGTGAAGCCGGAGCCCTCGGGGCCGCCCGAGTAGTGCAGCTGGGGGAGGTTCACGCCGGGCCCCCCGTCCGGCCGGATCCCGCCGGGACCCGAACTGATGAGGCGTCAGGGTCTGTTGTGCGGGGCGTGGTTGCCCGTACCGTACCGGCAGCGGAGCGCGCGGCATGCCCCCTCACGTTCCCCGCCATCCTGCTGCGCCCCCTGTTGCAGTGTGTGGAGGCCATTCCAGCAGACATCGCGGCCGTCCGGGAGTTCCGTCCGCAGGGGCTTCCGTTCGCCCGCTGTACGGCCCGACGTCAGACGGGGATCTCCGGCCGGTACCCCGGGACCGCTGTCCTTGGGGCGCCCCTCGATCCCCCCCTCACCCCCCTAGAGGTCGTCACCCATGGCTGAACTCAACCGACGCAGGTTCCTCCAGATCGCCGGCGGCACGGCGGCCGCCACGATGCTCAACGAGAGCATCGCGCGCGCCGCCGCCATCCCGGCGCAGGGCAGCACCGGAACCATCCAGGACATCGAGCACATCGTCGTCCTCATGCAGGAGAACCGGTCCTTCGACCAGTACTTCGGCACGATGAAGGGTGTCCGCGGCTTCGGAGACCCGCGGCCGGTGCTCCAGGACAACGGGAAGTCGGTCTTCTTCCAGTCCAACGGGACGAAGGACATCCTCCCCTTCCACCCGCAGGTCAACGACCTGGGCATGCAGTTCGTCGAGGGCCTGAACCACGACTGGGCCGGCGGCCACCAGGCCTACAACAACGGCAAGTACGACAAGTGGATCCCGGCGAAGACCGCCACCACCATGTCGTACATGACCCGGGACGACATCCCGTTCCACTACGCCCTCGCCGACGCCTTCACCGTCTGCGACGCCTACCACTGCTCGTTCATCGGGGCCACCGACCCCAACCGCTACTACATGTGGACGGGCCACACGGGCAACGACGGCACCGGCGGCGGCCCGGTCCTCGGCAACCAGGAGGCCGGCTACGGCTGGAAGACCTACCCGGAGCGGCTGGAGTCCGCCGGGGTCTCCTGGAAGATCTACCAGGACATAGGCGACGGCCTGAACGCGGCCGGCTCCTGGGGCTGGATCGGCGACGCCTTCCGCGGCAACTACGGCGACAACTCGCTGCTGTACTTCAACAACTACCGCAACGCCCAGCCGGGCAGCGCCCTCTACGAGAAGGCCCGTACGGGCACGAACGCGAAGGCGGGCGACGGCTACTTCGACCGGCTGCGCGCGGACGTGCTGAACGGCACCCTGCCCCAGGTCTCCTGGATCGCGGCGCCCGAGGCCTTCAGCGAGCACCCGAACTGGCCGGTGAACTTCGGCGCCTGGTACATCTCCCAGGTCCTGGACGCGCTGACCGCGAACCCGGCGGTGTGGGCGAAGACGGCCTTCTTCATCACCTACGACGAGAACGACGGCTTCTTCGACCACGTCGTGCCGCCGTACCCGCCGGCGTCGTCCGCCTGGGGCCTGTCCACGGCCGACGTCACCCGCGACCTGTACGCCGGGGGCGGCGGCTACGCGGCCGGCCCGTACGGCCTCGGCCCGCGCGTCCCGATGATCGTGGTCTCCCCGTGGAGCAAGGGCGGCTACGTCTGCTCCGAGACCTTCGACCACACCTCGGTGATCCGCTTCATGGAGAAGCGGTTCGGGGTGCAGGAGCCCAACATCTCGGCGTGGCGCCGCGCCGTCTGCGGCGACCTGACCTCGGCCTTCGACTTCACCCAGGCCGACGCCACCCCGGCCGCGCTGCCGTCCACGGCCGGCTACCTCCCGCCCGACCACAACGCGCACCCCTCCTACCACCCGGTGCCGCCGGCGACCGGCGCCCTGCCGAAGCAGGAGGCGGGCTCCAAGCCGGCCCGCGCGCTCGGCTACAGCCCGTACGTGGACGGCTCCCGGGCCGTCTCCACGGGCAAGTTCACGCTCACCTTCTCCTCCGGCCCGAAGCTCGGCGCCCACTTCCACAGCACCTCGGGCAACCGGACGGACGGCCCCTGGCCCTACACGGTCGAGGCGGGCAAGACCCTCTCGGACACCTGGAGCACCAGCAGCTCCACCGGCAACAAGATCGACCTCACGGTCTGGGGGCCCAACGGCTTCCTGCGCACCTGGAAGGGCCCGGCGAAGAAGGCCGGACCCGAGGTCACGGCCCGCCACGCGGACGCCACCGGCAACCTGGCCCTGACCCTGGTCAACGGGGGCACCGCCGCGGTGAACCTCACGGTGACCAACTCCTACGGCGGCGCCGCCCAGACCTTCAAGGTCAACCCGGGCGCCACCGTCTCCCACACCGTCGACCTGCGCGCCTCCGGCCGCTGGTACGACGTCTCCGTGGTCTCGGACGCCGACGCGACCTTCCTGCGCCGCTTCGCGGGGCACGTGGAGACGGGCGCGCCGGGCGTCTCGGACCCGGCGCTCAAGACCGTCTGACACCCGTTCCCGTACGGGCGAACCGGGATGGGTTCACGCCCGCGAAGTTAACACTTGCGTTAACTTCGCGGGCGTGGCCCAATGGGAAGTGATCCTCGTCGGCGAGGTGGCGGAGTGGTTCGAGGCGCTGGCCGAGACGGACTGGAACAGTGCCGAACAGGTGGAGGACGCGGTCGACGCGCTCGCGATGTTCGGGCCCACGCTCGGGCGGCCGCTGGTCGACCGCATCAAGGGAGCCGAACAGCACCACATGAAGGAGCTGCGACCGGGCTCTTCGGGCGGCAGTGAGATCCGGATCCTGTTCGCGTTCGACCCGGTCCGCCGGGCGGTGCTGCTTGTGGCCGGCGACAAGGCCGGAAACTGGCAGCGGTGGTACGAGGTCAACATTCCGCTCGCGGAGAAGCGTTACCAGGACCACATCGGGGAGCTGGACTCGAGGGAGTACGAATGAGCGGTGTCGGTTGGGAGGAGGCCAAGCGCCAGGTGCGCGAGCGCCGGGCGGCCGCGGGCCTGCCGGTGCGGTCCCCGGCGGAGAAGCGGGCCGCCATGGACCGGCTCATGGCCGAGGTGCGGGCCTATCGGCTGGCCGAGATCCGCCAGGAGCAGGCGCTGACCCAGAAGGACGTCGCCGAGACGATGGGCGTCTCCGCCCCCAGGGTGTCGGCCATCGAGAACGGCGAGACCGACCGGACGGAGGTAGCCACCCTGCGCTCCTACGTCGAGGCGCTCGGAGGCCGCCTGAGGGTCGTGGCCGACTTCGGGGACACGGAGTACACCGTGGCCTGACGCGGCTGCGGGTGCGGGTGCGGTGTGATCGTAGGCCGGACGGGCAGAACGTACGGCGTCGGCTTCCACCACCCCCGTCACCGAGGGAGAACGCATGGCCATCGCCCATCGCCGGATCGGCACCGGACCCGTCCGCGTCATCGTGCTGCACGACTGGTTCGGGACCTCCGCCAACTGGGGCTCCGTGCTCGACCACCTCGACCCGCAGGGGTTCTCGTACGCCTTCCCCGACTACCGGGGCTACGGCGAGCGCCGGGACGTCCCCGGCCGCCACACCCTTCCCGAGATCGCCGACGACGTCCTCGCGCTCGCCGACGAGCTGGGCTGGGACACCTTCTCCCTCGTCGGCCACTCCATGGGCGGCAAGGCCGCCCAGCAGGTCCTGGCCCGCGCCCCCGAGCGCGTCGAGAAGCTGATCGGGCTCACCCCCGTCCCCGCCGGGCCGTACCCGATGGACGACGCCACCCACGCCCTCTTCTACGGCGCCGCCGGGGACCCGGACAAGCGGCGGACCATCCTCGACCTGGTCACCGGCAACCGGGTCAGCCGCCACTGGCTGGAGCGCATGGTCGCCCACTCCCTCGACGTCTCCCGCCCCGAGGCCTTCGCCGCCTACCTCGCCGACTGGCAGACCCGGGACCTCTCCTCCGCGATCAAGGGCAGCACCGTGCCGGTGCTCGTCCTGGTCGGCGAGTACGACCTGGCCCTGACGGCCGAGGTGATGCGCGCCACCTGGCAGGCCTCGTACCCGAACTGCAGGATCGTCACGATCCCCGGCGCCGGCCACTACCCGCCCCACGAGACGCCGGTGGCCTTCGCCACGGAGGTGGAGGCCTTCCTGCGCGGCTGACCCCGACGCGGCCCGGACCTGGCCGGACCCGGAAAAGCCCGTAGGGGGTACGAGGCGAACCTCGTACCCCCTACGGGACCGAAAGGGTGAGTGACGGGACTTGAACCCGCGGCCACCTGGACCACAACCAGGTGCTCTACCAGCTGAGCTACACCCACCACGAAGGGCGGCGGACCGCCCGTTCGTTGTGCATGCACAGCATAGCCGATGCGGGGGGTGCTTCCGCGACGGGTTATCCGGCGGCCCGGGCCCCGGCCGTGGGCGTCGCCGCGCGGCGTCCGTCGCGGCGTACCGCGCGGGCGACCGCCGCGACCGCCAGCGCCCGGATCACCGGATGCGGCCGAGAGCCGTCCCCCGACAGCTCCGGCTGGAAGAGCGTGGCCAGGAAGAACGGGTGCCCCGGCAGCTCCGCCATCCGCACCGCGCCGTCCTCGTCGTGCCCCGACAGCCGCAGCCCGTGCGCGGCCAGCACCGGCAGGTGGCGGGCGACCGGGCCGCAGTGGCAGTGGTAGCGCTCCGTCGACCGGTCCGCCCCGAGCGCGGACTCCGCCAGCGAACCCGGCTCCGCCCGTACGGGCGCCTCGTGCCCCGCCAGCGAACAGGCCAGCGGCGCGATCAGCGGGTCGTCCGCCCCGGGGTCGTTCTCGGCGTGCGCCGCCCCCGCCAACCCGCACACGTGGCGGGCGTACTCCAGCAGCGCGTGCTGGAAGCCGCCGCACGTCCCGAGGAAGGGGACGCCCTCCTCCCGGGCCACCCGGATCGCCGCCAGCACCCCCGCCTCGCTCGCGTACGGGCTGCCCGGCAGCACCCACAGGGCGTCGAACCCGGCCAGGGTCCCCGCCGCGGCCGCGGCCTCCGCCTCCGCGGTCGGGATCCAGCAGGCGTCCAGCACCAGCCCCTCGCGCGAGGCCAGCGCGTCGAGGAGGAGCGGGATCCGGGAATGGGACTCCACGTGCGGGGAGCGGTCGCCGACGAGGGCGATCCGGGCGACGGTCATCGGGGCGGCGGCGGCAGCAGCAGCGGCAGCGGCAGCGGACGCGGCGTGAGGCGCCTGTGCGGTGGTCATGCGGATCATCCTGCGACCCGGTCCCGCTTCAGCGCCAACGATTGTTCCGGGACGCTCGATAAGCAACGCTGATGGACGGTGCTGCCGGGTGGTGCCGCCCGGCGGCGCTGGCATCCTGCCGGGCATGGACCCGCACCTCCTGCGCACCTTCACCGCCGTCGCCCGGCTCGCCTCCTTCTCCGCCGCCGCACGCGAACTCGGCTACACCCAGTCCGCCGTCTCCCAGCACATCGCCGCCCTCGAAGCCGACCTGCGCACCGAACTGCTCACCCGGCGGCCCGTCGCCCCCACCCCGGCCGGCGCCCGCCTCCTGGAACACGCCCGGCCGCTGCTGCTGCGCCTCGACGCCGCCCGCGCCGACGTACTGCGCCTCGACGCCGCCCGCGCCGACGTACTGCGCCTCGCCGCCGCCCCGCCCGGCCGGATCACCCTCGCCGCCTCCCCGCTCGCCGCCGCCGGACCCCGGCTGCTCGCCGCCCTGCCCGCCACCGGGGTCACCCTGCGCGTCCTGCCCCCGGCCCGGGTCCCCGCCGCCGTCGCCGCCGGGGAATGCGACCTCGGGCTCGTCGACGGGCTCGCCGCCCCGAGCGACCCGCTGCGGCTGCCCGACGTGGCCCCGCTGCAGGTCACCGGCGTCGCCGAGGAGGAACTCGCCGTCCTCTTCCCCGCCGGACACCCCTTCGCCGCACGCGACTCCGTCCGGCTCGACGACCTCGCCGACGCGCGCTGGCTCGACGCCCCCGACGTGGGGCTGCCGCTCACCACAGGACGCCGCGCCCTGCGCTACGACGGCACCGACCTGCACGCCCTGTGCGCCCTCGCCGCCGCCGGCCACGGCCTCGTCCTGCTGCCCCGCCCCGTCGCCGACGCCGCCCGCGCCGGGACCGCCGTACCGCTCGCCGCGCCCCGCCTCGTACACCGGACGGAGCTGGTCGCGCCCGCCGGACCGTCCGGCGCGGCCGCTGCGCTCGCCGCACGCCTCACGGCAGGATCCCCCTCATGACCACACCGACTCCCGACCCGGCCGCCCACGCCGAGCCCGAGGCCTTCACCACCGCCGACTACGCCGCCCGGATGGCCGCCGCCGCGCAGAGCGCCGCCGACGCCGGACTCGCCGGACTCCTCATCGCCCCCGGCCCCGACCTCACCCACCTCACCGGCTACCGCCCGACCGCCGAGACCGAACGGCTCACCCTGCTCGTCCTCGCCGCCGGACAGGACCCCGTGCTGGTCGTGCCCGCCCTGGAGGCCCCCGACGCGGCGAAGGCACCCGGCGCGGACGCCCTGACCCTGCGCGACTGGACCGACGGCGACGACCCCTACCGGGCGGCCGCGCCGCTCCTCGACGTCAGCGGCCGCTTCGGCGTCAGCGACAACACCTGGGCACTGCACCTGCTCGGCCTGCAGAGGGAGTTGCCCGCCACCACCTACAGCCCGCTCACCGACGCCCTGCCCATGCTCCGCGCCGTCAAGGACGAACGGGAACTGGCCCGCCTCGCGGCCGCCGGAGCCGCCGCCGACGCCGCCTACGCGCAGATCCTCCACGTCCCCTTCGCCGGGCGCCGCGAGAGCGAGGTCGCCGCCGACCTGGCCGGGCTGCTGCGCGTACACGGCCACTCCCAGGTCGACTTCACCGTCGTCGGATCCGGCCCCAACGGCGCCAACCCGCACCACGAGGCCGGCGAACGCGTCATCCGGCACGGCGACATGGTCGTCCTCGACTTCGGCGGCCTCAAGCACGGCTACGGCTCCGACATCTCCCGCACCGTCCACGTCGGCGAGCCCACCCCCGAGGAACGGCGCATCCACGACATCGTCCGCGAGGCCCAGCAGGCCGGCTTCGCCGCCGTCAGGCCCGGCGCGACCTGCCAGGACGTCGACCGGGCCGCCCGCGCCGTCATCACCGAGTTCGGCTACGGCGAACGCTTCATCCACCGCACCGGCCACGGCATCGGCGTCACCACCCACGAACCGCCGTACATGGTCGAGGGCGAGGAACAGCCCCTCGTCCCCGGCATGTGCTTCTCCGTGGAGCCGGGCGTCTACCTGCCCGGCCGGTTCGGCGTCCGGATCGAGGACATCGTCACCGTCACCGCGGACGGGGGCCGCCGCCTGAACAACGCGCCGCGCGAGATGGCGATCGTCGGGTAGGCCGTCGTCGGGTAGGCCGTCGCCGGGCGGGCCGCCGCGGCTACGGGCCGAGTACCACCGCCGACTCGCCCGGTACGTGGATCCGCCCGTCCGGACCCGGATGCTCCACCGGCTCCCAGGACGCCAGCACCCGCACCCCGTTGCGGCCCAGCGCCACCGTCACCGACTCCGTCGACAGGTTCACCACCACCCGCACCTCCCCGCGCCGGAACGTCAGCCAGCGGCGCTCCTCGTCGTACGCGACCCGGACCGCGGCCAGGTCCGGGTCACGCAGGTCCGGGTGGGTGCGGCGCAGCCGGATCAGGGTCCGGTACCACTCCAGCAGCCAGGCGTGCGACTCCCGTTCCGGTTCCGCCCAGTCCAGGCAGGACCGGTCCCGCGTCGCCGGGTCCTGCGGATCGGGGACCTCCTCGGCCTTCCAGCCGTGCGCGGCGAACTCCCGGCGCCGGCCGCTGCGCACCTCCTCGGCCAGCTCCGGGTCGGGGTGGTCGGTGAAGTACTGCCAGGGCGTGCCGGCCCCCCACTCCTCGCCCATGAACAGCATCGGCACGAACGGCCCCGTCAACGCCAGCGTCGCCGCGCACGCCAGCAGCCCGGGGGAGCAGGAGGCCGACAGCCGGTCGCCCAGCGCCCGGTTGCCGACCTGGTCGTGGGTCTGCGTGTAGCCGAGGAAGCGGTGCGCGGGGGTGCGGCGGCGGTCCACGGGCCGGCCGTGGGTGCGTCCCCGGAAGGACGACCAGGTGCCGTCGTGGAAGAACGCCCGCGTCAGGGTCTTGGCGAGGGCGCCGATCGGCGCCTCGGCGAAGTCGGCGTAGTAGCCCTGCGATTCACCGGTCAGCGCACAGTGCAGCGCATGGTGGAAGTCGTCGTTCCACTGCGCGTGCATCCCCAGCCCGCCGGCCGCGCACGGGGTCGTCAGCCGCGGGTCGCACTGGTCGGACTCGGCGATCAGGAACAGCGGCCGCGTGGTCTCCGCCGCCAGCCCGTCCACGGCGGCCGACAGCTCCTCCAGGAAGGACAGCGCCCGCCCGTCGGCCAGCGCGTGCACCGCGTCCAGCCGCAGCCCGTCGATCCGGTAGTCCCGCAGCCAGGCCAGTGCGCTCCCGATCAGGTACGCCCGGACCTCGTCCGAGCCGGGCGCGTCCAGGTTCACCGCCGCGCCCCAGGGCGTGTGGTGCGTGTCGGTGAAGTACGGCCCGAAGTCCGGGAGGTGGTTGCCGGAGGGGCCGAGGTGGTTGAGGACCACGTCCAGCACCACCCCGAGCCCGGCCGTGTGCGCGGCCTCCACGAACGCCGCCAGACCCGCCGGTCCCCCGTACGGCTCGTGCACCGCCCACGGCGCCACCCCGTCGTACCCCCAGCCGTGCCGGCCCGGGAAGGGGCACACCGGCATCAGCTCCACGTGCGTCACGCCCAGCCCGGCCAGGTACTCCAGGCGGGCCGCCGCGGCCTCGAAGGTGCCCTCGGGGGTGAAGGTGCCGACGTGCAGCTCGTACAGGACCGCGTCCTGCAGCGGCACGTGCGGCGGGGGCACGTGGGGGGCGAGGGCCGTGAGGTCGACCACCGCCGACAGGCCCTCCGTACCGTCCGGCAGCCGCCGCCCGCGCGGATCTGGCCGCACCGACGGATCGTCGCCGAGCCGGAACCCGTACCGGTCGCCGTCGGCCGCCGGGGCCTCGACGACCCACCAGCCGGAGCGGCCGGGGGCCGGATCGGGGGCCATGTCGTAGGTGGTGTCGTTCAGTCGCATGGCGACCCGACCTGTCAGCGGTGCCCACACCTCGAACTGCACGGACGGTCCCCTCGTCTCCGGTCGTCTCCGGCGGTGTCCAGCATGCGTGATCGTGCCCGTACGGTGCCCGTATCGTGCCCATCATTCCGGGCCGGGCGGGGGAGTTCTGGACACCCCGCACCCGACGGGCCGACAATCACCCTGTGACGTCGAGTTTCGAGTTCCCCGCCTACCCCGCCCCGCGGCTCACCGACGCGGAGCGGGACCGGGCGCTGGGCCAGCTCAGGGAGGGTGCGGCCCTCGGGAAGCTGTCGCACGACACCTTCCTGCGGCGCATGGAGCTCGCGCTGGTCGCCCGCCGCTCGGAGGACCTCGCACCCCTCCTCGCAGACCTCCAGACGCGCCCGGGCCCGCTCGGACCCGAAGCCCCCTGGACCAACCGGCTGTTCGGCTGGGTCGGCCGCGCGTCGGCGGTCTCCGCCGGGGTGCGCCGGGCCTGGCAGGTGGAGCGCCTGCCCAAGCTGCTCTTCCCCCACCCGGCCGCCGGCCCCCTGCGGATCGGCCGCGACCCGGGCAACGGGCTGCGCCTCAGCCACGAGACCGTCTCGCGGGCGCACGCCGAGCTGAGCATGCGGGACGGGACCTGGCTGCTGCGGGATCTCGGCTCCACCAACGGCACCACCGTCAACGGGCGCCGGGTGACGGGCGCGGCGGTCGTACGGCCGGGCGACCAGGTGGGGTTCGGGCGGATGAGCTTCCGGCTCTCGCAGGACTGACCGGCGGCCGGGCGGGGTGCCCTTCGGCCCCGGACGGGGGCACGGCAGGATGCGCCTCATGGATCACACCGGCATCGTGCGCACTGTCCGTCCCGCCCGCCCCGAAGACCTCCCGCGCCTCGTCGAGCTCATCCACGAGCACGTCGCGTACGAGAAGTCGGCCGCCCGCCCGGCCGGCCTGGCCGACCGCCTCGGCCCCCTGCTGTTCGCCGAGGACGCCCGGCTGTGGGTGCTGCTCGCCGAGACGCCCGACGGCACGGTGGCCGGGTACGCCGCCTGCTCCGAGGAGTTCGCGTTCTGGGACGCCCGTCACCACCTCCACATGGACTGCCTCTACCTCGCCGAGGAAGCCAGGGGCCACGGCCTCGGCGCCGCCCTGATGGACGCCGTGGCCGGCCTCGCCCGCGAACTCGGCCTCGAACACGTCGAGTGGCAGACCCCCGACTGGAACGAGGGCGCGATCCGCTTCTACGACCGCCTCGGCGCCACCGGCCGCCCCAAGCGCCGCTACGCCTGGCCGGTCTGAAGACAGCGGTACGCGGCCAGGACCGTCCGGGACTGGTGTTCCACCTGCGTGGCCACCGGCACCCAGCGCGCCCGGAAGCGGGCCGAGAACTCCTCGCACCATTGCGTTGTCAGGCGGTCCAGGCCGGGCGCCGCCGGATGCGCCTGGCACCGCAGTACGCGCAGCAGCATCGCCGCCGCGCGCAGCGTCAGGCGCCGCCCGAAGGCGTCGAGGCTGCCGAGGGAGGCCGTGGTGGCCCCGGCCGGCACCCCGGGTCCCGTCCACGCGGCGGCGACGTCCGGGATCAGCCCGAGCGTCCAGTCCACCGCCCGCAGCAGCGCGGCGGCGCCGGGCCCCTCGCCCGGGATCCCCTCCCGCAGCCCCGCCACCCGCGCCGCCTCACCCGTCAGCCGCTCCGCCAGCACGCGCAGGGCGCCCCGCGGGTCGGGGTGCGGGGCGGGGTCGTCCACCAGGTCGGAGGCCCACATGGGCACCTCGACGATCGCGGTGGTCCCGTGGTGGCGGTGGCACCAGGTGCTGCGCCGGGTGTCCTCGCTCCCGTCCCGCGGCATCACGAAGATCCCGGGCCCGGGGGAACCCCAGCCGGCCGCGTCGGAGGCCCCGGTCTCCACCGGGATCCGCAGCTCGGCGGCCGACTTCCCGAAGGGCTCGGCGAGCCCGGGCACGTCACGCGTCAGCTGCACCCAGGACCCGCCGAGGTCCGTACCGTGCAGGGAGACCTGCAGGGCGGGCCGGAGTTCGTCCAGGAGCGCGGTCAGGGTGCGCGTCTCGGGCGGGAGCCGGTCCGGGGGCAGTAAGGACGGCGCCCACTCGGGCTGCTCCGGCCCGGGCGGGCGGTAGAAGCCGCGGTGGTAGTCCAGCAGTGAGCGGGGGAGCGGCGCGCGGTGCAGCTCGGCGCCGTCGGGGTCGGCGCAGAGCAGGAAGTGCCAGCCCGCCCCGCCGCCCCCGTCCCCGTCCCGGACCAGCCGCCGGGCGAGGTCCAGCGCGGTCGCCCCGCCGACGGGCTCGTTGGCATGGGCTCCGGCGACGACGAGCACCTCCCCGGGCCCGCCGCACCGGCCGTCGACGGAGAGCAGCCAGAGCGGCCTCCCGCCCCGGGAGACACCGGCCTGCCGCATCCGCACCCGCCCGGGGTGCTCGTCCGCCAGCGCCCGGCCTGCCAGGGCGAGTTCGTGCGGGGTGGGGTAGCGCATGTCAGGGAGGAGGGTCACATGGTGCCCATGCCCGCCACACCGGGCCGCTACTTCTCCGCGGGGGTCGAATGTGTGTGCCGCGTCGGATCGCCGCGTGCTTGTCCTGGTTCGGCGGCCGGCCGTTGTCCGGGGCCGATGTCCGCACCTGGACGTTGTGGGGGCTCACAGCCGCCGCTGGGCTGCTTCCAGGAGTTCCCCCACCGTGGAGTTGAACGCGATGGCGGCCTGCGGGGCGTGGCGGGGGATCAGGTTCACGATGAGCTCGAACAGCGGCAGCAGGTGCTCGGACTTGCGGATTCCGCCGCCGACGATGACCACGTCCCACGGCTTCCTGGTCAGCGCGGCGACGAGGTTGGACTCGACCTGCTCGTCGTGGACGACCAGTTCCATGTGGGCGTCGATGCCGTGCTCCCCGAACCGGGCCATCTCCGCGTCGAGTGCCGCCTGGAGGGCTGATCCGTCGATACCGGGGATCGCCTGGGGTTCATAACCGATCAGAAGTGTAGAAGGCATGCAACGAACCTAACGAAGTCCGCTGGGGTGTGGTCGCTTTCCGGACACCCTCAGCCGTCGGCCCCAGCCAGGGCGGCCCGCAGCAGCCGCATGGAAGCCGGCGCGCACCCGATCAGGACGGCCCTGTCCCCCTCCCGGCACTCGGCCACCGGTCGGCGGGCGGGTGCGGGCAAGGCGGAAGTCAGCCCCACTTCTGGCGGTTCGAGCGGTCGCAGGGGCGGGCGTGGAGGCCGGCGGGGCTGTCGTCCAGGCACTGGCCGGTGTCGGCGCTCTTGAGCTCCACCGATGCGTCGGGCCAGGCGGTGAGCGTCCACTTCTGGGACGGGGACTTGCCGCACGCGCGGGCGGTGAGGCCCGTGTCGTCGCCCTCCAGGCAGGCACCGGTGGCGTGGTTCCTGAGGGTGCCGGTGCCGTCCTGGAGGGGGTGGAAGGTCCAGCGCTGGTAGCTCATGCCGTTGGGCGGGAAGGCGCGCAGGCCCTGGTCGAGGCTGTGGTCCAGGCAGCTGCCCGTGGAGCGGTTGACGAAGATCCGGACCACATCGTGCGAGGCGGCCGCGGCCCCTGGCTGCGGCTCCGCCGGGGTCTGCCCGGACGGCACCAGGAGGAGGCGGCACAGTCCGGCGCCCAGGAGCAGCCCGGCCAGGGCGGCACCGGCCGGCCAGGTCCAGCGGCCCCGCCACCACGGGGCGGCCGGGGGCGGGGGCGTCGGTGGCGGGGCGGGCTGGCTGCGGTCGGCCGCCTCCCACAGGGCCCGGTACTCCGCCGGGTCGGCGCCCAGCGCCCGGCACAGGTCCCGGACGGTGTTCCACGGCGGGACGGTGCTGCCGCGCAGGTAGCGGGAGAGCGAGGAGTCGCTGATCATCACCTCGGACTCCAGCGAGCGCAGCGTACGCCCGGACCGCTGCTGCAGAGCCCTCAGCGCACCACCCAGTTGCTGCCCGGGGCTGCGCCCGTCGACGTCCGCCATGCTCGCCCCTGTCCCGGGATGGTCATGTCCCAGCAGGTCAGAAGGTTAGGGATCCCGACTCCGGCGAAGCAAACGGGACACCGTTGCGAGGCCCCGCCGGCCCCCCGCAGACTCGGCACCAGCCGGCTCCCAGTCGAGTGAGCGGCGAACCCCATCAGCGCCCGACCGGCGCATTCCCCTGCATTCCCCTGCCAGAAAACGGAGAACGGGCATGTTTGCGAACCTCACCCGCCGCGCGGCCACCGCCGCGTTGACCACCATCCTCTCCCTGGGCTCCCTCGCCCTGACCGCGCCGGCGGTCCCGGCGGCCACCACCACCCAGGCCCCCGCGGAGGCCGCCCCCCGCGTCACCCGGGCACAGGTCATCGCCCGGGCCAAGACCTGGCTGACCGCCGACAACGGCCGCCCGGTGCCCTACAGCCAGACGAAGTACTGGAAGGGCGGCTACCGGCAGGACTGCTCGGGCTACGTCTCCATGACCCTCGGCCTGCGCAAGCCCGGCCCCAACACCGTCTCCCTCAAGAAGGACGGCTTCACCCGCCGCATCGCGATGAAGGACCTGGCCCCCGGCGACCTGGTCATCAAGGCCGACAGCGACAGCGCCGACTTCCGCCACGTCGTCATCTTCGACGGCTGGGCCAACGGCGCGCACACCGCCTACAAGTCCTACGAGCAGGCGGGCGGCGTCGGCACGCGCTGGAAGCAGCACTCCTACGGCGTGAACGGCCGCGACGGCTACCACGCCTACCGCCCCGTCAACATCACCGGCTGACCGAGGAGCACAGACATGAGCCGCATCCGTACGACCCTCCTGGCGGGCGTCCTGCTCGCCACCGCCCTGTCCACGGCGACGACCACCGCCGGGGCCACGTCCCTCGACAGCG
Organism: Streptomyces sp. NPDC004126; assembly: GCF_050275515.1. Lineage (NCBI taxonomy): Bacteria > Bacillati > Actinomycetota > Actinomycetes > Kitasatosporales > Streptomycetaceae > Streptomyces > Streptomyces sp. NPDC004126. The sequence continues at coordinate 16,028 of NZ_JBNNPF010000047.1, read as the reverse complement.
TCCAGACCTTCCGCAACGGCGCGACCTCGGCCTGCCTGGACGACAGCGACGCCGGTGTCCGCACGTACGCCTGCCTCGGCAACGACCACCAGAAGTGGAACGTCCACCAGTGGGCCGACGGCACCCGCGAGCTGAGGAACCGAAAGACCGGCCTCTGCCTCACCGACCACCCGCGCGGCACCGCCTCGGCCCAGCCGTGTGACAAGGCCAAGGACGAGAGCTGGATCGTCCACCGCTACCCGGACGGCGCCGTCGAGTTCAGGAACCAGGCGACCGGCCTGTGCCTGGACGACAGCCCCCAGCACCACCTGCGGACCTTCCCGTGCGGTACCCACACCCAGAAGAGCCCCTACCAGACCTGGCACTGATCTCGAAGGGCCTGGCCTCCCCCGGCGGAGGTCAGGCCCTCCGCCGGAGCGCCCGACCGTCGTCTACTCCCGCACCAGCACCGCCACCGGCAGCCCCTCCAGCAGCTCCGCCAGCGCCACCCGCCCCTCGTACGCGGCACCCCCCACCAGCCCCCACCGTCCCGGGGGCAGGTCCAGGGCGGTGTCGCGCCAGCCGCCCGTCGTCGCCAGGCGGTGGGAGAGGCGGGTGGCCACCGCGATCAGGCCGGGCGGGCGGGTGAAGGCCAGGCAGTGGCCGGCCGCCGGGCCCCGGGCCGTCAGGGGGGCGTAGCCGGTGAACAGCCCGGGCCGGTCGCGGCGCAGCCGCAGCAGGGACGCCGTCAGCGCGAGCTTCTCCCGCGCGAGGTCCGCCGGGGCGGCGCCGGCGTCCAGGGCGGCCAGCGCCTCCCGGGGGAACTCGGCCGGGCGGCGGTTGTCGGGGTCGACCAGCGCCCTGTACTCGTACTCGGTGCCCTGGTACACCTCCGGCACCCCCGGCATCGCCAGGTGCAGCAGGGTCATCCCCAGCACGTTGGCGCGGGCCGCCTCCGCCAGGTCCGGCGGGAGCTCCACCGCCTCCCGGGGCACCAGGTCCGCGATCCGCGCCTCGTACGCCTCGTCGGGGTCGGTCCAGGAGGTGTGCACCCCCGCCTCCCGCGCGGCCTTCAGCAGGGCCGCCGCCAGCCGCGGCTCCCGCTCGGGCGCCCCGCCCAGCCCCAGCGCGCTCTGCCGGGCCGCCCACGCCAGCCGCGGATCCGCCCCGGACGGGACGGCCGGCACCCCCATCGCCTCCGGGGCCTGCGACAGCACCGCGATCCGGGCCCGTACGTCCGCGCTGCGCTTCGTGTCGTGCGTGGACAGCACCGTCCCGGAGGCGGGCCAGTCCCGTTCCAGCTCCGCGCAGTACGCGTGGAACTCGGCGGCCGACACCGCCGGGTCCCCGGGTTCCCCGCCCACCTCGGTGGCCGACAGCAGGGGCGCCCACCGGTAGAAGGCCCGGTCCTCCAGGGACTTGGCGCGCAGGGCCGCCGAGGTCTGGGCGAAGCGCGCCGCGAAGGCGGGGTCCCGCAGCAGCAGCGCCCGTACGCCGTCCACCGCCCGCGCCCCCGCCCGCCCGGCGGCCCGCTCCAGGGTGTCCGCCGACGGCCCCGGCCCGCCCGGGTACGTCCGGTACTCCGGCGAGGCGATCAGCAACTCCCGCACACCACCGGCCAGTTCCGGCCCGGCACGGCGTTCCAGCAGGGCCAGCTCGGCGGCCAGGTCGACGGTCAGCACCTCCCGCGTCGCGGCCGCGGCGGTCTCCTCCCACGAAGCGGGGCCGCCGCCGGACTCCCCGTACGCGCGGGCCAGCCGGCCCGCCCCCGCGGGGTCGGTGAACACCCCGTCGATCCGGTGCAGGGCGTCGTACCCGGTGGTGCCGGCCACCGGCCAGGACTGCGGCAGCCGCTCCCGGCGGGCCAGGATCTTCTCCACGACCACCCAGCAGCCGTCCCCGGCCGCGGCCCGCAGCCGGCGCAGGTACTGCTCCGGGTCCGCCAGCCCGTCGACGTGGTCGATCCGCAGGCCGGACACCACCCCGTCCCGCACCAGCTGGAGCACCTTCGCGTGGCTCGCGGCGAACACGGCGGGGTCCTCCACCCGCACCCCGATCAGGTCGGAGATGGTGAAGAAGCGGCGGTAGTTGAGCCCCGTGCGGGCCTCGCGCCACCACGCAGCCCGGTACCACTGCGCGGCCAGCAGCTCCGGCATCGGCAGCGAGGCGGTGCCCGCCCGCAGCGGGAACTCGTGGGCCCCGTACCGCAGCACCCCCGCCCCGTGGTCCACCCGGCCCTTCCCCGCCTCCTCCCGCGCGCCCAGCACCGGCAGCAGGACCTGCCCCCCGCCGCCCTCCCAGTCGATGTCGAACCACCGCGCGTACGGCGAGTGCGGCCCCTCCCGCAGCACCTCCCACAGGGGCCGGTTGAGCCGCAGCGGCGCCGGGACCGCCATGTGGTTCGGGACGATGTCCAGGACCAGCCCGAGCCCGTGCGCCCGGCCGGCCGCCGCGAGCGCGCGCAGGCCCCGCTCGCCGCCCAGCTCGGCCCGTACCCTCGCGTGGTCGGTGACGTCGTACCCGTGCTCCGAGCCCGGCACCGCCTCCAGCACGGGGGACAGGTGCAGGTGTGACACGCCGAGCGAGGAGAGGTACGGTACGGCTGCCCCGGCCGCCGCGAACGTGAAGCGCGGGCCCAGCTGGACACGGTAGGTCGACGCCGGAACGACCGGCGTCTGAACACCGGATTCCGATTGGCTGATTGAATACCCCAGGCTCATGAGAACGTACGTACCCAGCCCGCGCGATTCCGTGCCATTACCCAATGCATCCGGGTGACTGCGCCGCGTTAGTGTCGATCAAGTGGTTGGAACCGTCAGCACCTATCGTCACGTCATCGCCCTGACCGGGCCCCTACTCCCGCTCGTCTCCTTCTTCGCCCGACTGCCCGTCGCGATGTCCCAGTTCGGGAGCGTCCTGCTGGTCGCCGAGACCAGCGGCTCGCTCGCCACCGCCGGAATCGTCGGCGGCACCCTCTCCGCCGGCCAGGTGGTCTTCGGACCCCTCCTCGGCCGGCTCGCCGACCGCCACGGCCAGCGGCCCGTCGTCCTCGCCGCGGCGGCCGTCAACGCCGTCGCCACCGCCGCCCTCGTCGCCGGAGCCCTCGGCGGCCTCGCGACCGCCCCGCTCGCCGCGATCGGCGCCGTCACCGGCGCCTCCGTGCCGCTGATCGGACCGCTCGCCCGCACCCGTTCCGTCGCGCTCGCGCACCGTGCGAAGGCCGACGAGAAGACCGTCGGCGCCGTGCACTCGCTCGAAGGCACCCTCGACGAGGTCTCGTTCGTCTTCGGCCCGGCCCTCGTCGGCCTCGCCGCGCTCGTCGCGCACCCCGCCGTCGCCCTCGGCGGCGCCGCCGCCCTGGTGGCCGCCTTCGGCACCGCGTACGCCCTGCACCCGACCGCCGCCGTCACGGCCGGGGCCCCCGCCCCGCGGCGCGCCCCCGGAGCCCGGCGCGCCCGGCAGCCCCGCGTGGTGCACGCCGTACGCGGCTCCCTCGCCCTCCAGGGCGCCATGTTCGGCGCCTGTCAGGCGGGAATCGCCTCGCTCACCGCGCAGTTGGGCGTCCCCGGCCAGGCCGGCATCGTGTACGCCGCCATGGGCGTCGTCAGCGCCGCCGTCGGCCTCGCGCTCGGCGCGCTGCCCGCCCGCTTCGGACTGCGGCTGCGCTGGCGGGTGGCCACCGGCGCCGCGCTGGTCCTCTCCGTGCCGCTGCTGTTCACCGAGACCCTGTGGCCGCTGTACCTGGTCGTCACCGTCCTCGGCGCCGCGTACGCCCCGCACTTGATCACCGCGTTCGCGCTCACCGAGCGGGTGGTCGAGCCCGCCCGGCTCGCCGAGTCCATGGCCTTCGCCGCCAGCTCCCTGGTGGCCGGGCAGGCCGCCGCGCTGGCCGTCTCCGGCCGCCTCGCCGAGTCGTACGGGCCCGCCGGCGCCTTCGCCGTCGCGGTGGGCGCGGCCGCGCTGTGCCTGGCCATCGCCCTCGCCACCCGGGTGCCGTCCGCCCGGCCCGAGGCCCGGGCGGAGGCCCGGGCCGTGGAACCGGCCCGGACCCAGGCCGCTCCCAAGCTGTTCATCCCGGCCCAGCGCACCGGCTCCCCCGAGGACTCGGCGGCAGGCTCGGGGACCGGCTACGCAGGCCGCTGAAGCACCACCAGACACCGTCCCGTCAGAGCCACCCGGTCCCCGGCCGCGTACTGCGGCCCGGTGCCGGGTGGCGGTACTTCCGCCCGCGCCGTGTCCACGACCAGCCGCCAGTGCGCCCCGTGGCCGGCCGGGACGGTGAAGTCCTGCGGTTCGGCGCCCGCGTTGAACATCAGCAGGAACGAGTCGTCGGTGATCCGCTCACCGCGCGTGCCCGGCTCGGAGATCGCCTCCCCGTTGAGGAACACGGTCAGCGCCCGCGCGTGCTGCGCCTGCCAGTCCCGCGCCCGCATCTCCTCGCCGTGCGGGGTGAACCAGGCGATGTCGGAGAGCTCGTCGTGCGTGCCCTCCACCGGCCGGCCGTGGAAGAACCGCCGCCGCCGGAACACCGGGTGGTCGCGGCGCAGCCACACCATCCGCCGGGTGAACTCCAGCAGCGAGGGCGGGGGTTTGCCGGGCTCGGGCCAGGCCACCCAGGACAGTTCGTTGTCCTGGCAGTAGGCGTTGTTGTTGCCCTCCTGGGTGCGGCCGAACTCGTCGCCGTGGCTGAGCATCGGCACGCCCTGCGACAGCATCAGGGTCGCGGTGAAGTTCCGCATCTGCCGCCGGCGCAGCTCCCGGATCTCCGGGTCCTCGGTGGGCCCCTCGACCCCGCAGTTCCAGGACCGGTTGTGGGTCTCGCCGTCCCGGTTGCCCTCCCGGTTGGCCTCGTTGTGCTTCTCGTTGTACGAGACCAGGTCGCCCAGGGTGAAGCCGTCGTGGCAGGTGGTGAAGTTGATGGAGGCCAGCGGCCGCCGCCCGTCGTCCTGGTAGAGGTCGGAGGAGCCCGTCAGCCGCCCCGCGAACTCCGCGAGGGTGCGCGGCTGCCCGCGCCACAGGTCCCGGACCGTGTCGCGGTACTTGCCGTTCCACTCGGTCCACAGCGGCGGGAAGTTCCCCACCTGGTAGCCGCCCTCGCCCAGGTCCCAGGGCTCCGCGATCAGCTTCACCTGGCTGACCACCGGGTCCTGCTGCACCAGGTCGAAGAACGAGGACAGCCGGTCCACCTCGTGGAACTGCCGGGCCAGGGTGGCCGCCAGGTCGAAGCGGAAGCCGTCCACGTGCATCTCGGTCACCCAGTACCGCAGCGAGTCCATGATCAGCTGCAGGACGTGCGGGGAGCGCATCAGCAGCGAGTTCCCGGTGCCGGTGGTGTCCGTGTAGTGCCGGGGGTCGTCCGCGAGCCGGTAGTACGAGGCGTTGTCGAGGCCCCGGAAGGACAGCGTCGGGCCCAGGTGGTTGCCCTCGGCGGTGTGGTTGTAGACCACGTCGAGGATCACCTCGATCCCGGCCTCGTGCAGCGCCCGCACCGCCGACTTGAACTCCAGCACCTGCTGGCCCCGGTCCCCGGAGGCGTAGCCGTTGTGCGGGGCGAAGAAGCCGATGGTGTTGTAGCCCCAGTAGTTGCTGAGCCCGTCGTTCACCAGGCGGTGGTCGTTGACGTACTGGTGGACGGGCATCAGCTCCAGCGCCGTCACCCCGAGCTTCGCCAGGTGCCCGATCACCGCCGGGTGCGCGAGCGCCCCGTACGTGCCCCGCAGCTCCTCCGGGAGGTCGGGGTGGCGCATGGTCAGGCCCTTCACGTGCGCCTCGTACAGCACCGTGTGGTGGTACTCGTGGCGCGGCGGCCGGTCGTTGGCCCAGTCGAAGTACGGGTTCACCACGACCGAACTCATCGTGTGCGGCGCCGAGTCCAGATCGTTGCGGGAGTCCGGCCGGCCGAAGTGGTAGCCGTACACCTCCTCGCCCCAGGACACCTTCCCGCTGATGGCCCGCGCGTACGGGTCCAGCAGCAGCTTCGCCGCGTTGCAGCGCTGCCCGCGCTCGGGCTCGTACGGGCCGTGCACGCGGAACCCGTACCGCTGGCCGGGCATGATCCCCGGCAGGTAGGCGTGGCGCACGAAGGCGTCCGTCTCGCGCAGCTCGACGGCTGTCTCCGAGCCGTCGTCGTGCAGCAGGCACAGCTCGATGCGCCGGGCCACCTCGGAGTAGACGGCGAAGTTGGTGCCCGCGCCGTCGTACGTGGCGCCCAGCGGATACGCCTGCCCCGGCCAGACTTGCATGGCTAACGACTCTTCCCATCCTGGTCCGGCTCGGTCCGGTCCGCGATCCGGCTGGATCCGGCCCGTTCACGTCTCTGCCAGATCTTCCCCGAAAGAGGGTCCGCACGCGTGGACTTGGAATGCTGCCGACGGGTGAACCGGAGAGCTGATATGAGGGTCAACCGACTGTCCGGGCATCACATAATGAGTCAACGGACAGCCGGACCAGGGGACCTGACGTCACATGGGACGGCTTCGGGCTGCGTCGGGCCGCGTGCGCGGAGTACCCTTCCGTGATCACTGGAGACGGGCGTCCAGACGCAGAAGGCGGTGCACGGGTGAGCTCGGGAGGTCTGGAGCTGCCCCCTGGTGACAGCGGTCACGAGGGTGGCCCGGTGGACGCCGCGGGCGGTCCCGGCGGTACGTCCGGCGGTGCGCCGGGCGCGGCGGCGGCCGGGGCGGCGGTGTCACTGGCCCCGCGGGAGGCCGGCGACGCGCGGGCCGGGGCGGAGCTGGACTGGGGCGCGGACGCGTGGAGCGAGGTCCGTACGCGGGCCCAGCGCGCGGGCCGTGCGTACATCTGGCTGAATCTCATCGAGCAGCGGCTGCGGTCGGTGGTCGGCGCCGTGCTGCGGCCCGTCTACGAGCCGGTGCACGGCGGTGACGACTGGGTCGTCGCCGCGGCCGGCCCCGCCGGGCAGGAGTGGGTGCAGCGGGCGGTGGCCGTGCGCGAGGTCAGCCGGCGCAAGGGCTACCTCCTCGACCCGGCCGACGACAACGTGCTGAGCTTCCTGACGCTGCCGCAGCTGCGGGAGCTGATGGTCCAGCACTGGCCGTGCTTCGAGCCGTACTTCGACGACCGGCGCGAGATCGAGCTGGCCCTCGACGAGCTGGAGGTCACGCGGAACGTGGTCTCCCGCAACCGGGCGCTGTCGCGGGCGGTGCTGGAGCAGGCGGAGCGCGCCTCGGCGCGGCTGCTGGAGGTGCTGGGCGCCGGCTCGGGCAGCCCCTCGGCGGACCGGCTGCCGATCGACGCCGTCGAGGACCTGGTGGGGGACCGGTACGCGGACGTCATCTCGGTCCACCCGGACCGGGTGCGGCTGCAGCGGCAGCTGCCGGCGGAGGACCTGTTCGGGGGTGCGCGGCGGCTGGACGCCATCGGCATAGGCCTCAACCTGCTGGTGCAGAACTTCTCGGGGCGCCGGCTCGTCCGGCTGACGGAGGCGGGCTGCCGGGTGCGGCTGCTGTTCCTGAACCCGGCGAGCAGCGCGGTCAAGCGGCGCGAGCGGGAGCTGGGGCTGCGCAAGGGCGAGCTGAGCCGGTCGGTGGAGATGAACATCCTGCACGTGCGCCGGGTGCGGGCGGGCCTGAAGGACCCGTCGCGCTTCGACATCCACGTCTTCGACGAGACCCCGCGCTTCACCGCCTACCTGGTGGAGGGGCAGTCCTCGGGCATCGCGGTGGTCCAGTCGTACCTGCGGCGGGCCCGGGGGATGGAGGCGCCGGTGCTGGTGCTGCGCGGGGGCGGGCGGGGCGTGCCGAAGGACGCCGACCACGGGCTGTTCCAGACGTACCGGGAGGAGTTCGAGTCGGTGTGGGAGGACTCGCGGCCGGTGTCGTGACCCCGGGCCTACCAGGCGGGGTCCGGGCCGGAGCCCGGGGGGTGCCCCGGCCGGGTGTCAGTGGCGCGTGGCAGGCTGAAACGCGTTGACCGGAAACACGGGGGAGGGACGCGTCATGGAGGCGTGGCACGGGGGAGCGCTGGTCGGGTTCGACCTGGAGACGACCGGTACGGAGCCGGGGGAGTCGCGGATCGTGACGGCCGCGGTGGTCGAGGTGCGGGGCGGCGAGGTGCGCGCGAGGCGCGGCTGGCTCGCGGATCCGGGGATACCGATCCCGGGGGAGGCCGCGGCGATCCACGGGATCAGCACCGAGCGGGCCGTCGCCGAGGGCCGCCCGGCGGCGGAGGTCGCCGAGGAGGTCGCGGCGGCGCTGGTGGAGCACTGGCGCGGCGGCGCGGTGGTCGTCGCCTACAACGCGGCCTTCGACCTGACGCTGCTCTCCGCCGAGCTGGCCCGGTACGGGCTGCCCTCGCTAGCCGAACGGCTGGGCGGGCCCGAGACCGGGCCGGTGGTGGACCCGCTGACGATAGACCGGGCCGTGGACCGCTTCCGGCGCGGCAAGCGGACGCTGGAGGCGGTGTGCGGGGTGTACGGGGTCACCCTCGACGCGGCGCACGACGCGGGGGCCGACGCGCTGGCGGCGGTCCAGGTGGCCCGGGCGATAGCCGCCCGGCACCCGCAGGTCGCGGCGCTCAGTCCGGCGGAGCTGCACGACCGTCAGGGCGGCTGGCACGCCCGCTGGGCCCGTGACTTCCAGTCCTACCTGCGCCGCCAGGGCAGCCCGGATGCGGTGATCGACACGGCCTGGCCCCTGCGCGGCCTCCTCCCGGCCCCGGCCTGATCCGAGAGGCACGGCCTAGAAGGGGTGCCAGCGGGCTTCCGCGTCGCCTTCGCGGAGGGAGGCCACGCGGCGGCGGAACTCGGCGAGGGCCTTCGGGTTGGCGGGGGCGTGCTGGGCGACCCAGGCGCAGCTCGCCGTCTCGCGGGCGCCGCGCAGGACCGCGCAGCCCTCCCACTCCCGGACGTCCCAGCCGTACGCCGCCGTGAAGGCCTCGTAGGCGGCGGCGGACATCCCGTACCGGTCGCGGGACAGGGCCATCACCACGAGGTCGTGTTCGCGCAGGTCCGAGGAGACGGTCTCCAGGTCCACCAGGACCGGCCCGTCCGGGCCCACGTGCACGTTGCGCGGCAGGGCGTCGCCGTGGACGGGGCCGGGGGCCAGGTGCGGGGTGAGCGCGGCGACCTCGCCCGCGTAGGCGTCGCGCCGGGCGCGCAGGTACGCCGCGTCCCCGGGGTCGACGGCGTCGCCGGCCAGCCGGAGCCACCGCTCGACCCCGCCCAGCAGGTCCCGCGCGGGCAGCGCGAAGGAGGGCGCGGGCAGCGCGTGCAGCGGCCGCAGCAGCGCCGCGAGGTCCTCGGGTCCGGCCGGGCGCAGGGGGTCCGGGAGCCGGTGCCAGACCGTCAGCGGGTGCCCGCCGACCAGCCGCGGCTCGGGTTCGGCGGCGCGGACCGCGGGGATCCCGGCCTCCGCGAGCCAGCCGGCCACCGCGAGTTCCCGTTCGGCCCGTTCCAGCAGAGCCGCCTCGCGGCCCACCTTGACCACCAGGCCGCCGACCGCGAAGACGGCGTTCTCGCCGAAGGCGAGCAGCTCGGGGCGGTCCGCCCCGGTGCCCGAGAGTCCCGCCTGCGCCAGTACGTCCCTGGCCCGCGCCTCGTCCATGCGTTCGTCTCGTCCTTCGCCGGGTGGTCGTGATTCGTGATCACCGTGAGTCCGCCCAGTCTCGCACCCAGGGCCTGGACAGCCTTTGAGGGGGCGGGAATCGGCCAGGTCGTCGATTTCCGGGCAGGAGGCTCCGCCCGCCCGCTTTCCAATTGCACGAGACGTCTCGTCTCGTTATGGTCGGGTCATGACTTCGGCAGCCAAGCCCGCACACATCGCCATGTTCTCCATCGCCGCCCACGGGCACGTGAACCCCAGCATCGAGGTGATCCGGGAGCTCGTCGCCCGGGGCCACCGCGTCAGCTACGCCATCCCCGCCTCCTTCGCCGAGAAGGTCGCGGAGACCGGCGCCACGCCCGTGATCTACACCTCCACCCTCCCCACCGAGGACGAGCCCGAGGCCTGGGGCACCGAGCTCATCGACAACCTGGAGCCCTTCCTGAACGACGCCATCCAGGTCCTCCCCCAGCTCGCCGCCGCCTTCGAGGGCGACGAGCCGGACCTCGTCATCCACGACATCACCTCCTACCCGGCGCCCGTCCTCGCCCACCGCTGGGGCGTGCCCGCCATCTCCCTCTCCCCGAACCTCGTCGCCTGGGACGGGTACGAAGAGGAGGTGGCAGAACCGATGTTCGCCGGGCTGAAGTCCTCCGAGCGCGGGCAGGCCTACTACGCCAGGTTCGCCGCCTGGCTCACCGAGAACGGCCTCGACGGCCAGATCGAACGCCTCCAGAGCCGTCCGCGCCGCAGCCTCGTCCTGATCCCCGAGGCCCTCCAGCCCAACGCCGACCGCGTCGACCGGTCCGTGCACACCTTCGTCGGAGCCTGCCAGGGCGACCGCTCGGCCACACAGGGCACGTGGGAGAGGCCGGCCGCCGCCGAGGGCAAGAAGGTGCTCCTGGTCTCCCTGGGCTCCGCCTTCACCCACCAGCCCGCCTTCTACCGTGCCTGCATCGAGGCCTTCGGCGACCTCCCCGACTGGCACGTCGTCCTGCAGATCGGCAAGTTCACCGACGAGGCGGAACTGGGCCCGATACCCGCCAACATCGAGGTCCACCGCTGGGTACCCCAGCTGGACATCCTGCGCCAGGCCGACGCCTTCATCACCCACGCCGGCGCCGGCGGCAGCCAGGAAGGCCTGGCCACCGCGACCCCGATGGTCGCCGTACCGCAGGCCGTCGACCAGTTCGGCAACGCCGACATGCTCGCCGCCCTCGGCGTCGCCCGCCGCGTCGACACCGAGGACGCCGACGCCGCCACCCTCCGCGAGGCCGTCCTCGGCCTGCTCGCCGACCCCGAGGTAGCCGTCCGCGCGGAAGCCCTCCGCGCCAGCACGGCCGCCGAGGGCGGCACGCGGCAGGCCGCCGACCTCATCGAGGCCGAACTGTCATAGCCACCGCCTAGGGTGCGCCCATGACAGAGAGCACCAGGAAGTACGCCGCCCTCCTGCGCGGCATCAACGTCGGCGGGAACAAGAAGGTCCCGATGGCCGAGCTGCGCACCGTACTGGAGGGCCTCGGCCACGGCGGCGTACAGACGTACCTGCAGAGCGGCAACGCGGTCTTCAGCAGCGCGGAGACCGACACCACCGCCCTCGCCCGGGGCCTGGAGGCGGCCATCGAGGCCCACTTCGGCTTCCGGGTGCCCTGCCTCGTCGTCGACGGGGACCACCTCGCCGCCGTCGCCGCGGCCTGCCCCTTCCCGGCGGCCGAACTGGAGGGCAAGCAGCTCCACGCCACCTTCTTCTCCGAACAGCCCGGCCCCGAGCGCTTCGCCGCGCTCGACGGCGCCGCGTACCTCCCGGAGGAGTACCGGCTGGGGGACCGCGTCCTCTACCTCTACGCCCCGGACGGCCTCGGCCGCTCCAAACTGGGCGAGGCCCTCGCCCGGCCCGCCGTCGTCAAGGGCCTGGACGTCACCACCCGCAACTGGAACACCGTCGTCAAACTCGTGGAGCTGACCCGCCCGTGAGCACGGGCCGGGACGGACCGGTCCGGACCGTCCCGGACCGGATCAGTGCCGCGACGGCTCCACGGCCTCGTGGCCCTCGGCGTCGATCCCCTCGGCCGGGCACACCGCCGTCGAATGCGGCAGCCGGCCCTCCAGCAGGTACCGCTCCACGTACTGGGTCACGCACCGGGACCGGCCGAAACCGGTGTGCCCCTCGCCCTTGTAGTCCAGGACGACGGCATTGCCGAGCACCCGCGCGGTCTGCTCCGTCCACGGGTACGGGGTGGCCGGATCGCCGCGGCCGCCCACCAGCAGCACCGGCGGCCCCTCGACGCCGTGGATCGCCGACGTGGGGTCGGTGGGCGCGGGCCACCCCTGGCAGTAGGCGATCTCGGTCAGCTCGCCGGGCCCGAAGACCTCCGAGGCGGCCAGGAACCGCGGCCGCAGCGCGTCCAGCTGCCGCTGGAACGCCACCGGGTCGCCGCCGACCCCCCGGTCGGGATAGTCGGCGCAGCTCACCGCCGCCCAGGCGGCGGCCTCGTTGTCCTCCTCCGGAGCCGCGGACTCCAGCAGCCCCGAGGGGTCGCGCTCCCGCACCAGCGCGCCCAGCCCCCGGGCCAGGGCGGGCCACTGCGAGGGCCCGTACAGATTGTTCTCCAGCGCCAGCGCCAGGTCCTGCCCGTCGAACTTCGCACCGCCCTTCGCCGCGAGCGGCCGGCCGTCCAGCTCCGCGACCAGCGCGGCGGTCCGCTCGTTCGCCTCCGTCCGGGTCACCCCGGAGAACACGCACCCCGGCAGGCCCGCGCACCAGTCGAGGAAGGCGTCGTACGCGCGCTGCTGCCCCCGCGCCGTCTCCAGCGCCTGGTCGGCCAGGGAGTCCGAGAGGGTGTCGACCCCGTCGAGCACCATCCGCCCCGTACGCCCCGGGAACTGCGCCGCGTACACGACACCGATGCGCGTGCCGTAGGACCAGCCGAGGTAGTTCAGCTTCCGCTCCCCGAGCGCCTGGCGCAGCACGTCCAGGTCCCGGGCGACGTTGACCGTGCCCACGTACGGCAGGACGGGCCCCGAACGCGCCCGGCAGGCGCGCTGGGCCGCCTCGGTGCCGCGCAGCAGGGCGGCGCCGTCGGTGGAGTCGGGGTCCTTCAGCGGCAGGGCACCGCCGCAGCTGATGGGCGCGCTCTCGCCGACGCCGCGCGGGTCGAAGGCGACCAGGTCGTACGACTCGGCCAGGTCCCGGTAGCGCTCGGTGCGGCCGAGGTCCTGGACCCGCTCCCCGAGGGCGCTGACCCCGGGACCGCCGGGCCCTCCGTAGTTCAGCACCAGGGATCCGAGCCGGTGCGGTCCGGTGGCCGGGAAGCGGGTGAGCGCCAGGCCGACCGTGCCCCGGGCCGGGTCCCCGTAGTCCAGCGGCACCGTGAGGCGCCCGCAGCGCATGGAGTCCTCGAACGACGCGGGGCACGGGCCCCAGGCGATCCGCTGCCCGTAGAACCGGGCGAGCCGCGGGTCGTCGGGACCCGGCGGCGGCGAGCCGGCCGCCCCGAGCGTGGTGGCGACGAGCGCGGCGGCGCACAGCGACAGGGCGGGGCGCACGGCACCTCCCGGGGGTCGGCCGCCTCCGGCGGCGGGCTGCCGCCCCCGGCCCCCGGCACCCAGCCCGCAGCGATCACGTCGCTTCCAGCGTAGCCCGCCCCCGCGGCGGTGCCACCCGGCGGCGGACGCCCTACCCGGCCCCCACCGCGTCGAGCAGCGCCAGGTCGCCGTCCGAGAGGGACAGCGACGCCGCGGCCAGGTTCTCCGCCAGGTGCACCGGGGAGCCGGTGCCCGGCGTCGGGCACAGCACCGGCGAGCGGTGCAGCAGCCACGCCAGCGCCACCTGCCCCGGCGTCGCCCCGTGCGAGGCGGCCACCTCCGCGACGGCGGCCGCACCCCCGCGGGTCAGGGACCCGCTGCCCAGCGGGTAGTACGGCAGGAAGGCGATCCCCCGCGCCTCGCACAGCGCCAGCACGGCGGCGGAGGACCGGTCCCGCAGGTTGAACGGGTTCTGCACCGCCGCGACCGGCACCGACTCCACCGCCAGGAGCAGCTGCTCGGCCGTCACGGTGTCCAGGCCGACGTGCCGGATCTTCCCCTCCGCCCGCAACTCCGCCAGCGCGCCCAGCTGTTCGGCCATCGGCACCGCCGGGTCGAAGCGGTGCAGCTGGTACAGGTCGATCCGCTCCAGCCGCAGCCGCCGCAGGCTCGCCTCGCACATCCGCCGCAACTCCTCCGGACGGCCCGCCACGTGCCACTCGTCCGGCCCGGTGCGCACCACCCCGCCCTTCGTCGCGACCACCAGCCGCTCCCCGTACGGGTGCAGGGCCTCGGCGACCAACTCCTCGGCCAGGCCGGGCCCGTAGTTGTCGGCGGTGTCGATCAGCGTCACGCCCCGCTCCACCGCGTCCCGCAGCAGCGTCCGGGCGTCGGCGCGGCTGCCGCGCGGCCCCCAGTAGCCGGCACCGACCAGCCCGCCCGTACCGAGACCGAGACGGTGGACGGGCAGGTCCCCGCCCAGCAGGAGCGTCGAGTTCGTCATGGCCCGACCGTAGCCGGGCACGACGGGTGTGTCAGGCTCGGGGCATGCGTTACATCATCATCGGCGCCGGAGCGATCGGCGCGACCGTCGGCGGGCGCCTCGCCGAGACGGGCCGGGAGGTCGTCCTCGTCGCGCGCGGCGCGCACGCCGAGGCGCTGAAGGCGGACGGACTGCGGCTCACCACCGCCGACGGCACCCGCGTCCACCGGCTCCCCGTGGTCACCGGCCCGTCGGAGCTGGGCGAACTGCGCCCGGACGACGTACTGCTGCTCACGGTCAAGACCCAGGACGCCATCGCCGCCCTGGACGCGTGGGGCGACGCGGAGGTCGCCGGCGGCGGCACGGCCGCGCAGCGGCTGCCGCTGCTGTGCGCGCAGAACGGCGTGGAGAGCGAACGGCTCGCGCTCCGCCGCTTCTCGCGCGTGTACGGGGTCTGCGTCTGGCTGCCCGCCAGCTTCCTGGAACCGGGAGTGGTCTCGGCCCTGTGCTCCCCGCTCACCGGCATCCTGCACCTGGGCCGGGCCGCCGGCGGGTCCGACGCGCGGATCCGGGCGATCGCCGCCGACCTCGGCGGTGCGGGCTTCGAGGCACCCGTCGTCGAGGACGTGATGCGGTGGAAGTACGCGAAGCTGCTCGGCAACCTGGGCAACGCCATCCAGGCGACCACCGGCCCCGAACCGGACCCGGCCAAGGCGGCCCTGCTGCTGCGGGCCGTCCGCGAGGGCAAGGCCGCCTTCGACGCGGCGGGCATCGGCTACGTCGGCGAGGCCGAGCAGGCGGCGGCCCGGGACGGCAAGGTCGACCAGCCGGCGGGCGTGCGCGGCGGCTCCTCCTGGCAGAGCCTGGCCCGTGGCACGGGCTCGGTGGAGGCCGACTACCTCAACGGTGAGATCTCCCTGCTGGGCCGCCTCCACGGCGTGCCCACCCCGGTCAACGACGTCCTGCGCCACGCGGCGAACATCTTCGCCCGCGAAGGGCTCCCGCCCGGCGCGATGTCCATCGCCGACCTGACCTCCCTGGCCGACGAGGCGGCGGCCCGCGGCTGACGCGGCGCGCCGTCCCCGGTGGCGGGGGCGGCGCCTCAGGCCGTGAGGGCCTCGTGCGGGGCGCGGGCCGCGGCCGCGGTGTCGTAGCGGTGCAGCAGGAGGCGGGCCAGCTCGGGGGCGGCGCCCAGGACGGGCGCGATCAGGTCCGCGCCCGCCGCTTCGGCGCCCGCCGCGATGCGGTCGGGGAGGAAGCCCGGGGCGATCACGTACGGGGCGACCGCCACGCGGCGGACGCTCTCCGCGCGCAGGGCGCGTACGGCGTCCTCCGTGCGGGGAAGGGCAGCGGAGGCGAACGCAGGCCGCACGGCGCACCAACCGGTGTGCCGCCACTCCCGCGCGATTTCAGCGATCACTGCGATCGCCTCCGGGTCGGTGGAGCCGGCGGACGCGAGGACGACACCGGTCGTCGCGCGGTCCGCCGGGGTGAGGCCGAGACCGGCCTCGGCGAGGCGGCGCTCCAGGGAGGCCACCAGCAGGGGGTGGGGGCCCAGGACGTCCGCGACCCGGACCGAGAGGCCGGGGAGCCGGACGGCCGACTCCGCCAGGACGGCCGGGACGTCGGCCTTCGCGTGGAAGGCCCGGGTGA
Source organism: Streptomyces sp. NPDC004126 (assembly GCF_050275515.1). Taxonomy (NCBI): domain Bacteria; kingdom Bacillati; phylum Actinomycetota; class Actinomycetes; order Kitasatosporales; family Streptomycetaceae; genus Streptomyces; species Streptomyces sp. NPDC004126. Next base: position 329 of record NZ_JBNNPF010000047.1, on the reverse strand, counting down.
GGAGCAGCGGCAGGGCCACGACCTCGCGGACGCCCGACAGGTACAGGGAGGCCAGGGACTGGGAGACGGTCGGGCCGTTGAAGTCGAGGAAGGCCGTCTCCACCCGGAGCCCCGGCCGCAGCGACCGGGCCCGCCCGACGAGGGCGTGCACGGTCGCCGCGTGCCGCGGATCGCGGCTGCCGTGGGCTATGACCAGAAGTGCGCGGGACATCGGGTGCTCAGTTCTTGACCAGGAGGCCGCGGCTGCGCAGGACCCAGCGCTCGACGGGGCTGAAGATCAGCAGGTCGATGGCGATGCCCACGACCAGGATCAGGATGATCGCGAGGAA
>NZ_JBNNPF010000046.1:0-65353 GCF_050275515.1 Streptomyces sp. NPDC004126 | reverse complement strand
GGGGGGGGGGGGCCCCCCCCCCCCCACCCCGGTCCTCAAACGCCGGACGGGCTGTCCATAGCCCCGCCGGCGTTTGAGGCGCGGGGTCCGGGGCGGAGCCACCGGGGAACGGGCGAAGGGTGGGGCGGGGAGCAGTCCGCGCAGCGGCACCCCCGCCGCACCGGACCCCGCGCGGCAGCGCAGCGGCTGCCCCGACCTGGGCGGCGGCAAGGTCTACCGACCCGTAACAACCTCTGGCAAGCTGCCGCCCATGACTTCGGACCGGGCCCGGTACGACCGGGCGACCGCGCATCTGGACGCGCCGCTGGCCATCGTGGACCTGGCCGCCTTCGACGCCAACGCCGACGACCTCGTGCGCCGGGCCGGCGGGAAGCCGGTGCGGGTCGCGAGCAAGTCCGTGCGGTGCCGGGCGCTGCTCGAACGGGTGCTGGCCCGGCCCGGGTTCGCCGGGATCATGTCGTACACGCTCGCCGAGTCGCTGTGGCTGGCCCGCTCCGGGTTCGAGGACGTGCTGCTCGCCTATCCGTCGGCCGACCGGGCCGGCTTCGCCGAGCTGGCCGGGGACGCGAAGCTCGCGCGGGCGGTCACCGTGATGGTGGACGATCCCGCGCAGCTGGACCTGATCGACCGCGCGCGGGACGGCGGCGCCGAGGAGGTCCGGGTCTGCCTGGAACTGGACACCGCCCTGCACTTGTTCGGGGGCAGGGTGCGGGTCGGGGCGCGGCGGTCGCCGCTTCGGGAGCCGGCGCAGCTGGCGGAGCTGGCGGCGGCGGTCGTGGCGCGTCCGGGGTTCCGGGTGGTCGGGCTGATGGGCTACGAGGGGCACGTCGCCGGGGTCGGGGACGCGCTGGCCGGGCGGCCGGTGCGGTCGCGGATGATCCGGCTGATGCAGGGCACGGCCCGCAAGGAGCTGGCCGTGCGGCGGGCGGAGGCGGTGCGCGCGGTCCGGGCAGTAGTGCCGGACCTGGAGTTCGTCAACGGCGGCGGTACGGGCAGCGTGGCGGAGACGGCCGCCGAGGAGGCGGTGACGGAGATCGCCGCCGGGTCGGGGCTGTACGTGCCCCGGCTGTTCGACAACTACACGACGTTCCGGGGGCGTCCGGCCGCGCTGTTCGCGCAGCCGGTGGTGCGGCGGCCCGGGGTGGGGGTGGTGACCGTGCTGGGCGGGGGCTATCCGGCCTCGGGTGCGGCGGGCGTCGACCGGCTGCCGGTGCCGTACCTGCCGGCGGGGCTGCGTTACGACCCGCAGGAGGGTGCGGGCGAGGTGCAGACGCCGCTGCTGGGGAGCCCGGCCGACGACCTGCTGATCGGCGACCGGGTGTGGTTCCGGCACGCGAAGGCCGGGGAGCTGTGCGAGCGGTTCGACACCCTGCACCTGGTGGAGGGGGACCGGGTGGTGGACTCGGTTCCGACCTACCGGGGTGAGGGGCGGACCTTCCTCTAGGCCCGCCGTCAGGAGACGGTGTCCGTCTGGTCGGGGATGACGCTGCCGTCGCCCCGGCGGACGGGGCCGGCGGTGCCGTCGTGGTCGACGTAGCCGGTGGTGGAGCAGGGGTAGGGGCTGGTCTTGCGCTGCTTCGGCTCGATGAACATCGGGTTCACGATCCACTTGCCGTCGCCGTTGTCGTAGGCGCGACACATGAGTTCGTTCTTGTTGCGGTTGAGGACCAGCCGCAGGGCGGTGGCGTCGCGCAGGAACGAGATGTCGGTGTCGGAGTCGCCGGCGGCGAAGACTTGGCGGCGGGCGGCCGGCTGGACCTTCTCGGCGGCGCGGCCGCGGACGCCGAAGACCTCCTTGTTGATCCAGCAGCGCTTGCCGTCGATGTAGGTGGTCATGGTGTCGGCGCCGTCGGGGACGGATCCGCAGCCCTGGAGGTGGGCGGTGAGGCGGCCGTCGCGGGTGGTGGTGTTGCGGATGCCGATGACGTGGGCGGCGTCGATGCCGATGCCGCGGGCCCAGACCTCGACGACGGGCTGCGGGGAGGCTGAGCTGATCCAGACGTCGAAGCCCGCGCGCTGGAGGGTCCTGACGAGGTCGCGCTGCTGGTCGTAGTAGCGGACCCAGCCGGTGGCGGTGCCGGTGCCGACCTGCTGCTTGGTGCCGATGGGCGCGGCGAGGTTCTCGGTGCGGGCGGCGGCCGCGAAGCCGCGGACCTCGTTCGCGGTCCAGCCCCGGGTCAGCTGGGCCAGCCAGGCGTAGCCGGGTTCGGTCGTGCGGCGGTCCCAGCCGGCGAAGGCGGTGGCGCCGGTGCGGGTGGTGGCGGTGCCGTAGACGGCGTTGATCTCGTCGGCGCAGGCGGCGCCGGCGGGGGTGCCGGTGGGCAGGGGGCTGCCGGGGCGGGCGAGGGGGCCGCAGGCGGTGGCGAGGGCCTGGGCGGCGGCGGGGGTGAGGTGGCGGCTGGTGGTGGTCCAGTCGCCGCGGGCGGGCTGGCGGATCTTCCCGTTGCGCAGGAGCCAGAACATGGTGGCGTCGCCGACGTCGTTCTTGACGACGGTGTTGTCCCAGTCGAAGACGGCGACGGGCTTGGCGCGGCCGGGACGGTACGGGTCGCAGTGGCCGTACCGGTCGATGAGCTGTTGGAGGCGGGCCTGGTTGTCGCCGTACCAGCCGGCGGCGAGCTTCGGGGTGGTGCAGGCGGGTCGGTCGGCGGCGCGGGCGGGTCCGGCGGCGGCGAGGCAGCCGGCGGCCATGAGGGCGGCGGCGCCGGCGGCCTGGAGCCGGCGTCTGGTGCTGGGGCGGGGCACTGGCACTCCTCGTGGGGGTCGTCGCGGGTCGGTGGAGCACGACAGCCGGGCGTCGTGCGACGCCCGGCTGTCGGGTGGGGGGTGCTGGGGGTCCGGGGTTTACAGGGGGGTGACGTACGCGCCGGAGATGCCGCCGTCGACCAGGAAGTCGGTGGCGTTGATGAAGGAGGAGTCGTCGCTGGCGAGGAAGGCGACGGCGGCGGCGATCTCGGTGGGCTCGGCGAACCGGCCGAGCGGGATGTGCACGAGGCGGCGGGCGGCGCGCTCGGGGTCCTTGGCGAAGAGCTCCTGGAGCAGCGGGGTGTTCACGGGCCCGGGGCAGAGGGCGTTGACGCGGATGCCCTCGCGGGCGAACTGGACGCCGAGCTCGCGGGACATGGCGAGGACGCCGCCCTTGGAGGCGGTGTAGGAGATCTGGGAGGTGGCGGCGCCCATGATGGCGACGAAGGAGGCGGTGTTGATGATGGAGCCGCGGCCCTGGCGCTGCATGTAGGGCAGGGCGGCCTTGCAGCAGAGGTAGACGGAGGTGAGGTTGACGTCCTGGACGCGGCGCCAGGCGTCGAGCCCGGTGGTGAGGATGGAGTCGTCGTCCGGGGGCGAGATGCCGGCGTTGTTGAAGGCGATGTCGACGGAGCCGTAGGTGTCGTAGGCCGTCTTGAAGAGGGCTTCGACCTGCTCCTGGTCGGTGACGTCGACCTGGACGAAGGTGCCGCCGACCTCTTCGGCGGCGGCCTTGCCGGCGGCGGGGTCGATGTCGGCGCAGACGACGTTGGCGCCTTCGGAGGCGAGGCGGCGGGCGGTGGCGAGGCCGATGCCGCTGCCGGCTCCGGTGATGACGGCGGTGCGGCCGACCAGGCGGCGGCAGACGATCTCTTCGGTGCGGTCGGTCATGGGGTTCAGGCCTCCGTGCTGATGAAGACGTTCTTGGTCTCGGTGAAAGCGGTGAGGGCGTCGGGTCCGAGCTCGCGGCCGAGCCCGGACTGCTTGTATCCGCCGAAGGGGGTCCAGTAGCGGACGCTGCTGTGCGAGTTGACGGACAGGTTCCCGGCGCGGACGGCGCGGGAGACGCGCAGGGCGCGGCCGACGTCGCGGGTCCAGAGGGAGCCGGAGAGGCCGTACTCGGTCGCGTTGGCCAGGCGTACGGCGTCCTCCTCGTCCTCGAAGGGGAGGATGACGGCGACCGGTCCGAAGACCTCCTCGGCGGCGACGGGCGCGGTGGGGTCGACGTCCGTGACGAGGGTGGGCGGGTACCAGAAGCCGGGGCCCTCGGGGGCCTTGCCGCGGATGGCGGTGAGGTCGTCGGTGACGTAGGAGCGGACGCGGTCGAGCTGGGCGCGGGAGATGAGCGGGCCCATCTGGGTCTTCTCGTCGAGGGGGTCGCCGACGGCCACGGACTCGATGCCGGGGGCGACGAGTTCGAGGAAGCGGTCGTAGGCGGTGCGCTGTACGAGGATCCGGGTGCGGGCGCAGCAGTCCTGGCCGGTGTTGTCGAGGAAGGCCATGGGGGCGGCCGCGGCCGCGGCTTCGAGGTCGGCGTCGGCGAAGACGATGTTGGGGCTCTTGCCGCCGAGTTCGAGGGTGACGCGCTTCACCCGGTCGGCGCACTTGGCCATGATCTGCTTGCCGACGCGGGTGGAGCCGGTGAAGACGATCTTGGCGACGCCGGGGTGTTCGACGAGTGCGTCGCCGGCGACCGCTCCGTGGCCGGGGAGCACCTGGAAGAGGTGCTCGGGGATCCCGGCTTCGAGGGCGAGTTCGGCGAGGCGCAGGGCGGTGAGGGGGGTGGTCTCGGCGGGCTTGAGGATGACGGCGTTGCCTGCGGCGAGGGCGGGTGCCAGGCCCCAGGCGGCGATCGGCATGGGGAAGTTCCAGGGGGCGATCACGCCGATGACGCCGAGGGGTTCGAGGAAGGTGACGTCGATGCCGCCGGCGACGGGGATCTGGCGGCCGGAGAGGCGTTCGACTCCCCCGGCGGCGAAGTCGAGGAGGTCGCGGACGTTGCCGGCTTCCCAGCGGGCGTTGCCGATGGTGTGTCCGGCTTCGCGGACCTCCAGCTGCGCGAGTTCCTCGATGTGGCCGTCGACGACGGCGGCGAAGCGGCGCAGGAGTCTGGCCCGGTCGCCGGGGGGTGCCGCCGCCCAGGCGCGCTGGGCCCTGATGGCCCGGGCGACGGCGGTGTCGACGTCGTCCCGTGTGGCGGCCGGGACGACGGCGACGGTTTCCTCGGTGGCCGGATTCAGTACTTCCAGCGCATCGGACACGTGGGGGCCTCTCTGGGGTCGGTTCGGAGGTTCGGGGCTTCCGGGCTTCGGGGCTTCCGGGCTTGCTTCCGGGCTTGCTTCCGGACTTACAGGCGCTCGAAGGAGCGGCGCAGCTCCCAGTCGGTGACCGCGGAGTCGTAGGCGTCGAGTTCGACGCGGGCCATGTTGCGGTAGTGGGCGACGACCTCGGGACCGAAGGCGGCCTTGGCGATCTCGCTGTTCTCCCAGAGTTCCGCGGCCTCGCGCAGCGTGGCGGGGACGTGGGCGTAGTCGGCGGTGTAGGCGTTGCCGGTGCAGGGCTCGGGGAGTTCGAGGCGGTTCTCGATGCCGTAGATGCCGGCCGCGACCAGGCCGGCGACGGCGAGGTAGGGGTTGACGTCGCCGCCGGGGAGGCGGTTCTCGAAGCGGGTGGAGCGGCCGTGGCCGACGACGCGCAGGGCGCAGGTGCGGTTGTCGAAGCCCCAGGCGACGGCGGTGGGGGCGAAGGATCCCGGGCGGAAACGCTTGTACGAGTTGATGTTCGGGGCGTAGAGAAGGGAGAAGTCGCGCAGTGCGGCCAGCTGGCCGGCCAGGAAGTGGCGCATCACGGTGGACATGCCGTGTTCCTGGTCGCCGTCGGTGCCGGCCATGGCGTTGCGTCCGTCGGAGTCGGTGAGCGAGAGGTGGATGTGACAGGAGTTGCCCTCGCGCTCGTCGTACTTGGCCATGAAGGTGAGCGAGACGCCCTCCTGGGCGGCGATCTCCTTGGCGCCGGTCTTGTAGACGGCGTGCTGGTCGCAGGTGGTGAGCGCCTCGTCGTAGCGGAAGGCGATCTCGTGCTGTCCGAGGTTGCACTCGCCCTTGGCGGACTCGACGACCAGGCCGGCGGCCTGCATCTCGTTGCGGATGCGGCGCAGGAGGGGCTCGACGCGGCCGGTGCCGAGGACGGAGTAGTCGATGTTGTACTGGTTGGCGGGGGTCAGGCCGCGGTAGTTGGCGTTCCAGGCCTGTTCGTAGGTGTCCTGGAAGACCATGAACTCCAGCTCGGTGCCGACCATGGCGGTGTAGCCGAGCTCGCCGAGGCGTTCCAGCTGGCGGCGCAGGATCTGGCGGGGCGCGGCGACGACCGGGGAGCGGTCATTCCAGGCCAGGTCGGCCATGATGAAGGCGCTGCCGGGGTTCCAGGGGATGCGGCGCAGGGTGGCGGTGTCGGGGTGCATGGCGAAGTCGCCGTAGCCCCGGTCCCAGGAGGACATCTCGTAGCCGTCGACGGTGTTCATGTCGGTGTCGACGGCGAGGAGGTAGTTGCAGCCCTCGGTGCCGTGGGCGAGTACCTCGTCGAGGAAGAACTGTGCGGCGAACCGCTTGCCCTGGAGCCGTCCCTGCATGTCGGGGAAGGCCAGGACGACTGTGTCGATCTCACCGCTCGCGACGAGGGCCCGGAGCTCCTCGGGCGCGAGCGGCGGCATGCGGTCTACCACTGGAATCTCTCCTTCGGTGAGCCGAGGAGGCCTAAGGTATTGAATAGAACCATTGCTTGGGAAGGGGAGGAACCGAGATGACCGACACGGAGAGCGGCGGTGGCGCGATCGCGCGGCTGAATCCCGTGCTGCGGCAGGTGCGGGCGGGCAACGGTTTCGAGGAGGCCCTGGAGCAGATCCTCCAGGTGGTCCGGCTGGGCCTGGTACCGGGTGGGGAACGGCTGCCGCCCGAGCGGGAGTTGGCGGAGCGGATGGGGATCAGCCGGGTCACCCTGCGCGAGGTGCTCAAGGTGCTCCAGGACCAGGGCCTGGTGGAGGCCCGGCGCGGCCGGTACGGCGGAACGTTCGTGCTGGCCCGCCCCGACACCCCGGCGGGCGGCGCCGAGGAGGAGCTGCGGCGGCGCGTGGCGGGGGTGGACATCGAGGACGTGCTGCGCTTCCGCGAGGTGCTGGAGGTGGGGGCGGCCGGGCTGTGCGCCTCGCAGGGACTGTCGGAGGAGGGGGCCGAGCGGCTGCTGGCGGCGCTGGCGGCCACGCACGACGCCCCGCTGTCCGAGTACCGCCGCCAGGACACGCTCTTCCACCTCACCCTGTGCGAGCTGGCCGGCTCCGCCTCCCTGACGGCCCAGTACGCGGCCGTCCGCGCGACCGTGAACGACCTGCTGGACTGCATCCCGCTGCTGGTGCGCAACCTGGAGCACTCGCAGCAGCAGCACACGGTCCTGGTCGAGGCGGTGCTGGAGCGGGACGCCGAGGCGGCGCGGGCGGTGATGCGCGAGCACTGCTGCGGGACGGCGGCCCTGCTGCGCGGGTTCCTGGCGTGAGGCGGCGGGGGCGTACGGGGCTCCGGGGCCCGGTGGCGGCCGCGGGCGCAGGGAGGTTTTCGTAACCGCTGTTTAACGCAGGGGTCTTGCGCGTTCCACGCCCTTGACGCAAAGGTACGCCTCACAACCATTGCCCTAGGCAGGAGCGCACATGGCCGACGACATCGCACCCGTGCCCGTATCGGCACCACCCGCCGCGAAGGCCGACGCCGACGCGGAGTACCTGGAGCGCCGGACCCTGCGCCGCGGCAGCGCCGGCTGGCTGCTGCTGACCGGGCTCGGCGTCGCGTACGTCGTCTCCGGCGACTTCTCCGGCTGGAACGTGGGCCTGGACAAGGGCGGTTTCGGCGGCCTGGCCATCGCCACCGTCCTCATGGGCGCCATGTACGCCTGCCTCGTCTTCTCCCTCGCCGAACTGTCCACGATCCTGCCGACGGCGGGCGGCGGCTACGGCTTCGCCCGCCGCGCGCTCGGCCCCTGGGGCGGCTTCCTCACCGGCACCGCCATCCTCATCGAGTACGTCCTGGCCCCGGCGGCGATCGTCATCTTCATCGGCGACTACGTCGAATCGCTGGGCCTGTTCGGGCTGACCTCCAGCTGGCCGGTCTACCTCGGCTGCTTCGTGATCTTCATCGGGGTCCACCTGTGGGGCGTGGGCGAGGCACTGCGCTTCAGCCTCGTCGTCACCGCCGTCGCCGTGGCCGCCCTGCTGATCTTCGCCCTCGGCGCCCTCACCGAGTTCGACGCGGGCTCCCTGGACAACATCCCGGTCGACACCACCGCCTTCGGCTCCAGTTCCTGGCTGCCCTTCGGCGTCCTCGGCATCTGGGCCGCCTTCCCCTTCGGCATGTGGTTCTTCCTCGGCGTCGAGGGCGTGCCGCTGGCCGCCGAAGAGGCCAAGGACCCGGTCCGCTCCATGCCGAAGGCCCTCGCCATCGCGATGGGCGTCCTCGCCCTGCTCGCCCTGATCACCTTCTTCGCCGCCACCGGCGCCCAGGGCGCCGACGCCGTGAGGACGGCGGGCAACCCCCTCGTCGTGGCCCTGGAGGGGGACGGCGGGCCGACCGCGCTCAGCCGCTTCGTCAACTACGCCGGACTCGCCGGGCTGGTCGCCTCCTTCTTCTCGCTCATCTACGCGGGCTCGCGCCAGCTCTTCGCCCTCTCCCGGGCCGGCTACCTGCCGCGCTTCCTGTCACTCACCTCCAAGCGCAAGGCCCCGTACCTCGGTCTGGTGATCCCGGGCGCCATCGGATTCGCCCTCGCGGCGGCCACCGGGGACGGCGCGCGGATGCTGAACATCGCGGTGTTCGGGGCGACCATCTCCTACGCCCTGATGGCCCTCTCGCACATCGTCCTGCGCCGCCGCGAACCCGGCCTGGACCGGCCGTACCGCACCCCCGGAGGGGTCCTGACCTCGTCCGTCGCCTTCGTGCTCGCCCTTTCGGCCCTCGTCGCCACCTTCCTGGTGGACAAGGACGCGGCGCTCATCGCACTCGCCGTGTACGCCGTCGCCCTCGCCTACTTCGCCTTCTACAGTCGGCACCACCTCGTGGCCTCCGCACCTGAGGAAGAAGCCGCCGCGCTGGCGGAAGCCGAGGCGGAGTTGACCCGCGGCTGAAATCCTTACCCCGCACGCTGTCCGGCACCAACCTGGAGGTAATCCGTGCCCAGGCCGCTCATCGGCATCACCACCTACGTGGAGGAATCCACCCGCTACAACGTGTGGGACCTCCCCACGTCGCTCGTGCCCTCCGGGTACTACGAGCTCGTCCAGGCGGCGGGCGGCGCGGCCGTCCTGCTGCCGCCGGACGAATCGGAACGGGCGGCGGAGGTGCTGGGCCGACTGGACGGGCTGATCGTCTCGGGCGGCCCGGACGTGGACCCGGTCCGCTACCGGGCCGCGCGCGACCCCCGCACGGGTCCCCCCGCCACGGTCCGCGACGAGTGGGAACTCGCCCTGATCGGGGCCGCCCTGGACGCCGACCTGCCCGTGCTGGGGATCTGCCGGGGCATGCAGGCGCTGAACGTGGCGCTCGGCGGGACCCTCGTCCAGCACATCGACGGCCACGTCCACACCCCGGGCGTCACCTCCTGGCACCCCGTCAACCCCGTGGCGGGCACCCGCTACGCGGAGCTGGTCCCGGAGAAGGCGGAGGTCCCGACCTACCACCACCAGGCCGTGGACGTCGTCGGGCGCGGCCTGGTCGTCTCGGCGTACGCGGACGACGGCACGGTCGAGGCGATCGAGGACCCCGACCGCTCCCGCTACGTGCTGGGCGTCCAGTGGCACCCGGAACGGGACAAGGACACCCGGGTGATGACCTCCCTGATCGAGGCGGCCAACGACCGCCGCGCGGTCGCGGTGCCGGTGGGCTGAAGCCGCCCCCGCCCCACGACGGGCCCCGGCGCCTCTGCGCCGGGGCCCCCGTACGTCCTCCGCCCGGGGGCGGTCAGAGGCGGCTGGCGGTGAAGTTGAGCGTCTTCAGCACGCCCGGGGACTTCTCCACACCGGTGGTGGTCACTGTGCCGGTGATGGTGGTGACCCGGCTGGGGTTGAGCAGGCTGTTCGAGCAGGCCACGTCCGTGACCCTGCCGATCCCGCCCGTGTAGGTGGGGAAGTTGAGGGTGCCGTGGTTGAGCGGGTTGACCCGGAGCGTGAAGTTCCCGGTGACCGAGGTGGTCTCGCTGTCCGAGATCTTGATCTCCACCTTGAGCAGGCTGGAGTTCGGGCTGACCGGTGAGAGCGTGATCTCGCGGTCGTCGAAGCCGGCGTCGGGGATGACGATCTTCCCGACGAACGGGGTGTCCTTGACCGAGACGCCCGTGTAGTCGGAGACGCTGGTGCCGCAGGGGGCCGGGGCGGCCGCGTGGGCCGCGGGCGCGCTCAACAACCCGGCTCCCGCCGCCAGCAGGGCGAAGGCCGACGCGGCTCCGAGGGTACGACGGAACATGACACTCCGATCAGACCGAGGTCACCTCGTGTGACCGTTTGCCGATCAGACAATCACTTTCCGCGTTCGGCGGGTGCGGTTGCGACGTCGTGTCAGCGTCCCCCACACCATCGGCCCACCCGGTCGCCCGAATGGCCCGCCGCAGCGGCGGCGCGCACGCTGGGAGGATGCGGACCGAGGCGTACGGCACGGCCTCCGGCCCGGTGGCGGGGTTCCTGGAGAACCCGGTCGTCGGGATGGCGCCGTGGATCCTGTTCTCCCTGCTGGTCGGCCCGGGACGGTTCGAGATCGCGGTCGGGATCTCCCTGGCCTCGGCCCTCCTCCTGGTCCTCGTGGGCCGGCTCGTGCACCGGGGCAGCTCCTGGAAGCTGCTGGAAGTGGCCGACGTGGTGTTCTTCGCCGCGCTGGCCGTCATCGGGGCCCTGGCGAGCGACGGGACGCTGCGCTGGCTGGAGACGTACGCGGGCGAGGTCGCGAGCCTCACCCTGACGGCGATCGCCTTCGGCTCGATGGCGGTGGGGATGCCGTTCACGCTCCAGTACGCCCGCGAGCAGACCGACCCCTCGGTGTGGAACGCGCCCGCCTTCCTCCGCACCAACTACGCGATCACCGGGGTGTGGGGGCTGGCCTTCCTGGTCACGGCCCTGGCGGGCGGCTTCGGGGACCTGGTGCTGCGCGCCCCCGACAACATCTGGACGACCTGGATCGTCCCGATCCTGGCCCTGGTCGCCGCGCTGCGGTTCACCGCCTGGTACCCGGACGTGGTCCGCGCCCGCGCCGCCGGGACCCCCGGGCCCGGGCGTGCCTCGCTGCTGCTGCCGCTGGCGGGGCTGCTGGTGCCGATCGGCATCGCGGTGCTGGTCTTCGACGGCGGCGCGTGGTGGCTGGGCGTGGCCCTGATCGTGGCCGGCGGCCTGCTGACGAAGAGGCTCCAGGCGCGGGCCTGAGCCGGGGAGCCGGGGCACTCGGCTCCCCGGCTCCCCGGCTTCCCGGCTTCCCGGCGGGATCAGCTGTCGAAGTTGACCGACCGCATCTTCAGCCGCTCCGTGGCCTGGCCCGTGAGCGGCCTCAGCGCGAACCAGTCGCCCTGGCAGTCCGGTTCGGTGAACACCGTGGCCGTCGCGCTGGTGCGGTTGCGCGGCGAGTGGGCGGGCTCGGTGGCGTCGGGGTCGGCGGCCTCGGGGAAGTTCGCGCATTCGCCGCCCGCCGGGTCGTCCAGATGCGCCCAGTGCGTGGCGCCGTCCGTGCCGACGTACGCGTACTCGAAGACCCCCTGGGCGGCGGAGGCGGACGACGGGACGGTCACCAGGAGCGTGACGGCGCCGAGGACGGCGACGGCTGCTTGGCGAAGACGCATGGGGTGTGTTTCCCTTCACGACGGGCGACAGCGTGCAGGCGCCACCCTCCCGAAGGCCCGGCCCGGGTCACCGTCCGACCCGCGCCGAATCGGCCCGCCCTCACCCGGACGGCCTACGCCCTCCGCCGCGTCAGCGACAGCAGGTCCCGCGCCGGCCCCGCCGGACGGGCGCCCGTGGGCCAGACCGCGCGCAGGGCCCGGGACAGGGCCGCGTCCGGGACCGGGACCTCCACCAGGCGGCGGGCCGCCAGTTCCTCGCCCAGGGCCAGTTCCGACAGGACGCACGGCCCGGCGCCGCTCAGCGCGGCCGCCTTGACGGCGGTGGTCGAGGCCAGCTCCAGCAGCGGCAGGGCCAGCCCCCCGGACGGGGCCAGAGCGGCGTCGAGCACCTGCCGGGTCCCCGAGCCCCGCTCGCGCAGGATCAGCGGGGCCGAGGCCAGCTCCGCCGCTTCCACCCCCTTCGAGCGGCGCGCCCAGGGGTGGTGCGGGGCCACCGCCACCACCAGGCGGTCCTCGGCGATGACGGCGGAGTCCAGGCCGTCCGGGACGCTGAGCCCCTCCACGAAGCCGAGGTCCGCCTCGTGCGTGAGGACCCGCTGGGCCACGTCCGCCGAGTTCCCGGCGTGCAGCGAGACCGCCGTGTCGGGGCGTTCCCCGCGCAGGGCGATCAGCCAGCCCGGCAGCAGGTACTCGGCGATGGTCATGCTGGCGGCCACCCGCAGCCGCGAGTCCCGCCGCCCGCGCAGCGCCTGCGCGCCCGCGTCGAAGGCCTCGGCGGCCTCCACCACCCGCCGGGCCCAGTCCGTGACGAGTGCCCCCTCGGCCGTGAGGGTCGAGCCGCGCGGGGAGCGGTCCACCAGGGCGACGCCGAGCCGGGTCTCCATCGCCCGGATGCGGCTGCTCGCCGCCGGCTGCGTGATGCCCAGGTGCCGGGCGGCGCCGCTCAGGCTGCCGACCCGGGCGACCGTGAGCAGCAGCTCCAGCGCGCCCAGGTCCGGCACGCGGTGTGCGAGCGGAACCGTCTCCTCGTTAGCCATAACATCAGTTTATGGCCTTATAGACGTGCGGCCTCTGCCGTACGGCCCGGCCCGCCGGGACGCTGGACCCATGGCCACCACCATCGTGCGACCCCGCACCGTCACAGAACTCGCGCCCCGGACCCACAAGGCCCCCGCGCTGCGCCACCTCGGCCCCAACTGGTACGCCTCCGTCATGGGCACGGCCATCATCGCGAACGCGGGAGCCACCCTCCCCTACCAGCTCCCGGGCCAGCGCGTGGCCTGCCAGCTCGTCTGGGCGCTGTCCGCCGCGGCCCTCGCCGTGCTGCTGACCGCCCGCGCCGGGCACTGGCTGCACCACCGCGACCAGGCCCGCGCCCACCTCCTCGACCCGGCCGTGGCCCCCTTCTACGGCTGCCTGGCGATGGCCCTGCTGGCCGTCGGCGGCGGCACCCTGATCGTCGGCAAGGACCTGATCGGGACCGGCGCCGCCGTCGCCGTGGACACCGTGCTGTTCACCGCCGGGACGCTGATCGGGCTGGTCATGGCCGTCGTCGTGCCCTACCTGATGGTGGTGCGGCACAAGGTCGAGGCTTCCCAGGCCTCCCCCGTCTGGCTGCTGCCCGTGGTCTCCCCCATGGTCTCCGCCGCCGTCGGGCCCCTGCTCGTCCCCCACCTGCCCGCCGGGCAGCCCCGCGAGGCCCTGCTCCTCGCCTGCTACGCGATGTTCGGCGTGAGCCTGATGGCCACCCTGCTGCTGCTCCCCCTGGTCTTCGGCCGGCTGATCGTCAGCGGCCCCCTGCCCCTGGCGCTGACCCCCGCGCTGTTCCTGGTCCTCGGCCCCCTCGGCCAGTCCACCACCGCCGTGAACCAGCTCGCCGACGTGGCCCCCGGGGCCATCGACGCCTCCTACGCCCACGCCCTCGGCGCCTTCGCCGTGGTCTACGGGGTGCCCGTGATGGGCTTCGCCCTGCTGTGGCTGGCCCTGGCCGCCTCGATGCTGGTCCGGGCCGCCCGGAACGGCATGGGCTTCGCGATGACCTGGTGGGCGCTGACCTTCCCCGTCGGCACCTGCGTCACCGGCGCCGCCGGGCTGGCCCGCCACACCGGGCTGGACGCCTTCGCCTGGCTGGCCGCCGCCCTGTTCCTCGGCCTGGTCACCGCCTGGCTGCTGGCCGCCGCCCACACCCTGCGCGGGCTGTTCAGCGGCCGGCTGCTGCCGAAGACCGCCTGATCGCCGCCGCCAGCACCGCCGGGGCCTCGGCCAGCGAGGGCCCGTACCAGGTCAGGTGGCGTCCGCTGACGAGAGCGGCCCGGAGGCCGGGAAAGGCCTCCGGGCCGTCGTCGGCGGAGAAGGCGTACGGCTCGTCCGGGAGCACCACCAGATCGCAGCCGCTCGCCGCCAGTTCGGCGAGCGGCACCTTCGGGTACCGCTCCGGGTGCCCGGCGTGGACGTTGCGCACCCCGAGGCGGGCCAGCAGGTCGCCCGCGAAGGTGTCGCGGCCCAGCACCATCCAGGGCCGCCGCCAGATCGGCACGAAGGCGGCGAGGTCTCCGACGGGCTCCACCGCCGCCCAGGCCTCCTCGGCCCGGTCCAGCCACTCGGGCCGCTCCAGCCCCAGGGCCCCCACCAGCACCCGGTCCAGCTCGGCGAAGGCCCCCGGCAGGTCCCGGACCTCGGTGACCAGCACCTCCAGCCCGGCGGCGCGCAGCGCGTCCAGGTCCGGGGCCCGGTTCTCCTCCTCGTTGGCGATCACCAGGTCGGGGCGCAGCCCGACGACCGCCCGTACGTCGGGGTTCTTCGTCCCCCCGATCCGCAGCGCGCCGCCCAGGTCCGCCGGATGCGTGCACCAGTCGGTGACGCCGACGAGCCGTCCGGGCGCGGACACCGCCACCGCCTCGGTCAGGGACGGCACGAGCGAGACGACGCGCACCGGCTCAGTGCTCCGGCGAGGGCGGCTCGGAGGTGGCGTGGATGTGGTCGCCGACGGCCACGACGAGGAGCTTGGTGTCGTCGCTCGCGGCCCGCCACCGGTGGCGCACCCCGCCGGACAGGAACAGGGCGTCGCCGCACTCCAGCCGGTAGGCCCGGCCCTCCGCCTCCACCTGGCAGGCGCCCGAGACGACGTACATCAGCTCGTCGTTGCGGTGCTGGTACTCGCGGCCGGCGTCCTGGTCGCCGGTGAACTCCAGGGCGTGCAGCTGGTGGTGGCCGCGCACCAGGGGGCGCACGCCCATCACGGGGGTGAGCCCGGACTCGTCGCCGGCCCGTACGAGGTCGACCGTGCGCGCGGTGTCGGAGGCGGCCAGCAGGTCGACGGCCGTGGTCTCCAGCGCGTCCGCGACCCGCTCCAGCGAACGCATGCTGGGGCGGGCGCGCTCGTTCTCTATCTGGCTCAGGAAGGGGACGGACAGGCCGCTGCGCGCCGAGACGGCGGCGAGGGTCAGGTGCAGCGCGCGACGCCGTTTGCGCACGGCGACGCCGACCCGCAGCGGCTCCTTGGAGTCCTTCTCCTTGTCGCCGGCGTCGGTCGCGCCCGCCCGCGCGGGCGCGTACTCCCTGCCGTCCGTGACGTCCGCGATGTTTCCGTCTTCCTTGCCGTTCATGTCGGGGCTGCCCTCCCCTGTCCTCGTCGCACATCGGTGTGCTGTAAGCACCTTACGCAGCAACCGCCCCCGGATTCGCGCGCAAGGGCCCACCGGGCCCCGACCCGGTGGATTCCCGTGGCTCCTCCGTCACGCTGCGTGGCCACCGCCCTGCTGCCACAGCGCACGGTCACCGGCGAGGATCACCAGGTCACCCGTCGGGCGGACCAGCAGCCGGGCGCCGGGGTGGCCGCCGGTGCCGCTGCTCCACAGGTTCGCTCCGGCGGCGGTGCGCACGGTCAGCTCGCCGTCGGCGGAGAAGACGGCCTCGTTCCCGGTCCCCTCGGTGTCCGCGCTCCACAGCCGGTTCCCGGCGGAGTCGAGCAGGACGAGGTCCCCGTCCGCCTGGAGGACCAGGCGGACGCTGCCCGCGTCGAGGACGTCCCCGGCGCGCAGGACGGTGCCGCCGTGGACCTCGACGGAGCGGTCCAGCCTGCCCTTCGCCAGGGCGCGGAGGGTGGGCAGCGAGGGGGTGAAGGCGTAGAGGGCGCCCTCGGTGCGCACGAACCGGCCGAAGCGGAGGGTGGTGGCGCGGCTGCCGCCCACCGACTCGGTCTCGAAGGTGACCGGGGAGTCCGGTCCGATCGCCGGGTCCGCTCCGACGCGGGGGTTGCGGGCGGGCGGGAAGTCGGTGTCGTTGATCCACCGCTTGGTGATGAACTCGTACTGCTGCACGAGGTCCGCCTGGTAGCCGACGAAGACCAGGCCGCGCGGGGCCTCCTGCTCGCCGGCGGGCCGGTCGAAGTCGAAGGCCGGGCCGTACGGGATGCCGCGCCGGATGATCCGCCGTCCGTCGAGGGCGTCGGCGGCCAGCGGGGGCCGGCCCGGGACGGTGACGAGGCCGTCGCGCGGGTTGCCCTTGCGGATGTGCGCGAACAGCGGGGTGTGCCAGCCGTCGGGGTCGGCCGCGTACTTCAGGGCGGCGTCCGGGTCGGCGCCGAGGGGGGCGGGCTGTTCGGCGAGCGGGCAGCCCGCGATGGGGGTGCCGCCGGGCCAGCGGCCGACGAGGCGGGCCGCGACCCAGGTCGCGGTGGCCTCCGGCGGCGCGGCCCCGGCCTTCTTCAGATCGGCCAGCCGCTCGCGGGCCTGGGCCCACCAGCCGGGGACGTCCTGGGCGAGGCGGCGGACCACCTGGAAGGAGCCGCCCGTGGCCCAGGCGGGCAGTCCGGCGGGCCGCCTCCCGGCCTTCTCCTGTCCCACGAGGAACTCGCCGGGCGGTACCAGCCGGGTGCCGGGCTTGCCCTTCACGGTGGTCGCGTCGGCCGGGTCGGGGGCGTGGAATCCGCGTACGCCGGGCTGGCTGATGCCGTCGGAGAAGCCGAAGTGCTCGTGCCCCTTCAGCGCCCCGGGGAGCTTGCCGGCGTCCTGCCGGAAGACGATCCGGCCGCCGGCCGGGCCGAGGTCCTTCTCGTGGCGGGCGACCGCGGCGGTGAGCTTGGCGGGGTCGTCGGCGGAGAGGCTGAGCACGGCGTGCACGGCGCGCTCGGGCTCCTCGGCGCCGAACAGCCAGGAGCCGGGGGCGCTGTCGCCGGTGTCGCCGAGGTCCTCCGCGCGCTTGGCGGGGCCCTGCGCGAACGCCTCGGCGGTGCTGCCCGCGGGCAGGGCCGGGAAGGGCTCGCGCCCGGCGAGCAGGCTCAGTCCGGCGTGGGTCAGGGACAGCCCGGTCCACTGGGCGGAGAGTCCGGCCGGGTCGGCGCCGCCCGCCTTGAGCCGGGCCGCGCTGAAGGCGGCGTTGAAGCGGGCCATCTCCTCGGTGGTGGAGATCTCCGGGATCAGCCGGCCCAGCCAGGTCCGGGCCCGTGCGGCGTCGCGGAAGTGCAGGAGCAGCAGGCAGGCGTGGTCCTTGCGGGAGCCCGCGAGGATGTCGCCCTGGCTGGTGCGGTCGGAGCGCAGGGGCAGGGCGGCGGACTGGGCGGGGGCCGGGGCGGGCAGGTCCGCCGTCCCCGGGAGGGCCGCCGTCGCCGCCGCGGCCTGGCCGGCGGCGTACGGGCACGCGGCGAGCGCGGCGGCGGCCGCCGCCCCTGCCCGGATGACGGTCCTGCGGGCGGGGGTGAGGGGCTGCACGTCGTCCATCGGGTCTCCTGGGTGTGGGGCGGAGGAGGGCGGGAGGGCGGTGGTCGGATCGGTCCGTGGGCCGGGTCGGCGGTCGGCCCGGGTCAGGTCGGGTCAGGTCGGGTCGGGTCGGGTCAGGTCAGGTCAGGTCAGGTCAGGTCAGCCGGATCCAGCGCGCGACGCTGGGCACGCCCTTCGCGTCGAGGAGGAAGAGCATGTGGTGGCCGGGGGCCGCCGCCGCGGACGCCGGCGGGGCCTGGAGGGTGAGGAGCCCGCCCTCCCGCCGCTCGATGCGCAGCTCGGCCCGCCCGCGGACCCCGGCCCCGGCGGCCTGCGGGGCGCCGGCCGGGGCCAGCAGCACGGCCCGCCGTACCCGGTCCGGGGTGCCGGTGCGCACCAGGAAGCGGTCCCCGGGGGCGAGGGGCGCGGCCGGCACCTCGTCGAGCGCGGGCCGGGGGCCCTGGTACAGGTAGGCGGGCTCGTAGATCTCGATGGTGCCGTTCATGTCGTCGCGGAGGTCGGCGTCGTGGGCGGTCTGCTGGAGTTCGTCGCCGGTGACGACGACGCGGCCGTCGGGCAGGACCAGGGCGCCGGCGTGGTGGCCGCGCGGCAGCCGCTGCACCGGGCCGAGCCGCCAGCCGCCCCGGGTGTCGCGCAGCTCCAGCTGGCGGTACCTCAGGTCGGGGGCGGGGCTGAGCAGGCCGCCGGCGTAGTCGTGGATGTCGTAGGCGCCGCTCGCGGTGAGCAGGGTCCCGTCGGGCAGCAGGACGGTGTTGTCGCCGGGGCGGCCGGCGGCGGGCGCGTACGAGGGGCCGGCGGCCGCCACGGTGTGCCCGAGCACGGGGAAGCGTTCCACCGCCGGGGCCCTGGTCCCCCACAGCGGCCCCGGCCTGCCCGGGAAGGCGGCCCGGCGGGTGGTGGCCGTCTCCTGCTCGCGGGTCCAGGTCTCGGTCCAGGGGTCGAAGACCAGCGAGAGGCCGCTCCCGGCGGTGCCGCCGAAGACGCCGAGCCGGCCGCTGGGCAGGAGGGAGTGGCCGGTGCGGAAGAAGGGGGCGGTCGTCGGCGGGGTGACCTTGGTGAACGACCCGGCCCCGGTGCCCCTCGCGGGGTCCCACAGGAAGGCGCGGCCGGTGCCGGTGTGCTCGAAGGAGAACAGCAGCACCTTGCCGGTGGGCAGCAGGGCGGTGTGCGCGCCGAAGTCCGGGGAGTCGAAGTACTCCGTGAACGCCCCGTACACCGCCGGACGGAAGCCCGCGTTCGCCCGGGCTTGAGACTCCGTCAGGGCCTTCAGGCGGGCCGCCCGGGCGGCGTCGGGCAGGTCGGCCTCGTCGCGCATGGCGAGGCGGGTACGGGCCTGCGCCTCGGCGTGCTCGGGCCCCAGGCCGCGGGACTCCGCCGGCGAGACCTCCCGGCGGACCCGCTCGCGCAGCTCGCCGGGGCTCTGCCGGGCGGGCGCGGCGGGGCCGGGGGCCGGGTCCGGGGCCCCGTCGCGGGCCGCGGCGGAACCGGCGGGGAGCAGGGACAGCACGGTGCTCGCGACGAGGACGCGGGCGACTCCGCGACGGGGCATGCGGAACCCTCACAGGACGGGGAACGGGCACGGCCGGACGGGCGGAACGCCCTGCCGGTGATCCACACCTTCCGGGAGGGTCCGCGAACGCGCGCGCCGGGCGAACTGTTTGAGTGACGATCAGGTCACCCGGGGTGACGCGGGCGCGTGTCGGCGTTGCGGCATCATCGTCTCCGTGACGACACGACGCCTGATGCTCCTGGACACCGCCTCCCTCTACTACCGCGCCTACTTCGGCGTGCCGGACTCCGTGAAGGCCCCCGACGGCACGCCCGTCAACGCCGTGCGCGGGCTCCTCGACATGATCGGGCGGCTGGTGCAGGACCACCGCCCGGACGACCTGGTGGCCTGCATGGACGCCGACTGGCGGCCGCACTGGCGGGTGGAGCTCATCCCCTCCTACAAGGCGCACCGGGTCGCGGAGGAGACCGAGACCGGCCCGGACGTGGAGGAGACCCCGGACACCCTGCTCCCGCAGGTGCCGATCATCGAGGCGGCGCTGGACGCGTTCGGCATCGCCCGGGTGGGGGTCGCCGGGTACGAGGCGGACGACGTGATCGGCACCCTGACCGGCCGCGCCACCGGCCCGGTGGACATCGTCACCGGCGACCGGGACCTCTTCCAGCTGGTGGACGACGCCCGCGGGCGCCGCGTCCTGTACCCGATCAAGGGCGTCGGCACCCTCCAGATCACCGACGAGGCGTGGCTGCGCGAGAAGTACGGGGTGGACGGCCCCGGCTACGCGGACCTCGCGCTGCTGCGCGGCGACCCGAGCGACGGCCTGCCGGGCGTGCCGGGGATCGGGGAGAAGACGGCGGCGAAGCTGCTGGACGCGTACGGGGACCTGGCCGGGATCATCGCGGCGGCCGGCGACCCGAAGTCGAAGCTGACCCCCACCCAGCGCAAGCGCCTGGACGAGTCCCGCCCGTACCTCGCCGTCGCCCCGAAGGTCGTCCGGGTGGCCTCGGACGTCCCGCTGCCGGCCTTCGACCCGGCCCTTCCGGCGTCCCCCGCTCGACCCGAGATGGTGGAGGCGCTCGCCCATCGGTGGGGTCTGGGAGGAGCCATGTCACGTCTGCGCAGCGCGCTGCGCCCATGAGGTGCTAAGTTAGGTAATCCTAAGCTTCGTAAGGCGTAAGGCTTCGTAAGGCGTAAGGGGAGACACCGTGGCAGAAGGACGCGCCCGCACCGTCGGCACCGCAGTCGTGGTCAGCACCGAACGACTGACGCCGCACATGGTCCGCCTCGTGGTGGGCGGCGACGGGCTGGCAGGCTTCGGCGCGGGCGCCCACTCGGACCATTACGTGAAACTCCTCTTCGAACCCGAGGGCGTGCGGTACGCCGAGCCGTGGGACCTGGACGTCATCCGCGCGACGCACCGCCGCGAGGCCTGGCCCCGCCAGCGCGCGTACACCGTCCGGGCCTGGGACCCCGCCCGGCTGGAACTGACCCTCGACTTCGTGGTCCACGGCGACGAGGGCCTGGCCGGCCCCTGGGCGGCCCGGGTCCAGCCCGGCGAGCTCGTCCACTTCCTCGGCCCCGGCGGCGGCTACTGCCCGGACCCGCGGGCGGACTGGCACCTCCTCGTCGGCGACGAGAGCGCGCTGCCGGCGATCGCGGCGTCGATGGAGCGCATGCCGCCGGGTGCGCGGGTGCACGCCTTCATCGAGGTCGAGGGCCCGGCGGACGAGCAGGACATCCGCACCCCGGACGGCGTCACCCCGGTGTGGCTGCACCGCGGCGACCGCCCGGTGGGCGCGGCCCTGCTGGAGGCGGTCACCACCCTCCACTTCCCCTCCTCGGACGTCCACGCCTTCGTCCACGGCGAGGCGGGCTTCGTGAAGGAACTCCGCCGCCACCTGCGCCTGGAGCGCGGCGTGTCGCGCGAGCGGCTGTCGATCTCCGGGTACTGGCGGCTCGGCGAGACGGACGAGGGCTGGCGCGCGATGAAGCGCGACTGGAACGCCACGGTCGAAGCCGAACAGGACGTCCCGACCCCGGCCGCCGCGTAGCCGCTGCCGCGCCGGTCCTGCGGGGCTGGTCCCCTACCCGCCCTTCCACCGTTCCCCGGGCGCTGCCCGGACCCGCGCCTCAAACGCCGGCGGGGCTGAACAACCCCGGGGCTCCGCCCCGGACCCCGTTGCGCTCAAACGCCGCGCGGGCTGGAATTTCGCTGCGCGAAATCCAGCCCCGCCGGCGTTTGAGGCGCGGGGGTCTGGGGGCGGAGCCCCCAGAAAGGGGGTCCGGGCGGAGCCCGGGGAACGGGCGAAGGGCGGGTAGGGGACCAGCCCCGCGCAGCGGCCAGCCCACCCGCAGACGACCCACCGGCACCGGCCACGCGAACCGGCCCCGCCCCACGCACGACGGCCGGAGGCTGTCGCAGCGGCGCGAAGCCCGGGAGGCCCGCCAGGGCCGAGCGGTGCGAGCGGCGCGTCAGGAGGAGCCGTCTCGGGGGGTGGAAAGCCCGGCGGGGCAGGTGGCCGCGGGGATTACCCTGGGCGGCATGACCTCGCTCGACGGCGCCACCGCCCTCTCCCCCGTCACCGCCACCGCGCAAGCGGCCCGCACCGCCGCCGCCGCCATCGCGCCACTCCCGCGGTCCGCCAAGGACACGGCCCTGCTGGCCATCGCGGACGCGCTGGAGGCCCGTACGGCCGAGATCGTCGCCGCCAACGCCGTCGACACCGACAAGGCCCGCGCCGCCGGCACCAGCGAGACCGTCATCGACCGCCTCACCCTCACCCCGGAGCGCATCCGCGCCATCGCCTCCGACGTGCGCGACGTCGCCGCCCTGCCCGACCCCGTCGGCGAGGTCGTCCGCGGCTCCACCCTCCCCAACGGCATCGACCTCCGCCAGATCCGCGTCCCCCTCGGCGTCGTCGGCATCATCTACGAGGCCCGCCCCAACGTCACCGTCGACGCCGCCGCGCTCTGCCTGAAGTCCGGCAACGCCGTCCTGCTGCGCGGCAGCTCCTCCGCCTACGCCTCCAACACCGCCCTCGTCGCCATCCTGCGGGACGCCATCGAGGGCGCCGGCCTGCCCGCCGACGCGATCCAGCTCGTCCCCGGCGAGTCCCGCGACTCCGTCCGCGAGCTGATGCGCGCCCGCGGCCTCGTCGACGTGCTCATCCCGCGCGGCGGTGCCTCGCTCATCAAGACCGTCGTCGAGGAGTCCATCGTCCCGGTCATCGAGACCGGTACCGGCAACTGCCACGTGTACGTCGACGCCCAGGCCGACCTCGACATGGCCGTGGACATCCTCGTCAACTCCAAGGCCCAGCGGCCCTCCGTCTGCAACGCCGCCGAGACCCTCCTCGTGCACCGCGACATCGCCGCCGCCTTCCTGCCCCGCGCCCTGGACGCGCTCGCCGACGCCGGCGTCACCGTCCACGGCGACGACCGGGTGCTGGCCGCCGCCGAGGCGAGCAAGGTCACCGCCGTCCCCGCCACCGACGAGGACTGGGCCGCCGAGTACCTGTCGTACGACATCGCCGCCGCCGTCGTGGACTCCCTCGACGACGCCGTCGCCCACATCCGCCGCTGGACCTCCGGCCACACCGAGGCGATCGTCACCACCTCGCAGGCCGCCGCCCGCCGCTTCACCCAGCTGGTCGACTCCACCACGGTCGCCGTGAACGCCTCCACCCGCTTCACGGACGGTGGCCAGTTCGGCTTCGGCGCCGAGATCGGCATCTCCACCCAGAAGCTGCACGCCCGGGGCCCGATGGGCCTTCCCGAGCTCACCTCGACCAAGTACATCGTCACCGGCGACGGTCACGTTCGGTAACCGGCACTCGGACACGGTGTGGCCGGAATCAGGCTTACACCCTGCCCAAACCCGCCCCCCAGGTCTACGCTGGTCCCGTGCCGGACGACGTGGGGGGCAAGCCGTTCCCGGACGACGGGGAGCCCGACGACGACCGCGGAGGCGCGGATTTCGACTTCGCCTCCGTGGTGCTCGACGAGGACTTCGTCCGGAACGCCGAGATCCATGAACCGAGCGCGGCCGAGCGCCAGCGCGCCGCCGACCGGGCGCGCGCCGAAGCCGAGGCCGCCCGCGTCGCCGGAGGCTGGGCGGCCGACGACGACTACGGCCACCCCGACGGGTACGGCCTCGACGACCCCGGATGGGAGCACGGCCCGTACGGCCACGGCTACGCCGACGGCCCGTACGGGGCCTACGGCGGAGCCATGCGCCCCTACCGGGGCCGCGCCCCGTGGCTGCGCCCCGTCGCATGGGTGCTCGCCGTCGTGATGGGGCTCGGCATGGTCGCGCTCGCCTTCAGCGCCGTCTACCGCAGCGCCGCCGGCGAACAGGACCCCGCACCCGCCCCGGCCAGTACGCCGCTCAGGGAAGTCACGGGCGTCGGCGCGTTTACGTACCCCGTCGGCCGCCAACCCTGAAGGTACGACCCCACTCGTTCGCTCCGGAGCTGGGGGCTTCTCTGAAGCGGGGACAGCGGGAGAAGCGATGGCCGTACCAGGAGATCCGCCCAACGGCACCCCCGAAGGCATCGGCGGGGGTGACGACGAACTACGCCCGGACGAATACCGCTCGGTGGTGTTCGACGAGGACTTCGTCCGTGCTGCCCGGCTCCAGGAGTTCTCCGCCCAGGAACGCATGGGCGAGCACGCCCGGGCCGTCCGCAGCCGCTCCATCTGGTCCGGCGGCCCCGGCGGCCCCCGCACCGGCAGCCCGGGCCGCGGCGCCCGTCAGGGCATGCTGCTCGTGCTGCTCATCGCGTCGGCCTTCGCCGTCGCCGTCTACATGGGCATGCGCAACCCGTACGTCCCGCCGCCCGGCGGCAACGCCGAGCCGCTGAGCAGCACCGTCGTCCCCCTGGCGCCGGCCGTCCCGGTGCCCGGCGGCCGCCCGGCCGACCTCTACGCGGACAGCCCGGCCGCCGAGTACCGGATCGGGGCCGCCGGCATCACCCTCCCGGCCGTGCGGCGCACGCACCACTTCACCGAGAGCCAGGTCGTCGCCGCCCTGTCCATCGCCAAGGACTACCTGGTGCAGTCCTCGCTGGACCCGGACGTCCTCTCCGGCGTGGCCTCCCGGCCCGTACGGGTGCTCCTGGACCCCGGGCAGCTGGCCCAGTTCGACGAGAGCGTGGCCTCGCCCTCCGGCGACGGCCGGCACGCCGCCACCGGCTGGCTGGTCCGCTTCGACCCCGCCACCGCCGTCGTCGCCGACAGCCGCGTCCGGGTGAGCGGGATCCTCGCCTTCCAGGAGCTGAACCCCGAGGCGCTGGAGGTGAGCACCGACCACACTTTCGTGTACGCCGTCCGGCCGGCGGCCGGACCTCCCACCGCCGCCGACGGGGCCTCGCTGTTCACCGTCCGCCGCGAGCTGCGCCTGCGCTTCGACCGGGAGGACCTCACGGCCCGCCGGGCGGAGATCTCCTCGGCCTACGTGATGGCCGGGCCGCAGGACTGCGCCACCGAGCCCGCCGAGGGCTTCCGGCCCCTCCTGGCCGGAGCCGGGCCCACCACCGTGGGACCGCCCGCGAGCGACCCGTACGCCACCGGCCACCCCCGGCGCACGGCCGGGCTGTGCGGCGTACTGGCACCGGCCGGGGCGCCCACCGGCCCGCCGGCCCCGTCCCAGCCGCAGCCCCCGCCGGCCTCCGTCAGCCCCGCCCGCCCGAGCCCGAGTCCGTAGGGCCCTCAGACCCGGCCGAGCCGGGGGTGCCGGGGGAGTCCTTGGGTCCGCCGGACTCCCGCGCGGCGCCGCCGCCCGATCCGGTGAACCTGTCGCGCAGCTTCCCGCCCAGGTCGCCCGCCCCGCCGGCTATGTCGCCGACCAGCTTCATCAGCGGATCCTTGCTGGTGCGCACGGACTCCGCGTAGTGCGAGGCGGACTGGCGGAAGGAGTCGGTCACCGAGGCGTCCTTGTCGTCCTCCCGGCGCGGGTAGTGCCCGTCCATGATCCGCTGGTGGTCCCGGCTCTCGGACCACTTCTTCAGCTCGGCCGCCCGCACCGTGGTGAAGGGGTGGGTGCGCGGCAGCATGTTGAGGATCTTCAGGACGGAGTCGCGCAGGTCGCCGCTCGCCTCGTACTCCTCGGCCTGCGCGAGGAACGCGTCGACGTTCATCTCGTGGAGGTGGTTGCCGCCCGCCATCTTCATCAGGCCGCGCATCGAGGCGTTCACGTCCTGCCCGACCAGCAGCCCCGCCCGGTCCGCCGACAGCTCCGACTTGCGGAACCACTCGCGCAGGGCCGTGACGATCGCCGTGATCGCCACATTGCCCAGCGGGATCCACGCCACCTTCAGCGCCAGGTTCGTCAGGAACAGCAGCACCGTGCGGTACACGGCGTGCCCGGACAGCGCGTGGCCCACCTCGTGGCCCACGACCGCCCGCATCTCCTCCTCGTCGAGCAGCTCGACCAGCGCCGTGGTCACCACGATGATCGGCTCGTCCAGCCCGATGCACATGGCGTTGGGCTTCGGGTCCTGCTGCACGTACATCTGGGGGACCTTCTCCAGGTCCAGGACGTAGCAGGCGTCGCGCAGCATCTCGTGCAGGTGCGGGAACTGGGTCTCGCCCACCCGCACCGAGTCCGACAGGAACAGCAGCCGCAGGCTGCGCTCGGGGAGGAGGCCGCTGAGGGCCTTGAACACCGTGTCGAAACCGGCGAGTTTGCGCAGCGCGACGAGCGCCGAGCGGTCCGCCGGGTGCTCGTAGGCCCGCGAGGAAATCCCCGCGAACCTCCTGCGACTGCGTGCCGGTGACGTCTCGGAACCGGTGTCCGTCATGGCGCCCTCCCCCTCGATCGGCTGTGGTGACGTGTCTCCATCCTCCCCAACGCCTGAGTCGGCGTGAGCGTGCCCAGGGCCCCCGCATACGATGTGAGGGAAGTCTCCGCTCGCTCCCCGACTCGATAGGTACCTGCCTGATGAGCCTCTCCACCACCGCCCACAACCTGGTCCTCCTCGCTGCGGAGGAAGGCGGGCAGCACGGCGGCAACCACGACAGCCTGAACCCGTACCTGACCGGCGGCGGTGCGCTCGTGATCCTGCTGCTCATGCTCTGGGTGACCACCCGCCTGAACCGCGACCGCTGAGCCGGGCTCCTCGTACGCACCGGGCCGCCGCACGCGTGTCACCGGGCCAGTAGGCTCTGCGCTCATGGGAGAGCAGGAAATGCCTACGGGCCCGGTCAAGCGCCGGCTCGGAGTGATGGGCGGGACGTTCGACCCGATCCACCACGGACACCTGGTGGCCGCCAGTGAGGTGGCCGCCCTTTTCCACCTCGACGAGGTGGTCTTCGTACCCACGGGCGAGCCGTGGCAGAAGTCGCAGCGGGCCGTGTCCCCCGCGGAGGACCGCTATCTGATGACGGTCATCGCGACCGCCTCGAACCCGCAGTTCTCCGTCAGCCGCATCGACATCGACCGCGGCGGACCGACGTACACCATCGACACCCTGCGGGACCTGAGCGCGCTCAACGCCGACGCCGACCTGTTCTTCATCACCGGTGCCGACGCCCTCGCCCAGATCCTGACCTGGCGCAACGCGGACGAGCTGTTCTCCCTCGCCCACTTCATCGGAGTGACCCGGCCCGGCCACGTCCTCACCGACGACGGACTGCCCGAGGGCGGTGTCTCGCTGGTCGAGGTCCCCGCGCTCGCGATCTCCTCCACGGACTGCCGCACGAGGGTCGCCCAGGGCGACCCGGTCTGGTATCTGGTTCCGGACGGTGTGGTGCGCTACATCGACAAGCGCGAGCTGTACCGGGGAGCCTGAGCTTCCGGAGAGAGGGGCCCCGCGGTGAACGACCCACAGGATCCGTACGACCCGTACGCCGCCCAGCAGCAGCTCATCGGCTACGACGCGTACGGCAGACCCGTGTACGGCCAGGTGACCGCGCAGCCCGTACAGCCCGTCCCGCCCCCGTACGAGCAGCAGTACGCGCCGTACCCGCAGTACCCCCAGTACCCCCAGTACGAGCAGCCGTACCCCGAGCCGCAGCCCCCCGACCCGTACCCGGGCCCGCCGGACCACCCGCAGTGGATCCCGCACCAGGCCGCCCCCCGGCAGCAGCCGCCGGCCCAGGCACCCGTGCCCGCCCCGGTGCCCGAGCCGCGCCGGGAGGCGCCCGCCGAGTCCGCCGCCGGGGCCACGGACGCCCCCGGCGGCCGCGACTACCGCACGGAGCAGTTCGCGTTCATCGACCAGCCCGACGAGGACTCCCAGGACGTCATCGACTGGCTCGCCTTCACCGAGAGCCGGACCGAACGCCGCGAGGAGGCCCGCCGCCGCGGCCGCAACCGGGTCGTCGCGCTGGTCGTCGTCCTCGCCCTCTCCGCCGTCGGCGGGCTGGGCTACCTCTGGTACACGGGCGGGCTGCCGTTCCTCGACGGCCCCGGACAGAAGAAGGGCGCCGCGGCCGCCGCCGGCGCGCAGAAGCGCGACATGATCGTCGTCCACCTGCGCAACACCAAGCACGGCGGCAGCTCCACGGCCCTCCTCGTGGACAACGTCACCACCGGGCAGGGCGCCACCGTCCTGATCCCCAACACCCTGGGCGTCCCCAAGCAGGACGGCACCGCGACCTCCCTCGGCAAGGCCGTCGAGGAGGGCGGCCTCGGCACCCGCGAGTCCCTCGACACCGTCCTCGGCACCCGCATCGGCGGCACCTGGCGCCTGGACACCCCCTTCCTGGAACGCCTCGTCGAGCTGGTCGGGGGCATCGAGGTCGACACCGACGCCGCCGTCCCGGCCGACGAGCAGGCCAAGACCCCGGCCGTGGCACAGGGGTCCGGGCAGAGCCTGACCGGCGCGATGGCCGTCGCGTACGCCACCTACCGGGGCCGCGGCGAACCGGAGGCGAAGCAGCTGGAGCGCACCGGCCGGGTGCTCTACGCCGTCCTCCGCAAGATCCCGGGCGACCCCGGGGCGGCGGCCACGACCGTCGAGAGCATGGGCCAGATCCTCGACCCGGGGCTCGACGCGAAGAACCTCGGCGGGCTGCTGTCGCGGATCGGCGAGCACGCCAAGGTGGCGGCGTACCGCACCGAGGTGCTCACCGTGAAGCCGGACGGCGGCCTGACCGACGAGGCCGGCCGGAAGGTCGTCAAGGAGGTCCTCGGCGGCTCCTTCACCGCGGCCCAGCCAGGCGCCGCCC
The DNA here is from genome assembly GCF_050275515.1 of Streptomyces sp. NPDC004126. NCBI lineage: Bacteria > Bacillati > Actinomycetota > Actinomycetes > Kitasatosporales > Streptomycetaceae > Streptomyces > Streptomyces sp. NPDC004126. The sequence goes on along the minus strand of NZ_JBNNPF010000046.1, from coordinate 37,357 downwards.
CGCGGGTCGGCCTCAAGGACGCCACCGGGGACGAGAAGGCGCAGGTCGCGGCGAAGGCGGCGCTGCTCAACGGGGGCTACGGCTTCGTGGACGGCGGCAGGGCCGACCGGACGGCCGCCGCCACCCGGATCACGTACCAGGACCAGGCCCAGCGGGACCGGGCGGTCGACGTCGCCAAGACGCTGGGGCTGCCGGAGACGGCCGTGCAGAAGGCCGAGAGCCCGGTGAACGCGGACGTCGTGGTGGTGCTCGGCAAGGACTACAAGCCGTCCTGACGGGCCTGGCCGGACCGGGCGGCTACCGTCCCGGCCCGGCTCCCACCTGCGCCCGGGCCCGCGCCGGACGTTCCGCGCGGGCGGCGTCGGCGGTACGTGAGACCCTTGTGGGTATCTGTCCGCCAACCCGAAAGCATGGCCAGTGACCGCCACGGACCGCTCCATCGAGCTCATCACCACCGCCGCCCAGGCGGCGGCCGACCGGCTCGCGCACGACATCATCGCGTACGACGTCAGCGACGTGCTGTCGATCACCGACGCCTTCCTGCTCGCCTCGGCGCCCAACGACCGCCAGGTCAAGTCGATCGTCGACGAGATCGAGGAGCGCCTCCTCAAGGAGCTCGGCGCCAAGCCGGTGCGCCGCGAGGGCGACCGCGACGCCCGCTGGATCCTGCTCGACTACGTCGACATCGTCGTCCACGTCCAGCACAGCGAGGAGCGCGTCTTCTACGCGCTGGAGCGCCTGTGGAAGGACTGCCCCGAGATCGAGCTCCCCGAGGACGCCAAGCTCACCATCGGCAAGGCCGAGGAGCACGCCAAGCTGCGCGAGGCGCAGGGCGACGAAGAGGACGGTGACCTGTTCTGAGCGCGACCGCGACGACTGCCGGCAAGCCCGGCAGGAAGATCGTCCTCTGGCGGCACGGCCAGACCTCGTGGAACCTGGAGCGCCGCTTCCAGGGCTCGACGGACATCGAGCTGACCGAGACGGGTGTGGCGCAGGCGCGCCGCGCCGCCCGCCTGCTCGCCTCGCTGAAGCCGGACGCCATCGTGGCCTCCGACCTGCGGCGGGCCGCGGACACGGCCGCCGAGCTGGCCGACGTCACGGGGCTGTCCGTGGCGCACGACGAGGCGCTGCGCGAGACGTACGCGGGCGAGTGGCAGGGCCTCACCCACGAGGAGATCCTCGCGAAGCACGGCGAGCAGTACGCGGCGTGGAAGCGCGGCGAGCCCGTGCGCCGCGGTGGCGGCGAGCTGGAGACCGAGGTCGCCGACCGCGCCGCTCCGGTGGTGCTGGAGCACGCGGACCGGCTGCCCGAGGGCGGCACGCTCGTCGTCGTCAGCCACGGCGGCACCATCCGTACGACCATCGGGCGGCTGCTGGGTCTGGAGCCGTACCACTGGGAGGGCCTGGGCGGGCTCTCCAACTGCTGCTGGTCCGTCCTCGGCGAGGGCGCGCGCGGCTGGCGTCTGCTGGAGCACAACGCCGGCACGCTGCCGGAGCCGGTGCTCGGCGACGACGACTGAGGCTTCCGCCGGGACCCTCCGTGTGGCCCGCAGGGCCGCCGGGGCCCGGATTTCGCTTTCCGGCTGGTCACAGGCTAGAGTTCTTCTTGTTCGCAGCGAAGAACACCGGAAACGGGGGGAACGCGGCGGAGAGCGGGGCTATAGCTCAGTTGGTAGAGCGCCTGCATGGCATGCAGGAGGTCAGGAGTTCAATTCTCCTTAGCTCCACAATCAGGATCCCGTCCCCAACAGGGGGCGGGATCCTTGCGTTTGTTCCGCTTTGTGTGCTTGCTGACCCGTCCGCTGTCGACGTGGCAGAATCGGACGGCCGGAGGGGGACACGACGGCCCGACGCGGGAGGGAGTCGCTGACGGATGGGTGCACACCGGCGGCGGTGCGACTGGTGCAACAACGGCACGCCGATCGTGCGGGACATGGACCCGGTCAATCCCGACTACCAGTACTGGTGCGAGGAATGCGCGCGGGCGCTGATCATAAAAGGCGACCCGATCGAGACGTATCGGGAGCTGGAGGGCGAGCCGATCTACGGCCGCCTGCTCGACGAACACTGCACGCTGAAGCGCTTCTACCAGTTCGCCCGGGCGTGACCGGGCGACCGGCGGGACGGCAGCAGAATCGGGCATAACGGGCCACCGGAAACCGATTTTTGGTCTGGGGCCATGACCGTGTAATGTTCTCGATGTCGCCAGGGGGAACCGGCAAGGGAAACCGAGAAGGGGCCCGGCGGCAGAGAGAAGCAAGGGGCTATAGCTCAGTTGGTAGAGCGCCTGCATGGCATGCAGGAGGTCAGGAGTTCAATTCTCCTTAGCTCCACAGTGAAGAAGCGGGCCACCCGGATCGGGTGGCCCGCTTCTCGTCGTGCCCGACCGGTGGAACGTCCGAGCGCCCGCCGGGGCCGCTGCGGTACCCTGACGCCATGCGTGCCGTGCGCCTTCTGCTTACCGAGCCGCGCTGATCAGTACCGACCCTTCGAGAAGGTCGGCATCGGCGCGGCGTCCCCTCCTGTGCGAGGGGCTTTTTCGTTTGGGCGGGCAGAGACGGCAGAGACGATCGATGGAGCTTCAGGAATCATGAGCGAGACGAACACCCCGGCCCCCGAGGCGGCCGAGGGGCACCGTTACACGGCTGCCATGGCCGCCGACATCGAGGCACGCTGGCAGGACGTATGGGACGCGGAGGGCACCTACGAGGCGCCGAACCCGACCGGTGACCTGGCCGGCGACCCGGCCGTCGTCGCCCGGCCCAAGAAGTTCATCATGGACATGTTCCCGTACCCCTCCGGTGCGGGCCTGCACGTCGGCCACCCGCTGGGCTACATCGCCACCGACGTCTTCGCGCGCCACCAGCGGATGTCCGGCCACAACGTCCTGCACACCCTGGGCTTCGACGCCTTCGGCCTGCCGGCCGAGCAGTACGCCGTGCAGACCGGAACGCACCCGCGCGTGTCGACCGAGGCGAACATCGAGAACATGAAGGTCCAGCTGCGCCGCCTGGGCCTGGGCCACGACAAGCGCCGGTCCTTCGCGACGATCGACCCCGAGTACTACAAGTGGACCCAGTGGATCTTCCTGCAGATCTACAACTCCTGGTACGACGCCGACGCGAAGAAGGCCCGCCCGGTCTCCGAGCTGGTCGCCGACTTCGAGGCCGGCACCCGTGACGTCCCCGGAGGCCGCGCCTGGGCCGGCCTGACCGCCGCCGAGCGCGCCGACGTGCTGAACGGCTTCCGCCTGGCCTACGCCTCCGACGCGCCCGTGAACTGGTGCCCCGGGCTGGGCACCGTACTGGCCAACGAGGAGGTCACCGCCGACGGCCGGTCCGAGCGCGGCAACTTCCCCGTCTTCAAGTCCCGCCTGAGCCAGTGGAACATGCGGATCACCGCCTACGCGGACCGCCTGCTGGACGACCTGGACGCACTGGACTGGCCCGAGGCCATCAAGCTGCAGCAGCGCAACTGGATCGGCCGCAGCGAGGGCGCCCGCGTCGACTTCGCGCTGGGCGACGAGGCCATCACCGTCTTCACCACCCGCCCGGACACCCTGTTCGGCGCCACCTACATGGTCCTGGCGCCCGAGCACCCGCTGGTCGAGAAGTTCATCCCGGCCGCCTGGCCCGAGGGCACCCACGACGTGTGGACCGGCGGCTACGCCACCCCCGCCGAGGCCGTGGCCGCGTACCGCAAGCAGGCCGCCTCCAAGTCGGACGTCGAGCGGCAGGCCGAGGCCAAGGACAAGACCGGTGTCTTCACCGGCGAGTACGCGGTCAACCCGGTCAGCGGCGACAAGGTCCCCGTCTTCATCGCCGACTACGTCCTGATGGGCTACGGCACCGGCGCGATCATGGCCGTCCCGGCGCACGACGCCCGCGACTTCGAGTTCGCCCGCGCCTTCGAGCTGCCGATCCGCTGCGTCGTCGAGCCGACGGACGGCCGCGGCACCGACACCGCCGAGTGGGAGGACGCGTTCGTCTCCCACGACGCGAAGCTGGTCAACTCCGCCGGCGAGGGCATCTCCCTGGACGGCCTGGACGTCGTCCGGGCCAAGGCCGCCATCACCGACTGGCTGACCGGGCGCGGCATCGGCGAGGGCACCGTCAACTTCCGCCTGCGCGACTGGCTGTTCAGCCGCCAGCGGTACTGGGGCGAGCCCTTCCCGATCGTCTACGACGAGGCCGGCGTCGCCCACTCGCTGCCCGAGTCGATGCTGCCGCTGGAGCTGCCGGAGGTCGAGGACTACTCGCCGCGCACCTTCGAGCCCGACGACGCCACCTCCAAGCCGGAGACCCCGCTGTCGCGCAACGAGGCGTGGGTCAACGTGGAGCTGGACCTGGGCGACGGCGTGAAGTCCTACCGCCGCGAGACCAACACCATGCCCAACTGGGCCGGTTCCTGCTGGTACGAGCTGCGCTACCTGGACCCGCACAACGACTCCGCCCTGGTGGACCCGGAGATCGAGCAGTACTGGATGGGCCCGCGCGAGGGCGCGCCGCACGGCGGCGTCGACCTGTACGTGGGCGGCGCCGAGCACGCGGTGCTGCACCTGCTGTACGCCCGGTTCTGGTCCAAGGTGCTGTTCGACCTGGGCCACGTCTCGTCGGCCGAGCCGTTCCACAAGCTGTTCAACCAGGGCATGATCCAGGCGTACGCCTACACCGACGCGCGCGGCGTGTACGTCCCCGCGGCCGAGGTCGAGGATCGCGACGGCGGGTACTTCTACCAGGGCGAGCCCGTCAAGCGCGAGCACGGCAAGATGGGCAAGTCCCTGAAGAACGCCGTCACGCCCGACGAGATCTGCGAGGAGTACGGCGCGGACACCCTGCGCCTGTACGAGATGGCGATGGGCCCGCTGGACGTCTCGCGCCCGTGGGACACCCGCGCCGTCGTCGGCCAGTACCGCCTGCTGCAGCGCCTGTGGCGCAACATCGTGGACGAGGAGACCGGCGAGGTCACCGTCGTCGACGGCGAGCCCGACGAGGCCACCCTGCGCGCCCTGCACAAGGCCGTCGACGGGGCCGGCTCCGACATGGCGGGCCTGCGCTTCAACACGGCGATCGCGAAGATCACCGAGCTGAACAACACCCTGACCAAGGCGGGCCGCCCGCTGGAGCGGTCCGTGGCCGAGCGCCTGGTGCTGCTGGTCGCCCCGCTGGCGCCGCACATCGCGGAGGAGCTGTGGCACCGCCTGGGCCACACCGACTCGGTCGTCCACCAGGACTTCCCGGTCGCGGACCCGGCGTACGTCGTGGACGAGACGGTCACCTGCGTGGTCCAGGTCAAGGGCAAGGTCAAGGCGCGCCTGGAGGTGCCGCCGAGCATCTCGGAGGCCGACCTGGAGCAGCTGGCCGTCACCGACGCGGGCGTCGTCGCGGCCCTGGGCGGCGCGGAGATCCGCAAGGTGATCGTGCGCGCGCCGAAGCTGGTGAACATCGTCATCTGAGGCGGCCCAAGGCCCGTGCGTCCCGTCAGGGCCGCCCGGGCCGGCGCCTCGGGGTGATCCCGTACGGGCAGGTTGGGGGTTCGAATGGAACCCCCGGCCTGCCCGCGGCGTTTACGGTGGGAGGGACGGGAACAAGCCGGGGAAGGGAACCTCATGGAGGTAGGCGCGTTGATCATCATCTTTGCCCTGGTGGTGCTGTTCGCCTTCCTGGGGCTGGGCGCCTGGGCGACGGTCAAGGCGGTCGGCGCGGCCAAGCGAGGCGTGGACCGGACGATCACGCAGGCCCGCCGCACGGTGGAGGACACCACCCTGAAGGCCCGGAGCATCGGCCAGGGAGGAGTCGCCGGCGCGCTGGCGCAGCTGCGGCTCGACCTGCGGAACTCCATGCGCGCCACGCAGGCCGCCCTCTACCAGGGGGTGCAGTCCGACAGCTCGCTCAAGGAGTCCATCGCCCTCTTCGAGCGGCTGAGCCGGCACGGGCACGAGCTGGACGACGAGCTGAAGCGGCTGGAGCAGGAGCCCGACCGCCAGCGGATCGCGGAGTCCCTGCCGGAGCTGCGGGAGCGCACCCTCAAGATCACGAAGTCGGCCGATTCCCTGCGGTGGGCGGCGCGCGACCGCGCCCGGCGGTTCGCGGACGACGAGCTGGCGCTGCTCTCGGAGCAGATCGAGGTCGAGTCGGGCGCGCTGCGCGACTGGTCCCGGGAGTCGGTCGACGACCTGGCGGCCGCGGCGGCGGCCTGGGACGCGGGCCAGGAGCCCGCGGGCGGCCCCGGCGCGGCTCCAGGAGCCGCGCCCGGCGCGCGGCCCGCCGGGAGGGCGCAGCGGGCCGGGGAAGCGGCGCGGCCGGCGGAGCCCGCCCGGCCGGAGCTGGACCCCTCCGCTCCGGCGGCCGCGTACCCCTGGCAGAAGGCCCCCAGGCCGGAGGCCACCACCTGACGCGGGCGCGTCCGGGGGCGGCGCGGAGGCGGTTCCGGGTGAGGGGGAGGGCCGGGCTGCCGGAAGGCCTCCGCTGCCGGTAACCTCCGGCTCATGTCCCGCCATGTCGCGATCGTCACCGATTCCACGGCCTACCTGCCCCCGCAGGCGATGGCGCGGCACGGGATCACATCCGTCCCCCTGACCGTGGTCCTGGGCGACGAGGCCCTGGAGGAAGGGACCGAGATCTCGGCCCGCAGCCTCGCGGCGGCCCTGCAGAAGCGCCGCCCCGTCACCACCTCCCGCCCCGGCCCGGAGCAGTTCGTACGGGCCTACCAGGACGCCGCGGAGGCCGGCGCCACCGGCATCGTGAGCCTGCACCTGTCCGCCGAGTTCTCCGGCACCTACGACGCCGCCGTGGTCGCCGCCCGGACCGCCCCCGTGCCGGTCCGCGTCGTCGACACCGGCATGGTCGCCATGGCCCTCGGCTTCTGCGCCCTCGCCGCCGCCGAGACCGCCGAGGCCGGCGGATCCGCCGACGAGGCCGTGGCCGCCGCCGAGAAGCGGGCCGCGGAGATGTCGGCCTACTTCTACGTGGACACCCTCGACTACCTGCGGCGCGGCGGCCGGATCGGCGCCGCGCAGGCCCTCCTCGGCTCCGCGCTGGCGGTCAAGCCGCTGCTGACCCTGGACGGCGGGCGGATCGAGATGCTGGAGAAGGTGCGCACGGCCTCCAAGGCCATCGCCCGGCTGGAGGAGCTGGCCGTCGAACGGGCCGGGGCGCGGGACGTCGACGTCGCCGTGCACCACCTGGCGGCCCCGGAGCGGGCCGAGAAGCTCGCCGAGCGGCTGCGCGAGCGGATCCCCGGCCTGGTCGAGCTGCACGTCAGCGAGGTCGGCGCGGTGATCGGCGCACACACCGGGCCGGGGCTGCTGGCGGCGGTCGTCTCGCCCCGCTGATCACCCGGGTCCGCTGATCACCCGGGTCCGCTGATCACCGGGGTCCGCCGATCACCCGGAAGGGTGGGCGGGTTGTCCACAACGGGACGGTCATCCACAGGAATCCAAGGCTCCGAGCGGTGGTCCGGGGGTCGGTCCTAGCTTCGGGGCATGACTCTTCGAACGCGTACTCCAGGTATCTCCACGGCTTCCCCCGCCGACGGCCCCGGCGGGAGCGGGCCCGGGCGGGCGCGCCGGTCCGACGGCAGGCTCCGGGACCGGCGCCGGGGCAGGGACCGGCCCCGCCCCGACCCCGCCGTGCTGCGGCGCAGGGCCGAGGCCCTGCTGGGCGGCCCGGCCGGGGCGCGGGAGACGGCCCCGCGGGTCGCCGACCCGCCGGGCGGTACGGCGGATCCCGCTGCCGGTGCCGGGCGGGAGCCCGGGGAGGCGCCGCGGGCTCGGGAGGCGCGGGGGCTCGCGCTGCGGGAGCGGCTGCCGGTGTGGGTGCAGGTGCGGTGCGGGGTGGAGCCGCGTGCGGTGGCCGCCGTGGCGGCGGTGCTGGTGGTGGCCGTCGGCTTCGCCGCCCAGCAGTACTGGTCGGGCCGGCCGCAGCCGGTGACGGCCCCGGCCGTGCTCGGGCCGGGCTCCGCTCCTGCCGCCGCGGTGGCGTCGGCGGCCCCGGCCGGTGCGGGTGCCCGCATCGTGGTGGACGTCGGCGGCAGGGTCCGCGACCCGGGGGTGCGGAGGCTGCCCGGCGGCTCGCGGGTGGAGGACGCGCTCGCCGCCGCCGGGGGAGTGCGGCCGGGCACCGACACCACCGGGCTCAACCGGGCCCGGGTGCTGGTGGACGGCGAACAGGTGCTGGTCGGCGTCACCGCGCAGCCGGCCGCGGGCGGGCCGGCTCCCGCCGCGGGTGGCGGGGGCGGCCCCCTGAGCCTCGCCGGCGCGACGGTCGAGCAGCTGGACGGGCTGCCCGGGGTGGGGCCCGTCCTCGCCAGGAAGATCGTCGATTTCCGGACGGCCCGGGGCGGGTTCCGGGCCGTGGAGGAGCTCCGGCAGGTCGACGGGATCGGCGAGCGGAGGTTCGCCGAGCTGCGAAGGCTGGTGCGGCCGTGAGCGCCGCCGGGGAGGGGCGCGCCGAGGAGGAGCGGGCCGGGCCGGTGGACCTGCGGCTGGCGGTGCCGGCCGTGGCGGCCTGGGGTGCGGCCGCGTCGGCGCTCGGGGTGCCCGGCGGGTGGAGCGCCGCCGGGGCGGGGCTCGCGGCGGCCGCGGCGGGGGTGCTGCTGCTCGCCGGCCGCCGAGGGTCGCAGCCGCTGTGGGGGGTCGGACCGGCCGTCGCCGCCGCGCTGCTCTGCGCCGCCGCCGGGGCGGGGGTGGCCGGGCTGGAGCGGGCCGAGGCGCGGGCGGGGCCCGTGGCCCGGCTGGCCGGCGAACACGCCCGGGTGCGCGCGGAGCTCACGGTCGGCTCGGACCCCCGGACGGCCCGCGGCGGGGCCGGGCCGCCGGTGGTGGTGCTGGACGCGGTGCTGACCGGGGTGAGCGGGCCCGACGGGACGCGGACCCGGGTGGAGACCCCCGTACGGGTGCTGGCCGGGCATCCGGGGTGGGCCCGGCTGGAGCCCTCGACCCGGGTCTCGGTGGTGGCCCGGCTGGCGCCGGCCGGGGCCGGGGAGCGGGCCGTGGCCCTGCTCCGCCCGGCCGCGGACACCCCGCCCGGGGTGACGGGCGGCCCCGACCGGGTGCAGCGGCTCGCGGGGGCGCTGCGGGCCGGGCTGCGGGACGCCACCGAGGGGCTCCCGGGGGACGCCAGGGCGCTGCTGCCGGGGCTGGTGGTCGGGGACACCTCCCGGGTCCCGCCCGAGCTGCACGAGGCGTTCAGGGCCACCGACCTGCTGCACCTGCTGGCCGTCTCGGGGTCCAACCTGACCGTGGTGCTGTACCTGCTGATCGGGCCCCCGGCCCGCGCGCAGCGCGCCGAGCGGAGCGGCCTCGCGCCCCGGCTCGGGCTCTCGCTGCGGGCCACCGCGCTGGGCGGGGCCGCGCTGACGCTGGCCTTCGTGGTGGTGTGCCGGCCCGACCCGAGCGTGCTGCGGGCCGCCGCCTGCGGGGCGGTCACCCTGCTGGCCCTCGCCACCGGGCGGCGCAGGTCCCTCGTCCCCGCGCTGGCCGGGGCCGTGCTGCTGCTGGTGCTGTACGACCCGTGGCTGGCCCGCAGCGCGGGGTTCCTCCTCTCGGTGCTGGCCACCGGGGCGCTGCTCATCCTCGGGCCGCGCTGGAGCGGGGCCCTGCGGCGGCGCGGGACGCCGCCGCGCCTCGCCGACGCCCTGGGGGCGGCTCTCGCGGCCCAGGCGGTGTGCGCTCCGGTGGTGGCGGTGCTCTCCGCCCGGGTGAGCCTGGTCGCCGTGCCGTGCAACCTGCTGGCGGAGCTGGCGGCCGGTCCCGCCACCGTGCTCGGCTTCGCGGTCCTCGCCGCGGCCCCGCTGTCCATGCCCGTGGCGGAGCTGCTTGCCCGGTGCGCGGGGGTGCCGGCCGGGTGGATCGCCGCCGTGGCACGGGGCGGGGCCCGGCTGCCGGGGGCGGAGCTGTCCTGGCCCGGCGGGCTCGCGGGCGGGCTGCTGCTGGCCGCGGCGACGGCGGCCGCGGTGGGGCTCGGGGTCCGGTTCGGGCGGCGGCGCGGGGTCTGTGCCGCAGTGGCCGTGGTGCTGCTGATCGCGGTGCTGCGGCCGCCGCAGCTGATCCGCACCGTCACCGGCTGGCCGCCGCCGGACTGGAGCTACGTCCAGTGCGCCGTGGGCCAGGGCGACGCCGCCGTGCTGGCCGCCGGCCCCGGTACGGCCGTCGTGGTCGACGCCGGGCCCGAGCCGGGGCCGGTGGACGACTGCCTGCGCGCCCTCGGCGTGAGCCGGATCCCGCTGCTCCTGCTGACGCACTTTCACGCCGACCACGTGGGAGGGGTTCCGGGGGTGCTGCGGGGCCGGTCCGTGGGTGTGATCGAGACCACCGTGCTGGAGGAGCCGCCCGCGCAGGCGGCCGCGGTCCGCCGGGCTGCGGCGCGGGCCGGGGTGCCCGTCGTGCCCGCGGTGCCGGGGGAGCGGAGGCGGACCGGCCCGCTGGAGTGGCAGGTGCTGTGGCCCTCGGCGACGGCCCCGCCGCCGGACGGGCCCAACGACGCCAGCGTCGCCCTGCTGGTGCGCACCGCCGGCCTCGTGCTCCTGCTGCTCGGTGACCTCGAACCGCCCTCCCAGGAAGCACTTCTGAGGGAGCATCCGGAACTCGGGCCGGTGGACGTGCTCAAGGTCGCGCACCACGGATCGGCGCACCAGGACCCGGGCCTGCAGGACCGGATCCGGCCACGCCTGGCGATCGTCCCCGTCGGCGCCGGCAACCGCTACGGGCATCCCGCTCCGGGCACGATCGCGCAGCTCAGGGCCCATGGAGCGGCCGTGTTGCGCACCGACGAGGACGGTTCCGTGGCGGTCTCCGGAAGCGGTGCGCGGATGCGTGCGTTTCCGGCCGGACGGCGTCCGAAAGCGCGTGGTCATACCGGGCGCGACCATTCTGTTTGCCCACAACCCGACAGCATGATCGAATGCGTCTTCGCCAGAACGGTCCAAGTCCACACAGCACGGGGGTGCACTAGCCATGTTCGGTCGCCGACGGGGGATGGAGACGACCAGCGGTGCCGCTTCGACCACATCCGCGACTCTCACACTGCCGCACACGGCGCGGCTGTTGAGTTGTCGGGTGCTCGACACGGTCCACCAGCCCATCAGGCAGGCCAAGTTCGAGGTCACCGACCCGATCGGCCGACGGGTCGTCAGCGGGGAGACGGATCCGTACGGGGGGTTCACCGCGGCCGTGCCGGAGGGCGAGTACCGGCTCTCCGTCACCGCCGAGGGCTACGCGCCCTTCCACGGGGCGACGCTGGTGGGGGACCCGGCGCAGCCCGGCACGGCGGAGATCATCCTGGACTCGGTGGAGCCGCCGCTGCTGCCGCAGCCCGGGCACTGGGAGATCGACCCGACGCACTCGTCGATCGCCTTCACCGCCCGGCACATGGGCTTCGCCCGGATCCAGGGCCGGTTCGCGACCTTCGCCGGCGCGGTGCGGATAGCCGAGCGCATGGAGGACTCCTCCATGCACGTGATCATCGACACGGCGAGCATCGACACCGGGATGCGCCGGCGGGACGACCACCTGCGGTCCGCCGACTTCCTGGACGCCGCCCGGCACCCGCGGGTGGAGTTCTACAGCGAGCGGTTCATCCACCGCAGCGGCAGCCGCTGGGCCGTGGCGGGCGCCCTCACCCTGCACGGGGTCAGCCGCTCGGTCACCCTCGACACCCAGTACCTGGGCCACGGCACGGGTCTGGAGGGCGAGCCGCGTGCCGCCTGCCGGGCCACGGCCGAGCTGAACCGCGGGGACTTCGCGCTGAACTGGCAGTCGGTGCTGGCGCAGGGGATCGCGGCGATCGGGCCGAGCGTGGAAGTGGCGCTGGACGTGCAGATCGTGCACAAGGCGTAGGCGCGGGCGCCGTCCTACGGGGCTTCCAGCCAGCCCTCGTACTCGGCGGCGAGCTCGTCCAGCGAGGTGGCGTCGAGCCGTCCGGCGGGGTCCTCGACGACCACCAGCCACTGGGCGTCCTCGGCGTCGTCCTCGCCGGCGAGGGCGTCGCGGACCAGTTGGGGCTCCTCCGGGAGGCCGAAGCGGTCCACGACTTCCTGGGCCACCTCCTCGGCGGCGTCGCGGTCGGGCAGGACCAGTACATGTCGCACGTTCACGCGACCATTCTCGGGCACCGGGCGAGGGGTGCTGTCAGTGCGGCGTGGGATGCTGGGGGCGATGGCCACCAGGAAGAACCCCACCGACGACCTGCTCGCCCCGATCACCCTCGCGGTGGGGCAGGAGGACCTGCTGCTCGATCGTGCCGTACGGGACGTGGTGGCGGCCGCCCGCGCGGCCGACGCCGACACCGACGTGCGGGACCTCACCTCCGACCAGCTCCAGCCCGGCACGCTGGCGGAGCTGACCAGCCCCTCGCTGTTCTCCGAGCGCAAGGTCCTGATCGTGCGGAACGCGCAGGACCTGGGCGCGGACACGGTGAAGGAGCTCAAGGCCTACATCGCCGATCCGTACGAGGAGATCGCCCTCGTCCTGCTGCACGCGGGCGGGGTCAAGGGCAAGGGCGTGCTGGACGCGGCGCGCAAGGCGGGTGCCCGCGAGGTCGCCTGCCCGAAGATGACGAAGGCGGCGGACCGGCTGTCGTTCGTCCGCGGGGAGTTCCGGACCCTGGGGCGGTCGGCGACCCCCGAGGCGTGCCAGACGCTGGTGGACGCGATCGGCAGCGACCTGCGCGAGCTGGCGAGCGCGGCGGCGCAGCTGTGCGCGGACGTCGAGGGCACCATCGACGAGGCCGTGGTCGGCCGCTACTACACGGGCCGGGCCGAGGCGTCCAGCTTCACGGTCGCCGACCGGGCGGTCGAAGGCCGGGCCGCGGAGGCCCTCGAAGCCCTCCGCTGGTCCCTCGCGACCGGTGTGGCACCGGTGCTGATCACCAGCGCGCTGGCGCAGGCCGTCCGGGCCATCGGCAAGCTCGCCTCCGCCCCGCGCGGGGCCCGTCCGGGCGACCTCGCCCGGGACCTCGGAATGCCGCCGTGGAAGATCGACCGGGTCCGGCAGCAGATGCGGGGCTGGTCGGCGGACGGGGTCGCGGACGCGCTCCGTGCGGTGGCGCTGGCCGACGCGGGGGTCAAGGGCGGCGGGGACGACCCGGAGTACGCCCTGGAGAAGGCCGTGGTGGCCGTTGCCCGCGCCGCGAGGGCCCCGCGGGGGCGTTAGCCGTCGCCCTGTCGCCCTGTCGCCCTGTCGCCCTGTCGCCCTGTCGCCCTGTCGCCCTGTCGCTGCGCGGGGCCGGCGGGGCTGGATGTGCGAAGGCCCCGGTCTCTGCCCTGGGGAAGGGGAGAGGCCGGGGCCTTCGGTCACTGCTGTGTGCGCCGCACCCGCGTGGCGAACGCAGGCCGCGTGCGGCGCGGGGTGCCGGTCAGGAGCGGGAGAGAGGGCCCGCTGGGTCCGTCCCGGCGTTCACATCGAGTGCGGAACTCAGATGGCGGCAACCTTGGTGGCCAGCGCCGACTTCTTGTTGGCGGCGGCGTTCTTGTGGATGACACCCTTCGAGACGGCCTTGTCCAGCTTCTTGGAAGCCAGGCGGGCCGCAGCGGTGGCCTTCTCCGCGTCGCCGGCGAGGATGGCCTCGTTGGCCTTGCGGATGAAGGTGCGCAGCTCGGACTTGACCGACTTGTTGCGAAGGCGAGCCTTCTCGTTGGTCTTGTTCCGCTTGATCTGGGACTTGATGTTCGCCACGAAAGAGCCTTTTCAGGTTCAGAGTTTTTTCGGAATGTGCCTCTCCCCCAGCTACCGCTGGGGGTACCCCCAACTGAGAGGGCATGCGAGACACAGCCACCCAGGCTACCAGGCGCGGTTCGACCGGCCCAAACCGAGCGCATCCCCGCGTCCATGGGACCATGGGAGTCTGCGTACAAGTCTGCCTACCGATCCGACAGCAGATCCGACAGCGACCGAGAATCAGGACACTGCGTGCCCGCCATCCCCAGCCACGTGCCCGAGCCGAGCCGTACCGACCCGGCGCTGATCCGTAATTTCTGCATCATCGCGCACATCGACCACGGCAAGTCGACCCTCGCCGACCGGATGCTCCAGCTCACCGGTGTCGTCGACTCGCGGCAGATGCGCGCCCAGTACCTCGACCGCATGGACATCGAGCGTGAGCGCGGCATCACGATCAAGTCGCAGGCGGTCCGTCTGCCCTGGAGCCCCACCGAGGGCGCGGGCACGGGCACCACGCACATCCTGAACATGATCGACACCCCCGGCCACGTCGACTTCACCTACGAGGTCTCGCGCTCCCTCGCCGCGTGCGAGGGCACGATCCTGCTGGTGGACGCCGCCCAGGGCATCGAGGCCCAGACCCTCGCCAACCTGTACCTGGCGATGGAGAACGACCTCGCGATCGTCCCGGTCCTGAACAAGATCGACCTGCCGGCCGCCCAGCCGGAGAAGTTCGCCGAGGAGCTGGCGAACCTGGTCGGCTGCGACCCCGACGACGTCCTGCGCGTCTCGGCGAAGACCGGCCTCGGCGTCGACGCCCTGCTCAACCGCGTCGTCGAGACCGTCCCGGCCCCGGTCGGCGTCAAGGACGCCCCCGCCCGCGCGATGATCTTCGACTCGGTCTACGACTCCTACCGGGGCGTCGTCACGTACGTCCGCGTGGTCGACGGCACGCTCAACAAGCGCGAGCGCATCCGGATGATGTCCACGAACGCCACGCACGAGCTGCTGGAGATCGGCACCAACTCGCCCGAGATGCTCCCGGCCGACGGCCTGTCCGTCGGTGAGGTGGGCTACCTGATCACCGGTGTGAAGGACGTCCGCCAGTCCAAGGTCGGCGACACCATCACCCAGATGACGGGCGGCGCCACCGAGTCCCTCGGCGGCTACAAGGACCCGAAGCCGATGGTCTTCTCGGGCCTGTACCCGCTCGACGGCTCGGACTACCCGGAGCTGCGCGAGGCCCTGGACAAGCTCCAGCTCAACGACGCCGCGCTGGTCTACGAGCCCGAGACCTCGGCGGCGCTCGGCTTCGGCTTCCGCGTCGGCTTCCTCGGCCTGCTGCACCTGGACGTGGTCCGCGAGCGCCTGGAGCGCGAGTTCGGCCTCGACCTGATCGCCACCGCGCCCAACGTGGTCTACCGGGTCGTGATGGAGGACCGCACGGAGGTCACCGTCACCAACCCGAGCGAGTTCCCCGAAGGCAAGATCAAGGACGTCTTCGAGCCGGTCGTCCGGGCCACCGTCCTCGCGCCCACCGAGTTCATCGGCGCGATCATGGAGCTCTGCCAGACCCGCCGCGGCACCCTGCTCGGCATGGACTACCTCTCCGAGGACCGGGTCGAGATCCGCTACACGCTCCCCCTCGCGGAGATCGTGTTCGACTTCTTCGACCAGCTGAAGTCCAAGACGCGCGGTTACGCCTCCCTCGACTACGAGCCCACCGGCGAACAGGCCTCCAGCCTGGTCAAGGTCGACATCCTGCTGCACGGCGACAAGGTCGACGCCTTCTCCGCCGTCTGCCACAAGGACGCCGCCTACGCCTACGGCGTGCGCCTGGTCGCCAAGCTGCGCGAGCTCATCCCGCGGCAGGCCTTCGAGGTGCCGATCCAGGCGGCCGTGGGCTCCCGCGTCATCGCCCGCGAGACCATTCGCGCCATCCGCAAGGACGTCCTCGCCAAGTGCTACGGCGGCGACATCTCCCGTAAGCGGAAGCTGCTGGAGAAGCAGAAGGAAGGCAAGAAGCGGATGAAGATGGTCGGCTCGGTGGAGGTCCCGCAGGAGGCCTTCATCGCGGTCCTGTCCAGCGACGAGTCCGGCGGCAAGAAGAAGTAGCGCCGTATGCGAAAGAGGCCCCCGAGCGTAGGCTCGGGGGCCTCTTTCGTTATGAATCGGCCGCCGGTTGGCTCTTACGCGCCAGCCGGAGTCCCCCTACTCTGAGCATTGGTTACTCGCCAGTTACAAACCCGTAGTCATGCCCTAGCCAGCCCGAGCAGGCCCTGCCGCGTGGTCCGGAGGACGTCCGTGAGCGACACACAGACCTTGATCGAGAACCGTCCGCCCACCGTGGCGGCCCTCTTCCTTGACCGCGTCGCCGCCACACCGAACGCGGAGGCCTACCGCTTCCCCGTGGCCGCGGCCGGCCGTGAGGGTGGTCCCGACGACTGGAAGTCGCTCAGCTGGGGGCAGGCCGCCGACCGGGTCTTCGCCATCGCCGCCGGACTCGTCTCCCTCGGGCTGCACTCCGAGCAGCGCGTCGCGCTCGCCTCCAACACCCGCGTCGAGTGGATCCTCTGCGACCTCGGCGTCATGTGCGCGGGCGGGGCGGTGACCACGATCTACCCCAGCACCAACGCCGAGGAGTCCTCCTTCATCCTCTCGGACTCCGAGAGCCGGGTGCTGATCGCCGAGGACGCCAAGCAGCTGGCGAAGGCCCGCGAGCGCCGCGCCGACCTCCCCGACCTCGCCCACGTCGTCGTCCTGGAAGCCGCCGACGCCGTCCCCGCCGAGGGCGACCCGGAGGGCTGGGTGCTCTCCCTCGCCGAGCTGGAGGAGCGCGGCAACGAGTACCTCGCCAAGCACCCCGCGGCGGTCAAGGACCGGATCGCGGCCATCACCCCCGACCAGCTCGCCACCCTCATCTACACCTCCGGCACCACCGGCCGCCCCAAGGGCGTGCGCCTGCCGCACGACAACTGGTCGTACATGGCCAAGGCCACCGTGGCCACCGGCATGATCAACTCGGACGACGTCCAGTACCTGTGGCTGCCGCTCGCCCACGTCTTCGGCAAGGTGCTCACCTCCGGCCAGATCGAGGTCGGCCACGTCACCGCCGTCGACGGCCGCATCGACAAGATCATCGAGAACCTGCCGGTCGTCCAGCCCACCTACATGGCGGCCGTCCCGCGCATCTTCGAGAAGGTCTACAACGGCGTCGCCGCCAAGGCCCGGGCCGGCGGCGGGGCCAAGTACAAGATCTTCCAGTGGTCGGTGGGCGTCGCCCGCGAGTACGCCAAGGTCACCCAGGACAACTACCGCCGCACCGGCCGGGCCACCGCCCCCTTCGCGCTCACCGCCAAGCACAAGGTCGCCGACACGCTCGTCTACTCCAAGCTCCGCGACGCCTTCGGCGGCCGCCTGCGCGCCGCCGTCTCCGGCGCCTCCGCCCTGGCCCCCGAGATCGGCTACTTCTTCTCCGGCGCCGGCATCCACATCCTGGAGGGATACGGCCTCACCGAGTCCAGCGCGGCCTCCTTCGTCAACCCCGGCGAGGCCTACCGCACCGGCACCGTCGGCAAGCCGCTCCCCGGCACCGAGGTCCGCATCGCCGACGACGGCGAGGTCATGCTGCGCGGCCCCGGCATCATGCAGGGCTACCACGGCCAGCCCGAGAAGACCGCCGAGGTCCTCGAAAGCGACGGCTGGCTGCACACCGGCGACATCGGCGAGCTCTCCCCGGACGGCTACCTGCGCATCACCGACCGCAAGAAGGACCTGATCAAGACCTCCGGCGGCAAGTACGTCGCCCCGGCGGAGGTCGAGGGCCAGTTCAAGGCGATCTGCCCCTACGTGTCGACCATCGTCGTCCACGGCGCCGACCGGAACTTCTGCTCCGCCCTGATCGCCCTCGACGAGCCCGCCATCCTCGGCTGGGCCGCCGAGAACGGCCTGGAGGGCAAGACGTACGGCCAGGTCCTCGCCGCGGCCGAGACCAACCGGCTGGTCGAGACCTACGTCCAGACCCTCAACGAGGGCCTCCAGCGCTGGCAGACGATCAAGAAGTTCCGGATCCTGCCGCGCGACCTCGACGTCGAGCACGGCGACCTCACCCCCAGCCTCAAGCTGAAGCGGCCGGTCGTCGAGCGTGAGTTCAAGCACCTCATCGAGGAGATGTACGAGGGCTCCCGCGAGGCCTGACGCCTCGCGGCGAGCCGGACGGGGCGGGGCGGCGCGGGCCGGCCCCGCACACCCCGCGCGAGCCGTGTGCGGCGCCGCGGCCGGCGTCCGTCCGCGCGTCCCGGGCGCGGGCGTAAACGACCATGGGGCGGTGCGGGACAATGGGCCCATGCCTTCCGCACTGCCCGATGGTGACCCCATGCCCGAAGACGGCTCGCTGCCGTCGCACGCCCTGGAGGGCGCCGGGGAGCGGCCGCTCGGGTTCTACCTGCACGTCCCGTACTGCGCCACCCGCTGCGGGTACTGCGACTTCAACACCTACACCGCCACCGAGCTGCGCGGCACCGGCGGCGTGCTCGCCTCCCGGGAGAACTACGCCGACACCCTGATCGACGAGGTCCGCCTCGCCCGCAAGGTGCTCGGCGACGACCCGCGCGCCGTGCGGACCGTCTTCGTCGGCGGCGGCACGCCCACGCTGCTGCCCGCCGGGGACCTCGTACGCATGCTCGCGGCGATCCGCGACGAGTTCGGCCTCGCCGAGGACGCCGAGGTCACCACCGAGGCCAACCCGGAGTCCGTGAACCCCGAGTACCTGGCCGAGCTGCGGGCCGGCGGCTTCAACCGGATCTCCTTCGGCATGCAGAGCGCCAAGCAGCACGTCCTGAAGGTCCTCGACCGCACCCACACCCCCGGCCGCCCCGAGGCCTGCGTCGCCGAGGCCCGTGCGGCCGGCTTCGAGCACGTCAACCTCGACCTGATCTACGGCACGCCGGGGGAGTCCGACGACGACTGGCGGGCCTCCCTGGAGGCCGCGCTCGGCGCCGGGCCCGACCACGTCAGCGCGTACGCCCTGATCGTCGAGGAGGGCACCCAGCTGGCCCGCCGGATCCGCCGCGGCGAGGTCCCGATGACCGACGACGACGTGCACGCCGACCGGTACCTGATCGCCGACGAGGTCATGGCCGGGGCCGGCTACTCCTGGTACGAGGTGTCGAACTGGGCCACCACCGAGGCCGGCCGCTGCCTGCACAACGAGCTGTACTGGCGCGGCGCCGACTGGTGGGGCGCCGGCCCCGGGGCCCACTCGCACGTCGGCGGGGTGCGCTGGTGGAACGTGAAGCACCCCGGCGCCTACGCGGCCGCCCTCGCGGAGGGCCGCTCCCCGGGCGCGGGCCGCGAGCTCCTCTCGGCGGAGGACCGCCGCGTGGAGCGGATCCTGCTGGAGCTCCGCCTGGTCGACGGCGTCCCGCTGTCCCTGCTGGCCCCCGCGGGCCTGGCGGCCTCCCGCAGGGCCCTGGCCGACGGCCTCCTGGAGCCGGCCCCGTACGAGGCCGGCCGGGCGGTCCTGACCCTGCGCGGGCGGCTGCTGGCGGACGCGGTGGTGCGGGACCTGGTGGACTGATCACTCCCCCGAGTGATTCGCTGCGGATACGGGCAGGTGCGGCCTAGCCTGTTCGTAGCCTTCTGCCGTAACCCCGGCGGCAGAAGTGGAGGGCACGGAGATGACCGCTGTGGACGATCGCCGGATGACCGAGTACTTCGAGAGCTTCGAGGCTCCCGAAGGGTTCAAGGTCGAGCTCCTCAGGGGGGAAATCGTGATGATGGCCGGGCCGGACGTGGTCCACAACCTGATCGTCCTGTTCGTGCAGCGACAGATCCCCGTGAATCGCTGGTACCCGCTCCAGACACAGGACGTGGACATTCCGGCGGAGTCGTCCGAGCCGCAGCCGGATCTCGTGGTCCTCCCGGTCGAGGCGGCGCCGGAGTCGGGCCGCCTGCTGCCCGCCGGGGCCCTGGCGATGGTGGTCGAGGTCGTCTCCAAGACCAGCAAGTTGCGCGACTACGTGACCAAGCGCTCCATCTACGCGGGCGGGAGGATCCCGGCCTATTTGATCATCGACCCCTTCCAGGCCCAGTGCGTGGTCCTGACCGAGCCCTTCGGTACTGGCGAGGAGGCTGACTACCGAGGCGTGCGGACCAGCAAGTTCGGCGAGCCGGTCCCGCTCGACGTCCTCGGCGTCACGCTCGACACCACCGAGTTCGGCACCCTCTCGTAGCCCCGGTCAGGGAGCCGTGACGAAGTCGATCAGCTCCTCCACCCGCCCCAGCAGCGTCGGCTCCAGGTCGCGGTAGGACGTCACGCGGGACAGGATGTGCTGCCAGGCGGCACCCGTGTTCTCCGGCCAGCCCAGGGCCCGGCAGACGCCCGTCTTCCAGTCCTGGCCGCGCGGCACCTCCGGCCAGGCGCGGATCCCCAGTGCCGACGGCTTCACCGCCTGCCAGACGTCCACGTACGGGTGGCCCACCACCAGCACGTCCGGGCCGGTCACCGAGGCCGCGATGCGGGACTCCTTCGAGCCCGGGACGAGATGGTCCACCAGGACCCCGAGACGGGCGTCGGGCCCCGGCGCGAACTCCGCGACCACCGCCGCCAGGTCGTCCACGCCCTCCAGGTACTCCACCACCACGCCCTCGATGCGCAGGTCGTCGCCCCAGACCCGCTCGACCAGCTCGGCGTCGTGCCGCCCCTCCACGTAGATCCGCCCCGCCCGCGCCACCCGCGCCCGCGCCCCCGGGACGGCGATCGAGCCGGAGGCCGTACGGGCCGGCGCGGCGGGCCCCCGCGCGGGGCGGGTCAGGGTCACCACCGCGCCGTCCAGCAGGAAGCCGCGCGGCTCCAGCGGGAACACCCGGCGCTTGCCGAAGCGGTCCTCCAGGGTCACCGTGCCCGCCTCGCACGCCACCACCGCGCCGCAGAAGTCCGTACCCGCCACCTCGACCACCAGGTCCGGGTCCGCCGGCACCTCCGGCGCGGGCTTGGGGCGCTTCCACTGCGGGGTCAGATCGGGGGAGTACTCACGCATCCGGCCGACACTAGGAGAGCCGGCGCGCTCACGCCCCCGACACGCCGAACCTGGCCGCCAGTGTGTCGCGTTGCGCACGCACGAAGTCCGCGTCCACCAGCGCTCCGTGACCCGGCACGTACACCGCGTCGTCGCCGCCCAGCGACAGCAGCCGGTCCAGGGCGGCCGGCCACTGGCCCGGCACCGCGTCCGAGCCGGCCTGGGGCTCGCCCGACTCCTCCACCAGGTCCCCGCAGAACACCGCCTCCCGCTCGCCCGGCACGAACACGGCCAGGTCGTGCTCGGAGTGCGCGGGCCCCACGTTCGCCAGCAGCACCTGCACCCCGCCCAGCTCCAGCGTCCACTCGCCCGACACCAGGTGCCGGGGCGCCTGGAGCAGGTCCGCCGCCTCGGTGGCCTCCTCCTCCGCCAGACCCTGCCGGAAGGCGCTCACCCGCACCTCCTCGCGGCCCGTGGGGGTCGACAGCAGCCGGTCCAGGCCGACCGCCCCGAAGAACTCGGCGCCCGCGAAGGCCCCGCCGCCCAACACGTGGTCGAAATGTCCGTGGGTGAATGCGATATGGGTCACGCGCCGGCCCGTCAGCCGCTCCGCCTCGGCCCGCACCCGCGCGCCCTCGCGCACGGACGATCCCGGGTCGATCAGCAGCACCGACTCGTCCCCCACCACCAGTCCCACCGTGCAGTCCCACACCGGCAGCCGCCGCCGGCCGGCCCGTCCGGTGACCCTTTCCCAACCCGCCTCTTCCCAACGTACGTCCATGCGGTGACGCTACCCTGGCGGGCCGCCCTTGCCTGCGGCGTACTACCCGGCCGTACACTGACCGGGGGATCTCTGGCACTCGCACGCGCAGAGTGCCAACAAGCCAGGACCGGCCCGCCGGCCAGACCGACGACCGACCGCATCCGGAGGTGTGCGCGATGCTCAGCGAACGCAGACTCGAGGTACTGCGCGCCATCGTCCAGGACTACGTCGGGACGGAGGAGCCCGTCGGCTCCAAGGCCCTCACCGAGCGGCACAAGCTGGGCGTCTCGCCCGCCACCGTGCGCAACGACATGGCCGTGCTGGAGGAGGAGGGCTACATCGCGCAGCCCCACACCAGCGCCGGCCGGATCCCCACGGACAAGGGCTACCGCCTCTTCGTCGACAAGCTGGCCGGAGTCAAGCCGCTGTCGACGCCCGAGCGCCGGGCCATCCAGAACTTCCTCGACGGCGCCGTCGACCTCGACGACGTGGTCGGCCGCACGGTACGGCTGCTCGCGCAGCTCACCCGGCAGGTCGCCGTCGTCCAGTACCCGTCGCTGACCCGCTCCACCGTGCGGCACGTCGAGCTGCTGTCGCTGGCCCCGGCCCGGCTGATGCTCGTACTGATCACGGACACGGGCCGCGTCGAGCAGCGCCTCGTCGACACCCAGACCCCCTTCGGCGAGAACTCCCTCGCCGACCTGCGGGCGCGTCTGAACAGCAGGGTCGTCGGCCGCCGCTTCACGGACGTGCCGCAGCTGGTGCAGGACCTTCCGGAGTCGTTCGAGATCGACGACCGGGCGACCGTCAAGGCCGTCCTCGCGACCCTTCTCGAAACGCTGGCAGAGGAAGCGGAGGAGCGGCTGATGATCGGCGGCACCGCCAACCTCACCCGCTTCGGACATGACTTTCCCTTGACCATCAGGCCCGTGCTCGAAGCGCTGGAGGAGCACGTCGTGCTCCTGAAGCTGCTGGGCGAGGCCGGTGAGTCGGGAATGGCCGTACGGATCGGTCACGAGAACGCCTACGAGGGGCTCAACTCCACGTCGGTCGTGTCCGTCGGCTACGGTTCGGGCGGCGAAGCAGTCGCCAAACTCGGCGTGGTCGGCCCGACCCGCATGGACTACCCCGGAACGATGGGAGCGGTACGCGCAGTGGCACGTTACGTCGGACAGATCCTGGCGGAGTCGTAAGTGGCCACGGACTACTACGCCGTACTCGGCGTGCGCCGCGACGCATCGCAGGACGAGATCAAGAAGGCCTTCCGCCGCCTCGCCCGTGAACTCCACCCGGACGTCAACCCGGACCCGAAGACGCAGGAGCGCTTCAAGGAGATCAACGCGGCCTACGAGGTCCTCTCGGACCCGCAGAAGAAGCAGGTCTACGACCTCGGCGGCGACCCGCTGTCCTCCTCGGGCGGCGGTGGCGGCGCGGGCGGCTTCGGAGCGGGCGGCTTCGGCAACTTCTCCGACATCATGGACGCCTTCTTCGGCCAGTCCCAGCAGCGCGGACCGCGCTCGCGGACCCGCCGCGGCCAGGACGCCATGATCCGCCTGGACCTGGAACTGGACGAGGCCGCCTTCGGCACGACCAAGGACATCCAGGTCGACACCGCCGTCGTCTGCGGCACCTGCTCCGGCGAAGGGGCCGCCCCCGGCACCTCGGCGCAGACCTGTGACATGTGCCGCGGCCGCGGCGAGGTCTCCCAGGTCACCCGGTCCTTCCTGGGCCAGGTCATGACCTCGCGCCCCTGCCCGCAGTGCCAGGGCTTCGGCACCGTGGTCCCCACCCCGTGCCCCGAGTGCGCGGGCGACGGCCGGGTCCGCTCCCGCCGCAGCCTGACGGTCAAGATCCCCGCCGGTGTCGAGAACGGCACCCGGATCCAGCTCGCGGGCGAGGGCGAGGTCGGCCCCGGCGGCGGCCCCGCCGGCGATCTGTACGTGGAGATCCACGAGCTGCCGCACCCGACCTTCCAGCGGCGCGGGGACGACCTGCACTGCACGGTCACCATCCCCATGACGGCCGCGGCCCTGGGCACCAAGTGCCCGCTGGAGACGCTGGACGGCATGGAGGAGATCGACATCCGCCCCGGCACCCAGTCCGGGCAGGCCATCCCGCTGCACGGGCGGGGCGTCACCCACCTGCGCGGCGGCGGCCGCGGCGACCTGATCGTCCACGTCGAGGTCACCACCCCCGGCAAGCTGGACGCCCAGCAGGAGGAGCTGCTGCGCCAGCTCGCGAAGCTGCGCGGCGAGGAGCGGCCGATGGGCCAGTTCGCCCCCGGCCAGCAGGGCCTGTTCAGCCGTCTGAAGGACGCGTTCAACGGCCGCTGAGGCCGGTCCGCGGTACGTCGTACGAGCCCGGTCCGGGGAATCCCGGACCGGGCTCCGTGCTTTCCGGGACACCGCCCGGGGCGATTCCCGGACATGCCGGGGAAGCGGACTATGCCAGGCGAATGCGACGGTTCGGCCCGGTGGCCGGGACGTGGCACGATGCAGTCCATGTCCTCCGCACCGAACGGTCTCCCCCAGTACCCGATCGTGCAGGCTCCCATGGCGGGCGGCGCCTCGTGCCCGCCGCTCGTCGCAGCCGTGTGCGAGGCCGGCGGCCTCGGCTACCTGGCCGGCGGCTACAAGACCGCCGACGGCATGTACCAGGAGATCAAGCAGACGCGCGGCCTCACCCGGCGGCCCTTCGGCGTGAACCTCTTCATACCGCAGACCGGCTACGTCGACCCGGCCGCCGTGGAGACCTACCGCGGGCAGCTGGCCGGCGAGGGCGGCTGGTACGAGGTCTCGCTCGCCCCCGAGGACACCATCGGCAACTCCGACGACGGCTACGAGGCGAAGCTGGCCATCCTGCTGGAGGACCCCGTCCCGGAGGTCTCCTTCACCTACGGCACGCCCGCGCCCGACGTGCTCGCCCGCCTGCGCGCGGTGGGCACCCGTACCGTCGTCACCGTCACCTCGGTCGAGGAGGCCCGCTCCGCGCAGGCGGCGGGCGCCGACGCCGTCTGCGTACAGGGCGTCGAGGCCGGCGGCCACCAGGGCACCCACCGCGACGACCCGGAGACCGACGGCACGGCCGGCGTCGGCCTGCTCGCGCTGGTCGCGCAGGTGCGGGAGGCCGTGGCCCTGCCCATCACCGCGGCGGGCGGCCTGATGCGCGGCGCGCAGATCGCGGCGGTGCTGGCGGCGGGAGCGGACGCGGCACAGCTCGGCACGGCCTTCCTGGCCTGCCCGGAGTCGGGCGCGCACCCGCTGCACAAGAAGGCCCTGACGGACCCGATGTTCCCGCACACGGAACTGACCCGGGCCTTCACGGGCCGGCCCGCGCGGGGCCTGGTCAACCGCTTCGTGCGGGAGCACGGGCCGTACGCGCCGGCCGCCTACCCCCAGGTCCACCACATGACCGCGGGGCTGCGGAAGGCGGCCGCGGCGGCCGGGGACCCGCAGGGCATGTCCCTGTGGGCGGGCCAGGGGCACCGGCTGGCGCGGGCGCTGCCGGCCGGGGAGCTGGTGGAGGTGCTGGCGGCCGAACTGGCCGGGGCGCAGAACGCGTTGAACGCATTGCAGATGAGGAGAACGTCATGACGGCCCCCGTGTTCGTGGTCGAAGAGGTTCCGGCGGGGCCGGAGTTCGTGCTGGACGGCCCCGAGGGGCGGCACGCGGTGTCCGTGAAGCGGCTGGGCCCGGGCGAGGACGTGGTCCTCACGGACGGGCGCGGCCGGTGGGCCGAGGGCGTGGTCAAGGCGGCCGAGGGCAAGGACCGCCTGGTGGTCACGGACCTGGAGAGCGTGCTGGAGGAGCCGGAGCCCGACGTCCGGATCACGGTGGTGCAGGCGCTGCCGAAGGGAGACCGGGGCGAGGTGGCGGTCGAGACGATGACGGAGACCGGCGTCGACGCCATCGTGCCGTGGCAGGCCGCGCGGTGCATCACGCAGTGGCGCGGCGACCGGGGGGCGAAGTCCCTCGCCAAGTGGCGTTCCACGGCGCGGGAGTCGGGCAAGCAGTCGCGCCGGGTCCGGTTCCCGGAGGTGGCCGAGGCGATGTCCACGAAGCAGGTGGCCGCGCTGCTGGCGCGGGCCGACCTGGCGGTGGTGCTGCACGAGGACCGCGACACCCCGTCGGAGGCGCTGGCGACGGCTCCGCTGCCGGAGAAGGGGTCGGTGGTGCTGGTGGTCGGCCCCGAGGGCGGGGTCTCGCCGGAGGAGCTGGCCGTCTTCGCCGAAGCCGGGGCGCGGCCGTACCGGCTGGGGCGGTCGGTGCTGCGCACGTCGACCGCGGGTACGGCTGCGGCGGCCGTCCTGCTGGCCCGCACGGGGCGCTGGTCGTAGCCCCTGCCCTGGCCGGGCGGTTCCCGGTCCGGGGCGGTGCCCCGCCGGGCGGCCCCCGGGGGCTCCGCCCCCGGACCCCCGCGCCTCAAACGCCGGCGAGGCTATATGTAGCCCGTCCGCCCCTGGGAACGGGCGAAGTGGGGGTCCCCCCGGACGGAGTCTGGGGGAGGGTAGGGGACCGCCCCGCGCAGCGGGATATCCGGCCACCGCCCGGCCAGGGCACCGGTAGCATGCGCAGCGACCGATCAACGTCACGGGAGGCGGCAGCGAATGGCCGGGGAACCGCAGGCGGACTGCCTGTTCTGCAAGATCGTCGCGGGCAAGGTCCCGGCGACCGTGGTCCGGGAGACCGAGACCACCCTCGCCTTCCGGGACATCAACCCGCAGGCGCCGACCCACGTGCTCGTCATCCCCAAGGTGCACCACCCCGACGCCGCCTCCCTCGCCGCCGCCGAGCCGGCCGTGATCGCCGACATACTGCGTGAGGCCGGGGAGATCGCCGCGGAGGAGAAGATCGCCGACCACGGCTACCGGGTCGTGTTCAACACCGGGGCCGGCGCGGGCCAGACCGTCTTCCACGCCCACCTGCACGTCCTGGGCGGCCGCGGCCTCCAGTGGCCGCCCGGATAAGTCGTGTCCGTACGCGAGTTCGTCGTCCTCGGCACCGCCAGCCAGGTCCCCACCCGGCACCGCAACCACAACGGCTACCTGCTGCGCTGGGACGGCGAGGGCATCCTCTTCGACCCGGGCGAGGGCACGCAGCGGCAGATGCTGCGGGCCGGGGTCGCCGCGCACGACATCAACCGGATCTGCGTCACGCACTTCCACGGCGACCACAGCCTCGGCCTGGCCGGCGTGATCCAGCGGATCAACCTCGACCAGGTCCCGCACCCCGTGACGGCGCACTACCCGGCCTCTGGGCAGAAGTTCTTCGACCGGCTGAGGTACGCCACCGCCTACCGGGAGACCGTGCCGCTGCGGGAGGAGCCGGTCGCCGCGGACGGGGTGCTCGCGAGCGGGCCCTCGTACGTCCTGGAGGCGCGGCGGCTCTCGCACCCGGTGGAGTCCTTCGGCTACCGGGTGACCGAGCCGGACGGGCGCCGGATGGTCCCCGCGCTGCTCGCGCGGTACGGGATCAAGGGGCCGGACGTGGGCCGGCTCCAGCGCGAGGGGCGGCTTGAGGGGCCCGACGGCGAGGTCACGCTGGAGGCCGTCAGCGAGCACCGGCCGGGACAGCGGTTCGCCTTCGTCATGGACACGCGGCTCTGCGAGGGCGTGGACGCGCTGGCGGACGGCTGCGACATGCTGGTCATCGAGTCGACCTTCCTCGACGAGGACGTCCGGCTGGCCGAGGACCACGGCCACCTCACCGCCGGGCAGGCGGCCCGGGTGGCGCGGGACGCCGGGGTGCGGCACCTGGTGCTGACGCACTTCTCGCAGCGGTACGCGGATCCGTCGGAGTTCGAACGCCAGGCCCGTGCGGCGGGGTTCGAGGGCGAGCTGACGGTCGCGGCGGACCTGGGGCGGGTGGCGCTGCCGAAGCGCTAGTCCGCCCGGCGTTTGGTGACGTGCGTCACACTGGGGTTTGGTCCGGCCGGTCCCGGGCAGGGCTGGCAGTTTTCCGGCCCGTACGCAGAAACGACACACCAACGGGGAGTACGCCGTGACCAGTCGGGACAGCCGCATCACCCTCGACCCGCTCCGCCCGGTGCGCGACCCCCACGAGCCCGGCTGTGACGTCTTCCTGACCGGCACCGTCTTCCTCGACATCATCTTCACCGGCCTCGACTCCGCCCCCGTGCGCGGTACGGAGTCCTGGGCGCGCGGCATGGGCTCCAGCCCCGGCGGCGTCGCCAACATGGCCACCGCCCTCGCCCGCCTGGGCCTGCGCACCTCGCTGGCCGCCGCCTTCGGCGACGACCACTACGGCGAGTACTGCTGGGACGCCCTGGAGCAGGGCGAGGGCATCGACCTGTCCATGTCGCACACCATCCCCGGCTGGCACAGCCCCGTCACCGTCTCCATGGCGTACGAGGGCGAGCGCACGATGGTCTCCCACGGCCACGAGGCACCGCCCCCGGCGGGCCCCGGCCCCTTCCCGTGGTGCCCTCCGAAGGCCCGGGCGGCGGTGGCCTCGCTCGGTGCCGGACAGGGCGAGGACTGGATCTCCGAGGCGGCCCGCCGGGGCTCGCGGATCTTCGCGGACGTCGGCTGGGACGAGACGGGGCGGTGGGACCTGGGCGCCCTGGCCGACCTCCAGCACTGCGAGGCGTTCCTGCCCAACGCGGGAGAGGCGATGCGCTACACGCGGACCGAGTGTCCGCGCGCCGCGGCCCGGGCCCTCGCGGAGAAGGTCCCGGTCGCGGTGGTGACCATGGGTTCGGAGGGTGCGTACGCGGTCGACGGCCGCACCGGTGAGACCGCGGAGGTCCCCGCGATCGCGGTGGACGCCCTGGACCCGACCGGCGCCGGGGACGTGTTCGTCGCCGGGTTCGTCACCGGCAGCCTCGCGGGCTGGCCGCTCGCCGACCGGCTGGCCTTCGCCGGGCTGACCGCCGCCCTGTCGGTGCAGGAGTTCGGCGGCTCCCTCTCCGCCCCGGGCTGGCCCGAGGTGGCCCACTGGTGGCGCACGGCCCCCGACGCCCTGCGGGACCGCTACGCCTTCCTGGACGCCCTCGTCCCGCCGGGCGCCGCCCCCTCCCCGCGCCGCCGCGCGGTCCCCACCATCGGCTTCCGGCACCCCGTCTAGACCGCCTTCCGGGCCGCCCGGAAAACCCCTCGGGCGCGCCCCGGGGTGGACGTACCCTTGGTACTCCGGAGGCCGGCGATCGGATCGGCCCCTCAGTGGGAGGTATGCGCAGGCCACAGTGCCGGCCCATGACTCAGACACCGACAGCCCACACCCCGGCGCCGGGCCAGGCGCGAGCCCACTTCACGGTCCCGGCGACCCACCCGATGGTGACCGTGCTCGGCTCGGGCGACGCCCTGCTGCGCGTGATCGAAAAGGCTTTCCCGAAGGCCGACATCCATGTTCGGGGCAATCAGGTCAGCGCGATCGGAGCGGCGGCGGAAGTCGCCCTGATCCAGCGCCTGTTCGACGAGATGATGCTGGTGCTCCGCACCGGGCAGCCGATGACGGAGGACGCAGTGGAACGCTCGATCGCCATGCTCAAGGCGAACGGGAACGGTGGTGGCGACACGGAGACCCCGGCCGAGGTGCTCACCCAGAACATCCTCTCCAGCCGCGGCCGCACCATCCGCCCCAAGACCCTCAACCAGAAGCGGTACGTCGACGCGATCGACAAGAACACGATCGTCTTCGGCATCGGCCCCGCCGGTACCGGCAAGACCTACCTCGCCATGGCGAAGGCGGTCCAGGCGCTGCAGTCCAAGCAGGTCAGCCGGATCATCCTGACCCGCCCCGCCGTCGAGGCGGGCGAGCGGCTCGGCTTCCTGCCGGGCACGCTCTTCGACAAGATCGACCCCTACCTGCGGCCGCTCTACGACGCCCTGCACGACATGCTCGACCCCGACTCGATCCCGCGCCTGATGGCGGCGGGCACGATCGAGGTGGCGCCGCTGGCGTACATGCGCGGCCGGACGCTCAACGACGCCTTCGTCGTCCTGGACGAGGCGCAGAACACCACCGTCGAGCAGATGAAGATGTTCCTGACGAGGCTCGGCTTCGACTCGAAGATCGTCATCACCGGTGACATCACCCAGGTCGACCTCCCGGGCGGGGCCAAGAGCGGTCTGCGCCAGGTCCAGGAGATCCTCGACGGGGTGCCGGACATCCACTTCTCGCGGCTCACGTCCGAGGATGTCGTCCGGCACAAGCTGGTCGGCCGTATCGTCGACGCGTACGCCAAGTACGACGATGCCCACCCGGCCCCGAACGGCCACCAGCGGAAGTAGAACCCAGCGCACCATGTCGATCGACGTCAACAACGAGTCCGGAACCGAGGTCGACGAGCAGGCGATCCTCGACATCGCCCGCTACGCGCTCACCCGGATGAGGATCCACCCGCTGTCCGAGCTCTCCGTCATCGTCATCGACGAGGACGCCATGGAGCAGCTCCACATCCAGTGGATGGACCTCCCCGGACCGACCGACGTCATGTCCTTCCCGATGGACGAGCTCCGTCCGCCGGCGAAGGACGACGAGGAGCCCCCGCAGGGGCTCCTCGGCGACATCGTGCTCTGCCCCGAGGTGGCCAAGAAGCAGGGCGACGAGGCGCCGACGCGGCACTCCATGGACGAGGAGCTCCAGCTCCTGACCGTCCACGGGGTGCTGCACCTGCTCGGCTACGACCACGAGGAGCCGGACGAGAAGGCCGAGATGTTCGGCCTCCAGGCGGCCATCGTCGACGGCTGGCGCGCCGAGCGCGGCATCACGGGTCCCTCCCCGGCCCCGACCGTCTCGTGACCGGCGCCGCCCAGCTGATCACCGGGGCGGTCCTGCTGACCGTGGTGGCCTGGTTCGCGGCGTGCGCCGAGTCCGGGATCGCCCGCGTCTCCAGTTTCCGTGCCGAGCAGGCCGTACGGGAGGGCCGGCGCGGCAGCGCGAAGCTCGCCCAGGTCGCCGCCGACCCCACCCGCTACGTCAACGTGGCCCTGCTGGTGCGCGTGACCTGCGAAATGGCGGCGGGCGTGCTCGTCACGTACGTGTGCCTCGACGCGTTCGGCGAGAACTGGACGGCGCTGCTCGTCGCGATCGGCGTGATGGTGCTGGTGTCCTTCGTGGCGGTGGGCGTGTCCCCCCGCACGATCGGCCGCCAGCACCCGCTGAACACCGCGACGGCGTCCGCGTACGTCCTCGTACCGCTGGCGCGGGTGATGGGCCCCATCCCGCAGCTGCTGATCCTCATCGGCAACGCGCTCACCCCCGGGAAGGGCTTCCGCAAGGGGCCCTTCGCCTCCGAGGCCGAACTCCGCGCGATGGTGGACCTCGCGGAGAAGGAATCGCTGATCGAGGACGACGAGCGCCGCATGGTGCACCAGGTCTTCGAGCTGGGGGACACCCTCGTGCGCGAGGTGATGGTGCCGCGCACCGACCTGGTCTGCATCGAGCGGTACAAGACGATCCGGCAGGCGACGACGCTCGCGCTGCGGTCCGGCTTCTCGCGGATCCCGGTCACCGGGGAGAACGAGGACGACATCGTCGGGATGGTCTACCTGAAGGACCTCGTCCGCCGCACCCACATCAACCGGGAGGCGGAGTCCGACCTGGTCTCGACGGTGATGCGGCCGGCGGTCTTCGTGCCCGACACCAAGAACGCCGGGGACCTGCTGCGCGAGATGCAGTCGGTGCGCAACCACGTGGCCGTCGTCATCGACGAGTACGGGGGCACGGCCGGCATCGTCACCATCGAGGACATCCTGGAGGAGATCGTCGGCGAGATCACCGACGAGTACGACCGGGAGATCCCGCCGGTGGAGGAGCTGGGTGAGGACCGCTACCGGGTCACGGCGCGGCTCGACATCACCGACCTCGGCGAGCTGTTCGGGGTGGAGGCCTTCGACGACGAGGACGTGGAGACGGTCGGCGGGCTGCTGGCCAAGGCGCTGGGCCGGGTCCCGATCGCGGGCGCCTCGGCGGTGGTGGAGCTGCCGGACGGGCGTCCGCTGCGGCTGACGGCCGAGTCCCCGGCGGGCCGCCGGAACAAGATCGTGACGGTGCTGGTGGAGCCGGTCGCCGCCGCGGCGGCCGAAGGGGAGGACGGGGAATGACCCCCGCGGAGCTGCGCGCGTTCTGCCTGGGCTTCAACGAGGCGGTGGAGGAGTTCCCCTTCACCCCCGAGACCTCGGTGTTCAAGGTGCTGGGCAAGGTGTTCGCCCTGGCCGCGCTGGACGCCGAGCCGCTGAAGGTGAACCTCAAGTGCGAGCCGGAGGCGGCCGTGCGGCTGCGCGCCGAGCACGAGGCGGTCGTGCCGGGCTGGCACATGAACAAGCGGCACTGGAACACCGTGACGGTGGGCGGGCTTCCGGACGCGCTGGTGCGGGAGCTGGTGGAGGACTCGTACGACCTGGTCGTGGCGGGGCTGCCGCGGGCGGAGCGGCTGAAGCTCGACCGGCCCTGACGGCGAGTGCGGTGCGGGTGGTCCCGCACGGATGAGGGTCGAAGGTCATGCGGGGACGGGACCTTTGGATCCCAGGAGTCCCTTACCTTTCGCTTAGGTTTGTCCTGCTCCACGGGGGACCGGCGGGGGGCGGGGAGCGCAAGAGAGTGCCCCGGCGGGGTCGTTGCACGGCCGCGCCGGGGCGCTCCCTATGCTTTCGCCTATGAGCGAGAGCACCGTGGGCAACGGGATCGACCCCGAGGACAGCAAGATCATCACGCTGGCGCGCAGCGCGCGGGCCCGCAACGGAGTCCCGGAAGGCGCGGCCGTACGGGACGAGACCGGCCGGACGTACGTCGCCGGCACCGTGGAGCTCGACTCCCTCAAGCTGAGCGCCCTCCAGACGGCCGTCGCCATGGCCGTCGCCAGCGGCGCGAACTCCCTGGAGGCCGCCGCGGTCGTCAGCGCGGCCGACGCCCCCGCCGACGCCGACCGCGCGGCCGTCCGCGACCTGGGCGGCCCCGACACCCCGGTCCTCCTCGCCGCCCCCGACGGCACCCTGAAGTCCACCACCCTCGCCGGGGCCTGACACGTCCCGATCCGCTGGCGCAGCGGGCCCTCCGGGTGGTGCGATGACCCGATGCAGCCCGACGCGCGCGAGACCGTGGACCGCGGGGACTTCCCCGAGGCCGTGACCCCCTGGGACCGGCCCGACTGGCGGGCGGAGGCGCTCGACTGGGCCCGCGCCGCCCTGGCCGCGCACGGGCCGGGCGAGAACGGCCCCCGGGAGGTCCGGCTGCGGCCGTGGTCGGTGCTGGTGCGGTTCTCCGCCGGCGACGGCGGCCCCGTCTGGTTCAAGGCCAACCCGCCCGCCAGCGCCTTCGAGGCCGGACTGACCCGGGCCCTGGCCGACTGGGCCCCCGGCAGCGTGCTGCGGCCCCTGGCCGTAGACGCCGCCCGGGGCTGGGTCCTGCTGCCGGACGGCGGCCCCCTCTTCCGGCAGGCCCTGGACGAGGACCCCGGCGGCGGCCCGCGCGCCTGGGAAGCGGTGCTCGGCCGGTACGCCGAACTCCAGCGCTCCCTCCTCCCGCGCACCCCCGAGATCGAGGCGCTCGGCGTCCCCGGCGCCCGTACCGCCGCACTGCCCGGGATCCTCGACCGGATGGTCGAGGAGAACACCGCCCTGGACGACGCCGACCGCCGGGCCCTGCACGCGCTGCGGCCCCGGTTCGCCGAATGGTGCGCGGAACTCGCGGGGGCCGGCATCGGCGACACCCTCGACCACTCCGACCTGCACGAGGCGCAGCTCTTCGCCCCGGAGCCCGGCCGGTACACCTTCTTCGACTGGGGCGACGCCTCCGTCACCCACCCCTTCTGCAGCCTGCTGGTCCCGGGCCGGGCCGCCGTCCGGCGGTACGGGCCCGAGGTGCTGCCCCGGCTGCGTGACGCCTACCTGGAGCCGTGGACCGGCGCCGGGCGCACCCCCGGGGAGCTGCGCCGCGCGGCCCGGCTGGCCTGGCGGCTCGCCGCGATCGGCCGGGTCTCCGCCTGGGGCCGCTTCTTCCCCGCCGCCCCCCGCGACGCGGACGGCGGCGCCGCCGCCGGGGAGACCGGCGACGCCGACCGCGCCCGCTGGCTGCGCGAACTGCTCACGCGGCCGCCGCTGTAGCCGGCTCCGGCACCCGGCGGCGGATGACCATCGCCATCAGCGCCGCCACCGCGCACAGGCCGCCCGCCGCGTACCAGACCAGGTCGTACGAGCCCAGGGCGTCGCGGGCGACCCCGCCGAGGAAGGCCACCAGGGCCGCGCCCACCTGGTGCGAGGCCAGGACCCAGCCGAAGACGACCGCGCTGTCCTGCCCGTAGTGCTCGCGGCACAGGGCGATGGTCGGCGGGACGGTGGCGACCCAGTCCAGCCCGTAGAAGACGATGAAGAACAGCATCGGCGGGTGCACGCTCGGCGCCAGCAGCATCGGCAGGAACATCAGCGACACCCCGCGCAGGGCGTAGTACACGGCCAGCAGCCGGCGCGCCTCGAAGCGGTCGGTGAACCAGCCGGAGGCGATGGTGCCGAGCACGTCGAACACGCCGATCACCGCGAGCAGTCCGGCGGCGGCCGTCACCGGCATGCCGTGGTCGTGCGCCGCCGGGGTGAAGTGGGTGCGCACCAGCCCGTTGGTCGAGGCGCCGCAGATCGCGAAGGTGCCCGCCAGCAGCCAGAACGGGCCGGTGCGGGCCGCCCGGAAGAGCACGGCCACGGCCCGGCGGGCCGCTCCCGGCACGGGCGCGGGCTTGGGCTCGTACGTCCCTCCGTACGGGGCGAGGCCCACGTCGGCCGGGTGGTCGCGCAGCAGCAGCCAGACGAAGGGGACGACGGCCAGGGCCGCCAGCGCCACCGTGACCGAGGCCGGGCGCCAGCCGTGGTTCTCCACCAGCCAGGACAGCAGCGGCAGGAAGATCAGCTGGCCGGAGGCGCCGGCCGCGGTCAGGATGCCGGTGACCAGGCCGCGCCGGGCGGTGAACCAGCGGTTGGTCACCGTCGCCGCGAAGGCCAGTGCCATCGACCCGCTGCCGAGGCCCACGAGC
Source organism: Streptomyces sp. NPDC004126 (assembly GCF_050275515.1). NCBI lineage: Bacteria > Bacillati > Actinomycetota > Actinomycetes > Kitasatosporales > Streptomycetaceae > Streptomyces > Streptomyces sp. NPDC004126. The sequence goes on along the minus strand of NZ_JBNNPF010000046.1, from coordinate 2,937 downwards.
ACGCCCCAGAACAGCACCAGCTGCCAGGCGGCCGTCATCCACACCGTGGCCAGCGAGCCGCCCGCGATCACGGTCAGGGCCACGGCGACGACCTTGCGGATGCCGAAGCGGTCCATCAGCGCGGCGGCGAAGGGTGCGGTGAGCCCGTAGAGCGCCAGGTTGACGGAGACCGCGAAGCCGATCGTGCCGCGCGACCAGTCGAACTCCGCGTGCAGCGGCTCGATGAGCAGTCCGGGGAGGGAGGCGAAGGCGGCCGCGCCGATGATCGTCACGAAGGCCACGGCGGCGGCGAACCAGGCCCGGTGGACGCGGCCGGGCTCGCGCGGGGCGGGGGCGCCGGTGGTGGGGGAGGCGGGGGAGGCGGGGGCTGTCTGGGTCACGCCGACAGCTTCCGGCCCGCGGGGCACCGCACGACAGTGGCCTGACTGTCATGCTTCGATACGATCGGGCCATGGCCACCGTCACCGTCACCGTCGAGAAGCCGCACCGCGTCGTCGTCCTCGCCCTCGCCGGGCTGCTGCCCTTCGAGCTCGGCATCCCGCACCGGATCTTCGGCCGGGCCAAGGACCCCGCGGACCGGCACCTGTACGAGATCCTCACCTGCGGGCTCGCCCCGGGCCCGGTCCCCACCGACGCCGACTTCACGGTGTACGTCGAGCACGGCCCCGAGCTGCTCGCGACGGCCGACACCATCGTGGTCCCCGCCTCGCACGAGCTGGGCCCGGTGCACTCCGAGGGCCGGCTGACCGACGGGCTGGCGGCGGCCCTCGCCCACGTCCGGCCCGGCACCCGGATGGTGTCCATCTGCACGGGCGGCTACGTCCTGGCCGCCGCCGGGTACCTGGACGGCCGCCGGGCCACCACCCACTGGGCCTACGCCGAGCACTTCCAGCGCATGTTCCCGGCCGTGCGGGTCGACGCCGACGTGCTCTACACCGACGACGGGGACGTGCTGACCTCCGCCGGGGTCGCCGCCGGCATCGACCTGTGCCTGCACATCGTGCGCCGCGACCACGGCGCGGCCGTCGCCAACGACACCGCCCGCAGGACCGTCGTGCCGCCCCACCGCGAGGGCGGGCAGGCCCAGTTCGTCCAGCGGCCCGTGCCCGGCCCGCAGCACGCCAGCACCACGGCCGCGCGGGCCTGGGTGCTGGACCGGCTGCACGAGCCCCTGCTGCTGAGCGACCTCGCCCGGCAGGAGTCCATGTCGGTACGGACCTTCACGCGCCGGTTCCGCGAGGAGTGCGGGGTGAGCCCGGGGGAGTGGATCACCGGGCAGCGGGTGGAGCGGGCCCGGCAGCTGCTGGAGCGGACCGAGCTGCCGGTCGAGACGGTGGCCCGGCAGGCGGGCTTCGGGACTGCGCAGTCGCTGCGCAAGCACGTGCAGGCGGCACTGGGGGTCAGCCCGACGGCCTACCGGCGCACCTTCCGGGCGACGGAGACCGCGCCATCTTCTGATGGGCCATCAGTCGGTGCGGGGTCCGTGCATTGACTTCTCCCGCCGCCCGCTCGTGAATGGCCCCCTGTCGGGGAGGGGGCGGGCAGGTGCGGACACGCGCGCGCAGCAGGAGATGGTCGGCGGCCGTCGGCACGGCGGTGCTCGCGGCGGCCGCGCTGGGCACACCGGCGGCGGCCGAGGAGGAGGCCCGGCCGGGGCGCTGCCCGTCCGCCTCCGCGGGGCCGAGGGCCGGTGGCGGCGACCCGGGCGCGGTGCCGCCGCCTGCGCCGGGCCGGGTCGCGGCGCCCGGTAGGACCTCGCCGGCACCGGAGGCCGGGGGGTCCGGCCCCGGCGTGGAGCCGAGGGCCGTCGACCCGGCCACCGTGACGCCCCCCGCGCCGGCCACCGTGACGCCTCCCGCGCCGGAGGCCGGGGACGGGGCGTGTGCGCCCCCCGTCGTCCCGCCGCCGCTCATGAACCTGCGCCGCGTCACCCTCGGCGCGGCCGGCGGCAAGCCCGGCGACCGGGTCCGCGTCACCGGAGTCGGCTTCACCCCCGGCGCGGCCGTGACCGTGGAGGGCCGCGCGGCCGCCACCCCGACGGCCGACCGGGCACGGGCCACCGCGGACGCGCGCGGGGCGATGGAGCTGGAGCTGCCCGTCGCGGACCGGGCCACGACGGGAGTGCTGGCGTACGAGGGCCCGGCCTGGTCGCCGCCACGGGGCTCGGCCCCGGCGCCGTACGCGGTCTCCGCCCCCGATCCGGGGACGCTGACGCTGACCCAGGAGGGGGCGGCGGTGACCCTGGGGGCGGTCGCGTACGGGGGCGGCGGTGCGGCCCCCGGGCGGATCGGCACGGTCACCGTCAAGGACACCCGGATCGGCGGCGGACGGTGGAAGCTGACGGCGACGCTCACCGGCTTCACGGGCCGGGACGCGGCCGGCGCCGCCGGCGCCGTGCCGTCGTGGACCCCGTCCTGCCGGGGCGGCTGCACCGCGGGTCCTGCGGGGGCGGCGGGTCCGGAGGGGGCCGTCCTGGCCACGGGCGGGGGCGGGACCGCCACCGTCGACGCCGCGCTCACCCTCACGCTCCCCGCGTACACCCCGCCGGGCGCCTACCGGGCGGTCCTCACCCTGACGCTGGTTCCTCTTTGACGCGCCGCTCGCGCGGCTCGGCCCCAGGGGGCCTCACCGGCTTCGCGCCGCTGCGCCGGCCTCCGGCCGTCGGGTGTGGGGCGGGGCCGGTTCGGGTGGCCGGGGCCGGGGGCCGGTGGGCGTGTGCGGGTGGGTTGGCCGCTGCGCGGGGCGAGGTCCCCTACCCGCCCTTCCACCGTTCCCAGGGGCGGTGCCCCTGACCCCGTTGCGCTCAAACTCCCCCAGCTACCGCTGGGAGGTGTCCCCAGCGCGGGCTGGATGTGCGCAGCACATCTCAGCCCCGCCGGCGTTTGAGGCGCGGGGGTCTGGGGGCGGAGCCCCCAGGGAACGGTGGAAGGGGGGGTA
>NZ_JBNNPF010000045.1:0-66186 GCF_050275515.1 Streptomyces sp. NPDC004126 | reverse complement strand
GGCCGCCGCCCCCCCTCCGCCACACCCCCCGGGGGGCCTTGTACTCGCCGCGCCGGCGTTTGAGGCGCGGGGGTCTGGGGGCGGAGCCCCCAGGAGGGGTCCGGGCGCAGCCCGGGGAACGGGCGAAGGGCGGGTAGGGGACCCTCGCCCCGCGCAGCGGCACCCGCAGCCCCGGCAGCGCGAGCCCGCACCGCCGCCGGCGGGACGCCGCGGGACACCCCACCCCGCCGTCAGGCGACAATGACCAGGTGCTCCACGATCTCTTCCCGCCCGGCATCCAGCACGCCCTGGACCTCGCGGGCATCTTCGTCTTCGCCACCGCCGGCGCCCTCCTCGCGGTCCGCAAGAACTTCGACGTCTTCGGCATCTGCGTCCTCGCCCTCGTCACCGCCCTCGGCGGAGGCCTCCTGCGGGACCTCTGCATCGGTGCCGTCCCGCCCGCGGCCTTCAGCGAACTCAGCTTCTTCGTCACCCCCCTGATCGCCGCCGCGTTCGTCTTCTTCCTCCACCCCGAGGTCCAGCGCATCAACCGCGCCATCAACGTCTTCGACGCCGCCGGCCTCGGCCTGTTCTGCGTCACCGGCACCACCAAGGCCTACGAGTACGGCCTCGGCCTGACCGCCTCCGCCGCGCTGGGCCTGGCCACGGCCGTCGGCGGCGGCGTGCTGCGCGACGTCCTGGCCAACGAGGTGCCCTCGCTGCTGCGCGACCGCGAGATGTACGCCGTACCGGCCGTCGTCGGCGCCGCGATGGTGGCCGTGTTCATCGGCTTCGAGATGCTCAACCCGGTGACCACCGGCATCGCCATCGTCACCACCTTCGTGCTGCGCCTGCTCGCGATGCGCTACCACTGGCGGGCCCCGCTGGCCTGGAACCGCCGTTCCTCGGTGGCCGAAGAGATGTAGGTGCACGGCGCACAAGGAAAAGCTACCGCTTAGTAGCTTGCCGGTGTACCGTCGTCGGCATGTCTTACGCAGCGGCCCAGGCCTCCATCGGCGACAGCGAATTCGACCGCGACACCACCGTCACCGCCCGCGCGGGCGAGCCCGGGGTGTACGACGCGGAGCTGTCCGCAGGCTGGACGATCATCACCGCCGTCAACGGCGGCTACCTGCTGGCCCTGGTCGGCAGGGCCCTCGCATCGGCCCTGCCGCACCCGGACCCCTTCACCGTGTCCGCCCACTACCTGACCTCCTCCGTGCCCGGCCCCGCCGTGATCCGCACCGAGGTGGTCCGCGTGGGCCGCACCCTCTCCACGGGCCAGGCCTCGCTGTTCCAGTACGACGAGAACGGCGCCGAGGTCGAGCGCATCCGCGTCCTCGCCTCGTACGGGGACCTCACCGCGCTCCCGGACGCCGTGCACACGGTCGCCCGCCCGCCGGCCATCCCGGCGTACGAGGACTGCCTCGGCTCCGAGGCCGGCCCGGCCCCGATTCCCGGCAGCAACGCGATCGTCGACCGGCTCCGGCTCCGGCTGGACCCGGCGACCGCGGGCTGGGCGGTCGGCGCCCCCTCCGGCAAGGGCGAGATGCGGGCCTGGTTCGAGCTGGCCGACGGCCGCGACGCCGATCCGCTGTCGCTGCTGCTCGCGGTGGACGCGCTGCCGCCGACCGCCTTCGACCTCGGCCTGCTGGGCTGGGCCCCGACCGTCGAACTCACCACCCACATCCGCTGCCGCCCGGCCCCGGGCCCGCTGCGGGTGGGCATCGTCACGCGCAACCTCGCCGGGGGCTTCCTGGAGGAGGACGCCGAGGTCTGGGACTCCGCCGACCGCCTGGTCGCCCAGTCCCGCCAGCTGGCCCGCGCCCCGCGCTAGGGGAGCGGGAGGGGTCGCACCGGGCCGCGGAGGGGGCGGCCCGGTGGTCGGACCAACCCCACCCGGACGGGACCCGGCGGGTCGGGGGACTCGTAGAATCACAAAATCATGGCCTACCTCGACCACGCCGCGACCACACCGATGCTCCCGGAAGCCGCTGCGGCGATGACCGCGCAGTTCGCCGCCACCGGTAACGCGTCCTCCCTGCACGCCGCCGGCCGCCGGGCCCGCCGCACCGTCGAGGAGGCCCGCGAGTCCCTCGCCGAGTCGCTCGGCGCGCGCCCGAGCGAGGTGGTCTTCACCGCCGGCGGCACCGAGGCCGACAACCTCGCCGTCAAGGGCCTCTACTGGGCCCGCCGCGACGCAGACCCGGCCCGCAGGCGGGTCCTCGCCAGTCCCGTCGAGCACCACGCCGTCCTCGACGCCGTGCACTGGCTCGCCGAGCACGAAGGGGCCGAGGTCGAGTACCTCCCCGTCGACCGCTACGGCCGGGTGCACCCCGAGGACTTCCGGGCGGCCCTGGAGCGCAACCCGGACGACGTCGCCCTCGCCACCGTGATGTGGGCCAACAACGAGATCGGCACCGTCATGCCGGTCCATGAACTGGCCGCCGTCGCGCGGGAGTTCGCCGTCCCCCTGCACTCCGACGCCGTCCAGGCCTTCGGCCAGCTCGACGTCCGCTTCGGCGACAGCGGCCTCGCCGCCATGACCGTCAGCGGCCACAAGGTCGGCGGCCCCTACGGCATCGGCGCGCTGCTGCTCGGCCGCGACCAGAGCCCCGTCCCGGTCCTGCACGGCGGCGGCCAGGAGCGGCACGTCCGCTCCGGCACCCTCGACGTGCCCGCCATCGCCGCCTTCGCGGTGGCGGCCGTACTCGCCGCCGAGCGGCGCGAGCGGTTCGCCGCCGAGGTGGGCGCCCTGCGCGACGAACTGATCGCGGCCGTGCTGGCCGCCGTCCCCGACGCCGTCCTCGGCGGCGACCCGGTGGACCGGCTCCCGGCCAACGCCCACTTCAGCTTCCCCGGCTGCGAGGGCGACTCGCTCCTGCTGCTGCTGGACGCCCAGGGCATCGAGTGCTCCACCGGCTCCGCCTGCACGGCGGGGGTCGCCCAGCCCAGCCACGTCCTGCTCGCGGCCGGTACGGACCCGCGGCTGGCCCGCGGCACCCTGCGGTTCTCCCTGGGGCACACCTCCACCAAGGAGGACGTCGCCGCCGTCGCCGCCGCGATCGGCCCCGCCGTGGAGCGAGCCCGCAGCGCCGGTCTCAGTTAGCGGCCGCCGTCCCGAGCTCCTGCCGGACCATGCGGAGGTAGCGGTCCCAGTCCCAGTGCGGGCCGGGGTCCGTGTGGTCGGCGCCCGGCACCTCGTCGTGGCCCAGGATGTGCCTCCGGTCCGCCGGTATGCCGTACCTCCGGCAGACGTCGGCGGCCAGCTTCGCCGAGGCCGCGTACATGGCGTCGGTGAAGTCCCGGGGGCGGTCGACGAAGCCCACGTGCTCGATGCCGATGCTGCGCTCGTTCATGTCCCGGTTCGCCGCGTGGAAGGCCACGTCCAGCTCGCGCACCATCTGCTCCACATGGCCGTCCTGGCGCACTATGTAGTGCGCCGACGCCTTGTGGAAAGGGTTCTTGAAGGCGTCGACCGAGGACTCGAAGCCGCCCTGTGTGACATGGACGACGATCCGGTCCACCCGGTAGTCGTCGGGCCGGTCCGCGAGCCGCCAGTTCGCCGGCGAGGCCGCCGTCCAGCTCGCGGCCGCGTAGTCGAGCTCGCCCTCCTTGCGCGGCTTGGACACCCCCGGCAGCAGCCACCAGGCCCGGCCGATCTCGTCCCGGGCCGCGAACCCCGCCGCCGCGAGGACCCCCAGCCCGCCCAGCAGCACCGCCCGCCGGGTCCGGCGCGGCGGCCCCTTCGGCCCCTTCTCCACCTGTTCGGTCATGTGATCCACCCCCCACAGCCGATAACGCGCTGTGACCCCGCCCGGTTCCCCGTACCCTGGACGGTGCTATGACTGAGAACCTGCCGCGCACCGCCCGCCCCCTCCGCGTCCTGGCCGCCATGTCCGGCGGCGTGGACTCCGCCGTCGCCGCCGCCCGCGCCGTCGAAGCCGGGCACGACGTCACCGGTGTCCACCTGGCGCTCTCCGCGAACCCCCAGTCCTTCCGGACCGGCGCCCGCGGCTGCTGCACCATCGAGGACTCCCGCGACGCCCGCCGCGCGGCCGACGTCATCGGCATCCCCTTCTACTGCTGGGACCTCGCCGAGCGCTTCCGCGAGGACGTCGTCGAGGACTTCGTCGCCGAGTACGAGGCCGGGCGCACCCCGAACCCCTGCCTGCGCTGCAACGAGAAGATCAAGTTCGCGGCACTGCTCGACAAGGCCCTCGCCCTCGGCTTCGACGCCGTCTGCACCGGCCACTACGCCACCATCGTCGAGAACGCCGACGGCTCCCGCGAGCTGCACCGCGCCTCCGACATGGCCAAGGACCAGTCCTACGTCCTCGGCGTCCTCGACGAGAAGCAGCTGGCCCACGCCCTCTTCCCGCTCGGCGACACGATCACCACCAAGGACGAGATCCGCGCCGAGGCCGAGCGCCGGGGCCTGGCCGTCGCGAAGAAGCCCGACAGCCACGACATCTGCTTCATCGCCGACGGAGACACCCAGGGCTTCCTCGCCAAGCGCCTCGGCAAGGCCGAGGGCGACATCGTCGACGGCGCCACCGGTGAGAAGGTCGGCACCCACGACGGCGCCTACGGCTTCACCATCGGCCAGCGCAAGGGCCTGCGCATCGGCCACCCGGCCCCCGACGGCAAGCCCCGCTACGTCCTAGACATCTCCCCGGTGAACAACACCGTCACCGTCGGCCCCGTCGAGGCCCTCGACGTCACCGCCCTCACCGCGATCCGCCCCCGCTGGTGCGGCTCCACCCCCGCCGCCCCGGGCACCTACACCGCGCAGCTGCGCGCCCACGGCGGCGAGACCGAGGTCTTCGCCGAGGTCGTGGACGGCGAGCTGCGCGTCACCTTCACCGAACCGGTCCGCGGCGTGGCCCCCGGCCAGGCGATCGTCCTCTACGACGACACCCGCGTGGTCGGCTCCGCCACCATCGCGACGACCACCCGCACGGCGGCCGCCGCCACCGCCTAGACGACCGTCAGGACGATCTTGCCGGTGGTGCGGCCGAGCTCGCCGATCTCGTGCGCCTTCGCGGCCTCCGCGAGCGGCAGGACCGTCTCCACCAGCGGCTTCAGCGCGCCGCCGTCGGCCAGCGCGGCGATCTCGCGCAGTCCCTGACGGTCCGGCTCGACCAGCACCCAGTCGGCACGGAAGCCGCGGGTGTCGGCCGGGACGTCGTCCGGGCCCGGCAGGGTGACCAGCCGGCCGCCCTCGCGGAGCACCGACAGGGACCGTTCGGCGATCTCGCCGCCGAGGCCGTCCAGGACCACGTCCACGTCCGAGACGACGTCCTCGAACGCCACGGAGCGGTAGTCGACGACCTCGTCCGCGCCCAGCGCGCGCAGCAGCTCGTGCTTGCCCGCGCTGGCCGTGCCGATCACGTAGGCCCCGCGCGCCTTGGCGATCTGCACCGCCAGGTGGCCGACCCCGCCGGCGGCGGCGTGCACGAGGACCCGCTCGCCGGGACGCACGTCCGCGGTGTCCACCAGCGCCTGCCAGGCCGTCAGCGCGGCCAGCGGCAGGGCGGCGGCCTCCACGTGGCTCAGCGAGGCGGGCTTGGCCGCCAGCTGCCGGGCCGGGGCGACCACGTACTCCGCGTAGCCGCCGGCCTGCCGCGGGAAGAGCGGCATGCCGTACACCTCGTCACCCGGCCGGAAGACGGTCGTGCCGGGGCCGACGGCCTCGACGGTGCCGGAGACGTCCCAGCCCACGATCGGGGTCTCGCCCCAGGCGATCAGGGCCCCGCTGGCCCGGGTCTTCCAGTCGACCGGGTTGACGCCGGCCGCGTGGACGCGGACGAGGACCTCGCCCAGGCCCGGCTCGGGCCGCTCGATCTCCCGCTCGACCAGGGTCTCGGGGCCGCCCCACTCGTTCACGACGATCGCACGCATCTCTTCTGCCTCTTTCCGACTGATTCCGTACTTTTCCGGGCCTTGCCCGGCGACATCACTCAGATTCGGGCATCGCACACCACCGTGGTATTGGCCGTCCGGTCACCATGTGACAGGATCTGGCCATGAGCACGTACCCCGACGGAAGCGGCCCCCACGGCAGGCACCTGATCGCGGTGCTCGCCCTGCCCGGCTTCCCGCCCTTCGAGCTGGGCATCCCCTCGCGCGTCTTCGGCCAGGCCGTGGACGAGGCCGGCGAACCCCTCTACGAGGTCGTCGTCTGCACCGCCGACGGCGGGCCCGTCCCCAGCGACTCCGGCTTCGGCCTCCAGCCCGCCGCCGGCCCCGAGGCCCTCGCCGCCGCCGACACGGTGATCGTCCCGCCCACCCACGCCATGCCCGAGCTGGCCCTCGGCGGCCCGCTGCCGCCCGCGGTGGCCGCCGCCATCGCCGGCATCCGGCCCGGCACCCGCCTGGTCTCCATCTGCTCCGGCTCGTACGTGCTCGCCGCCGCCGGACTCCTCGACGGCCGGCCCGCCACCACCCACTGGAACCTCGCCCCCGAGTTCCGCCGGGCCTACCCCCGGGTCCGGGTCGACGAGGAGGTCCTGTTCGTCGACGACGGCGACGTCCTGACCTCCGCCGGGGTCTCCGCCGGCGTCGACCTCTGCCTCCACCTGATCCGCCGCGACCACGGCGCCGCCGTCACCAACCGGGCCGCCCGCATGTGCGTCGTCCCGCCCTGGCGCGACGGCGGCCAGGCACAGTTCATCGACCGGCCGGTGCCCGAGCCCACCGTCGCCACCACCACCGCCACCCGCGCCTGGGCCCTGGAGCGCCTCGGCGAGCCGATCTCCCTCGCCGAACTCGCCGAGCACGCCCGGATGAGCCTGCGCACCTTCACCCGGCGGTTCCGCGACGAGGTCGGCATGACCCCCGTCCAGTGGCTCACCGCCCAGCGCCTGGAGATCGCCCGCCACCTGCTGGAGTCCAGCGACCTCCCCGTCGACCTGGTCGCGCACCGCTCCGGCTTCGGCACCGCCAACTCCCTGCGCCAGCACATGCGTGCGTCCATCGGCGTCTCCCCGATCGCCTACCGCCGCACCTTCCAGCCCGCCGCCCGGGCATGACCTCCGGGGTAATCGCCACCGCCGCCCCCCGCTGACAGCATCGGAGCAACGGCCGGGACCGCCCGGCGCACCGACAGGGGAGGCCCACATGACCGCGTACGCCATCGCCCACCTGCACCAGCCGACGATCAACGAGGACGTCCTGCGCTACATCGAGGAGATCCAGGCGACCATGGACCCCTTCGGCGGCCGCTTCCTCGTCCACGGCAAGGAGGTCGAGGTCCTCGAAGGCCCCTTCCCCGGCACCGTCGTCGTCATCGGCTTCCCCGACATCGAGCGGGCCCGCGCCTGGTACGCCTCCGACGCCTACCAGGCCATCCTCCCGCTGCGCACCGGCCACATCCCCGGCACCGCCTTCCTGGTCGAGGGCGTCCCCGCCGACTACGACGCCACCGGGCGGGCCGGCGCCCTCCGCGAGGCCGCCGGACTCTGACCCCCGGCGCCGGGCCGCGGACCGAGGCGGCGGCGGGGCCCGGGCGGATGCGAGCATGGCGGTATGCCTACTCACCTGATCACCGGTGCCGGTTCCGGCATCGGCGCCGCCGTAGCCGCCCGCCTGCACGCCCGCGGCGACGACCTCGTCCTGCTCGCCCGCGACGCCGCCCGCGCCCGGCAGCTCACGGAGCGCTACGCCGGCGCCCGGGTCCTCGTGGGCGACCTGTCCGACCCCGACCGGCTCTCCTGGGCCTTCTCCAAGCAGCAGATCCCCGAGCGCATCGACTCCCTCCTGCACATCGCCGGGATCGTCGACCTCGGACCGGTCGGGGAGCTCCGCCCCAAGACCTGGCACCAGCAGCTCAACGTCAACCTGATCGCCCCCGCCGAGGTCACCCGGCTGCTGCTGCCCACCCTGCGCACCTCCAAGGCCACCGTCGTCTTCGTGAACTCCGGCGCCGGCCTCACCGCCCACGCCGACTGGAGCGCGTACGCCGCCTCCAAGCACGGCCTCAAGGCCCTCGCCGACTCCCTGCGCGCCGAGGAGAAGGCCAACGGCATCCGCGTCACCTCCGTCTACCCCGGCCGCACCGCCAGCCCCATGCAGGCCAAGGTGCACTCGCAGGAGGGCAAGGAGTACGACCCCGAGCGCTGGATCGACCCCGAGTCCGTGGCGACGACCATCGTCATGGCCGTCGACCTGCCGCGCGACGCCGAGGTCAACGACCTGTCCGTCAGGCCCGGCCGATGACCGCCAGCGCCACCGGCGTCGGCTCCCTGCCCGGCGGCGACGCCCGCGAGGCCGCCAAGACCGCGACGGGCTCCTTCGAGGAGTTCCCGTACCTGCCCGAGCTGCCCGCCCGCGGACCCGGCGCGGACATGATCGGCCGCTCCCTGGGGCTGCTCGTCGACATGTACGCGCACGTCGAGCCCAGCGGCTGGCGGGTCAGCGACCGCCCCGGCCGCGACACCCGCCGCGCCCGCTCCTGGCTGGGCGAGGACCTCGACGCCCTGGAGGAGTTCACCCAGGGCCACACCGGCAAGCTCAAGGTGCAGGCCGTCGGCCCGTGGACCCTGGCCACCGCCCTCGAACTGCACGGCGGCGAGGCCGTCCTCCAGGACGCCGGAGCCTGCCGCGACCTGGCCGGATCCCTCGCCGAGGGCCTGCGCGACCACCTCGCCGACGTACGCAAGCGCGTCCCCGGCGCCGAGATCGTGCTCCAGTACGACGAGCCGTCGCTCACCGCCGTCCTGCGCGGCCGGGTGCGCTCCGCCAGCGGCTACCGCACCTACCGGGCCGTCGACCGCCAGGTGGTCGAGAGCACCCTGCGCGACCTCTTCGCCGTCCACGACGGGGAGGTCGTCGTGCACTCCTGCGCGCCCGAGGTCCCCTTCGCGCTGCTGCACCGGGCCGGCGCCACGGGCGTCTCGTTCGATTTCTCACTGCTCACCGAGCGCGAGGACGACGCCATCGGCGAGGCCGTCGAAGGCGGGCTGAAACTCTTCACCGGAGTGGTGCCGGGAACCGATGCCCCGTTGTCAGACCCGGGCGGTAGCGTCATGGGTGTCAGGAAGCTCTGGCGCAGGCTGGGACTGGCCCCGGGGACTCTCGCCGAGTCCGTCGTGGTCACCCCGTCGTGCGGTCTGGCGGGCGCCTCGCCCGCGTACGCCCGCGCGGCGCAGGCCCATTGCGTCAGAGCGGCGAGGTCGCTCGCCGACAACCCTGAGTGACGGTCGAGGACGGGCCACGGGAGGACACGGCATGGCAGCCGAACAGCAGGACACGGCAGTACCGACGGCGGCGCGCGAGCAGCACCAACTGCTCGCCGAGCAGGTCGAGGAGCACCGCTTCCGGTACTACGTGAACGACCAGCCGGTCGTCAGCGACGCCGAGTTCGACCAGCTGCTGCGTTCCCTGGAGGCCCTGGAGGAGCAGTACCCCGAGCTGCGCACGCCCGACTCGCCCACCCAGAAGGTGGCCGGGGCGTACGAGACGGACTTCGCCTCCGTGGAGCACCGCGAGCGGATGCTCTCCCTCGACAACGCCTTCGACGACGAGGAACTGTCCGCCTGGGCCGACCGGGTGGCCCGGGACGTGAACACCCCGGACTACCACTACCTGTGCGAGCTCAAGGTGGACGGCCTCGCCGTCAACCTCACCTACGAGAACGGCCGCCTCACCCGGGCCGCCACCCGCGGCGACGGCCGCACCGGCGAGGACATCACGCCCAACGTCCGCACCATCGCCGAGATCCCGGACCGCCTCAAGGGGGACCGGGTCCCGGCCCTCGTCGAGATCCGCGGCGAGGTGTACTTCCCGATGGAGAAGTTCGAGGAGCTCAACGCGCGGCTCGTCGAGGCCCAGGGCAAGCCCTTCGCCAACCCGCGCAACGCGGCGGCCGGTTCGCTGCGCCAGAAGGACCCCAAGGTCACCGCGAGCCGCCCGCTGCACATGGTGGTGCACGGCATCGGCGCCCGCGAGGGCTTCGAGATCGAGCGCCAGTCGCAGGCGTACGAGCTGCTGCGCGAATGGGGCCTGCCCACCGCCCGGCACAACGAGGTCGTCTCCTCCCTCGCCGAGGTCCGCGGGTTCATCGCCCGCTTCGGCGAGAACCGGCACTCGGTGGAGCACGAGATCGACGGCGTCGTCGTCAAGCTCGACGAGATCGCCCTCCAGGGCCGCCTCGGCTCCACCGCCCGCGCCCCCCGCTGGGCCATCGCCTGGAAGTACGCCCCCGAAGAGGTCAACACCAAGCTCGTCGACATCAAGGTCGGCGTCGGGCGCACCGGGCGCGTCACCCCCTACGCCCAGGTGGAGCCGGTGACGGTGGCCGGCTCCGAAGTCGAGTTCGCGACCCTGCACAACCAGGAGGTCGTCAAGGCCAAGGGCGTCCTCATCGGGGACACCGTCGTCCTGCGCAAGGCCGGCGACGTCATTCCCGAGATCCTCGGCCCGGTCGTGGACCTGCGGGATGGCAGCGAGCGCGAGTTCGTCATGCCGGCCCTGTGCCCCGAGTGCGGGACGGAGCTGCGCCCGATGAAGGAGGGCGACATCGACGTCCGGTGCCCCAACGGGCAGACCTGCCCCGCGCAGCTGCGGGAGCGGGTCTACTACCTGGTCGGCCGGCAGAGCCTGGACATCGAGAACTTCGGCATCGTCGCGGCCGCCGCCCTGACCGGACCGCTGGAGCCGGCGCAGCCGCCGCTGCTGGACGAGGGCGACCTCTTCGACCTCACCATCGAGGACATCCTCCCCATCAAGGCGTACGTCCGGGACCCCGACAGCGGCCTGCCCAAGCGGGACCCGAAGACCGGCGAGGAGAAGATCGTCACGGTCTTCGCCAACCAGAAGGGCGAGCCGAAGAAGAACGCCCTGGCCATGCTGGAGAACATCGCGGCCGCCAAGCAGCGCCCGCTGGCCCGGATCATCAACGGCCTGTCCATCCGGCACGTCGGCCCGGTCGCCGCCGAGGCGCTCGCCCGCGAGTTCCGCTCGATCGAGCGCATCGAGCAGGCCACCGAGGAGGAGCTGACGGCCACCGAGGGCGTCGGGGCGATCATCGCCGCCTCCCTCAAGGAGTGGTTCGCCGTCGACTGGCACCAGGAGATCCTGCGCAAGTGGCGGGCGGCCGGTGTGCGGATGGAGGAGGAAGGTTCCGCCGAGGAGGAGGGGCCGCGCCCGCTGGAGGGCCTGACCGTCGTCGTCACCGGCACCCTCCAGAACCACACCCGCGACGGGGCCAAGGAAGCGCTGCAGAGCCGCGGGGCCAAGGTCACCGGCTCCGTGTCGAAGAAGACCTCCTTCGTCGTCGTCGGCGACAACCCCGGCTCGAAGTACGACAAGGCCGTCCAGCTGAAGCTCGCGATCCTCGACGACGCGGGCTTCGAGGTGCTCCTCGAACAGGGGCCCGACGCCGCGCGCGAGGCCGCGCTCCCGCTGGACGGCGCCGGAGCCGAGGGCGGGGAGTAACCCGCACGGGAGCCGTCCAGGGGGCGGCGGAGGCGAACGGATGCATGGCGCCCGGCCGTACGGGCGGGCGCACGCCCGGCGCGGTTCCCGGTGGTAAACGGCCGGTGGACGGCTGGTCGAAGGGCCATGAGCTGTCGGATCATCGGACGGGTGACAAGGGGGTCCTGGTCCAAACTCACCCGTTCGGCGGATACCGTACTGATGAGGATGGCTGGGCCGCATTCGGGCAACCACCGCCGACCGCTGCCCCTGGGAGCCTCTCGCGGCCTACTGTTGTGGGGTGCGCCTGTCGTGCGCGGCTGCCTGATGCGCTTTCAGCCGTGATGGCATGACATCGGGGCCATCGCGTGGCATCGGCATCGCCGGCTGTGAGAGGGACGGGCATGAAACCCACCGAAAGCGCCGACCCGTCACCTGAATTCGGCGGGGAGATCCCGCCCGTGCGGGCGGGCCGGCTCGGTGTCCTGGGTGCCAGGACACCGGAGACCCGCGCCCTCGACACCGGAGCGGGTGCACCGGGACACGAGCGGCGGCGCACCGTGCTGCCCCTCGCCCTCGTCGGCCTCGCCGCCGTGGTGCTCGCCGCCGGCATCGCCTTCGCACTGACCAACCGTCAGGCGCTGTTCCCCGGCGGCTCCGTGGGATGGGGGCTCGCCCTGCTCACCGGCATCATCGTCGGCCACCTCGTGGCCCTGGGCCGCGACCGCTGGTGGGGCGGCACCGGATCCGGCGCGGCGCTCACCCTCGGCGTCCTGATCCTCTACGGCTGGATCCCCGCCGGACTCGTCTCCCTGGCGGTGGTCTCCCTCGTCGGGGCCGCGCGCCGGCAGCGCTGGCGCCAGGGCCTGCTGCACGGCTCCGTCGACATCCTCGGCATCGGCGCGGGGGCCCTCGTACTGGCGGCCTTCGGCGACGCGCCGAGCGTCGAGAGCCCGTGGCTGCCCATGGACTGGGACCTCGCGGCCGCCCCCGAGGTGGTCCTCGTCGCCCTCGCCTACCTGCTCGTCACCCGGATCCTGCTGTGGTTCGCGCTCACCCCGCGCGGCGGCGGGCTGCCCACCGTGGCCCGCGCGACCATCCTGCGCCAGGCCCTGGTCGCCGCGGCCCTGCTCGGCATCGCCCCGCTGATCTGCGTGGTCGCCAGCACCCAGCCGGTCCTGCTGCCGCTGTTCGCCGTACCGCTCATCGCCCTCGACTCCACCCTGTGGATCGCCCGGGCCCGCGCCGAGGAACAGCTGCGCGACCCGCTGACCGGGCTGCCGAACCGGCAGTGGCTGCTGGAGCGTGCCTGGTCCGCCCTGGACGACGCCGAACGCCAGGGCACCCGGTCGGCCCTCGTACTGATCGACCTGGACCGCTTCCGCGCCGTCAACGACACCCTCGGCCACCTCGCGGGCGACCGGCTGCTGCTCCAGATCGCCGAGCGGCTGCGCCAGGCGCTGCCGGCCGACGCCGAGGCCGCCCGGCTCGGCGGCGACGAGTTCGCCGTCCTCCTGCCCACCACCGACTCCACCACCAGCGCCCAGCGCGTCGCCCGCAACCTGGTCGCCGAGCTCAGCTCCCCGCTCGACCTCGACGGCCTCACCCTCGTCCTGGAGGCCAGCGCCGGCCTCGCCGTCTTCCCCGACCACGCGCTGGACGCGGAGGGCCTGCTGCGCCGCGCGGACGTGGCCATGTACCAGGCCAAGCGGGACCGCACCGGCGTCGAGGTCTACGAGTCCAAGCGCGACAGCAACACTCCCGACCGGCTCGGCCTCCTCGGCGACCTGCGCCGCGCCCTCGACGCCGGCGAGGTGGAACTCCACTACCAGCCGAAGGTCCGCTTCGACGGGCAGGTGGCCGGCCTGGAAGCGCTGGTCCGCTGGGTGCACCCCGAGCGCGGGCGGGTCCCGCCGGACGAGTTCATCGCGATCGCCGAGACCTCCGGGCTGATGCCGCACCTGACGGAGTACGTCCTGGAGACGGCCCTCGCCCAGGTCGCCCGCTGGCGGGCCCAGGGCCTGAAGGTCCCCGTCGCCGTCAACGTCTCGCCGCGCGACGTCCACACCCCCGGCTTCGCGGGAGCCGTCGCCGCCCGGCTGGCCCGGCACGGGGTCCCGGCCAGCGGCCTCCAGCTGGAGATAACGGAACACGTCCTGCTGGAGGACCCCCAGCGGGCCGCCGACACCATGGCGGGCCTCACGGGCCACGGGGTGAAGATGTCCTTGGACGACTTCGGCACCGGCTACTCCTCGCTGGTGCACCTGCGGCGGCTGCCGGTGAGCGAGCTGAAGATCGACCGGTCGTTCGTCGCACGCCTCGCGGTGGACGCCCAGGACGCGGAGATCGTCCGCTGCACGGTCGACCTGGCCCACTCGCTGGGCCTGCTCGTGGTCGCCGAGGGCGTCGAGGACGACGAGACCTGGGAGCGGCTGCGGGACCTGGGCTGCGACGCCGTGCAGGGGTGGCTGGTCGCCGCCGCCATGCCGCCGCAGGAGGCCACCGCCTGGCTGCTGGCCCGCGGCGAGCGCGGCTGGCGCCGCCCGGCCGACATCACGGCCGAGCTGGCCGCCGCCGCCGAAACCCCGGCCGGTCCCTGACGCGGGTGCCCGGGCGGCTGCCGCTGCGCGGGCGGAGTCCCCTACCCGCCCTTCGCCCGTTCCCAGGGGCTCCGCCCCTGACCCCGTTGCGCTCAATCGCCGCGCGGGCTGGAATTTCGCTGCGCGAAATCCAGCCCCGCCGGCGTTTGAGGCGCGGGGGTCTGGGGGCGGAGCCCCCAGGGAACGGCCCCGCGCAGCGGCCGCCCCCGCACCGTGCCGCAGGCCCCGGGCAAACCGTTTACCGGGTCCGGGGCCAGGCCCCATAGGATTGGGGCCGAAACCTACACACTCACCCCCAGAGGATCGCTGCATGCCTGGCATCACGCGCGAGGAGGTCGCCCACCTCGCTCGGCTGGCACGTCTGGAACTGAAGAGCGAAGAGCTCGACCACTTCGCCGGACAGCTCGACGACATCATCGGCGCGGTCGCCCGCGTTTCCGAGGTCGCCGACCAAGACGTCCCGCCGACCTCCCACCCGCTGCCGCTGACGAACGTCATGCGCGCGGACGAGGTCCGTCCCTCGCTCACCCCCGAGCAGGCGCTTTCCGGCGCTCCCGCCCAGGAGCAGCAGCGTTTCAAGGTGCCGCAGATCCTGGGGGAGGACTAATCACCATGGCTGACACCAACATCATCAAGCTCACGGCCGCCCAGACTGCCGAGAAGATCGCCTCCGGCGAACTCACGGCCGTCGAGGTCACCGAGGCCCACCTCGCCCGCATCGAGGCGACGGACGAGAAGGTCAACGCCTTCCTGCACGTCGACCGCGAGGGCGCGCTCGCCCAGGCGGCGGCCGTCGACGCCAAGCGCGCGGCCGGCGAGGAGCTCGGCCCGCTGGCCGGCGTCCCGCTCGCCCTCAAGGACATCTTCACGACCGTCGGGGTCCCGACCACCGTCGGTTCGAAGATCCTCGAAGGCTGGATCCCGCCGTACGACGCCACCCTGACGCGCAAGCTGAAGGAAGCCGGCGTGGTCATCCTCGGCAAGACCAACATGGACGAGTTCGCCATGGGGTCCTCCACCGAGAACAGCGCCTACGGCCCCACCGGCAACCCCTGGGACCTCACCCGGATCCCCGGCGGCTCCGGCGGCGGTTCCGCGGCCGCGCTCGCCGCCTTCCAGGCCCCGCTCGCCATCGGCACGGACACCGGCGGCTCCATCCGCCAGCCCGCCGCCGTCACCGGCACCGTCGGCGTGAAGCCCACCTACGGCGGCGTCTCCCGCTACGGCATGGTGGCCTTCTCCTCCTCCCTCGACCAGGGCGGCCCCTGCGCCCGTACGGTCCTGGACGCGGCGCTCCTGCACGAGGTCATCGCCGGCCACGACCCGCTCGACTCCACCTCCATCGACGCCCCGGTCCCGCCGGTCGTCGAGGCGGCCCGCAACGGCTCCGTCGCCGGCATGCGCGTCGGTGTGGTCAAGCAGTTCGCCGGCGAGGGCTACCAGGCCGGCGTCGTCCAGCGGTTCAACGAGTCGGTGGAGCTCCTCAAGGAGCTCGGCGCCGAGATCGTCGAGCTGGACTGCCCGTCCTTCGACCTCGCCATGGCCGCGTACTACCTGATCGCGCCGTCCGAGGCCTCCTCCAACCTGGCCCGCTTCGACGCCATGCGCTACGGCCTGCGCGTCGGCGACGACGGCACCAAGTCCGCCGAGGACGTCACCGCCCTGACCCGTGAGGCCGGCTTCGGCGACGAGGTCAAGCGCCGCATCATCCTCGGCACGTACGCGCTCAGCTCCGGCTACTACGACGCGTACTACGGCTCCGCCCAGAAGGTCCGCACGCTCATCACCAAGGACTTCGAGAAGTCCTTCGAGCAGGTCGACGTGATCGTCTCCCCGACGACCCCGACCACCGCCTTCGCGATCGGTGAGCGCACCGACGACCCGCTCGCGATGTACCTCGCGGACCTGTGCACCATCCCGACCAACCTGGCCGGCAACTCCGCCATGTCGCTGCCCTGCGGCCTGGCACCGGAGGACGGTCTCCCGGTCGGGCTGCAGATCATCGCCCCGGCGATGAAGGACGACCGCCTGTACAAGGTCGGTGCCGCCGTCGAGGCAGCCTTCGTCGAGCGCTGGGGCCACCCGCTGCTTGAGGAGGCTCCGTCCCTGTGAGTTCCAGTGCACTGTCCAAGGCCAAGGGCTTCAAGAAGTCCAAGTCCGGCACCTACCTGTCGATCGGCACCACCGCTTTCGGTGCCGTCAGCGTGATCAAGCAGGCCCGCAAGGCCCGCACCGAGCACGACACGCTGAAGCTCGTCGACGCCGTTGTGTCCGCCGCCGCCATCGTCACCGGCCTCGCGATCCTGTACCGCGAGCTGAAGCGCCTCGGCGACGACGACGTCCTGCTGGGCTGAGAGGGAAAGTTTCACCGTGACCACCTTCACCGAACTGCTGTCGTACGAGGACGCCCTCGCGTCGTACGACCCCGTCATGGGCCTTGAGGTCCATGTCGAGCTCGGCACCAAGACCAAGATGTTCTGCGGCTGTTCCACCGAGCTGGGCGCCGAGCCCAACTCGCAGACCTGCCCGACCTGCCTCGGTCTGCCCGGCTCGCTCCCGGTCGTCAACGCGATCGGCGTCGAGTCCGCCATCAAGATCGGCCTCGCGCTGAACTGCGAGATCGCCGAGTGGTGCCGCTTCGCCCGGAAGAACTACTTCTATCCGGACATGCCGAAGAACTTCCAGACCTCCCAGTACGACGAGCCCATCGCCTTCAACGGCTACCTGGACGTCCAGCTGGAGGACGGCGAGATCTTCCGCGTGGAGATCGAGCGCGCCCACATGGAGGAGGACACCGGCAAGTCGCTGCACGTCGGCGGCGCCACCGGCCGTATCCACGGCGCGTCCCACTCCCTGCTGGACTACAACCGCGCAGGCATCCCGCTCATCGAGATCGTCACCAAGCCCATCGAGGGCGCGGGCGAGCGGGCCCCCGAGGTCGCCAAGGCGTACGTGGCCGAGCTGCGCGAGGTCATCAAGGCGCTCGACGTCTCCGAGGCCCGTATGGACAAGGGCCAGATGCGCTGCGACGTGAACCTGTCGCTGCGCCCGAACGGGACGAAGGAATTCGGCACCCGCTCGGAGACGAAGAACGTCAACTCGCTGCGCTCCGTCGAGCGCGCGGCCCGCTTCGAGATCCAGCGCCACGCGGCGGTGCTCTCGTCGGGCGGCTCGATCGTGCAGGAGACCCGGCACTTCCACGAGGAGGACGGCTCCACCACGGCCGGCCGCATCAAGGACAACGCCGAGGACTACCGCTACTTCCCCGAGCCGGACCTGGTCCCCGTCGCCCCGGCCCGTGCCTGGGTCGAGGAGCTGCGCGCCGGGCTGCCGGAGATGCCGCGCGTGCGCCGCAACCGCCTCCGCGAGGAGTGGGGCGTCAGCGAGCACGACATGCAGTCGATCCTCAACGCCGGTGCGGTGGACTCCATCGTCGCCACCATCGAGGAGGGCGCCGACTCCACCGCCGCCCGCAAGTGGTGGATGGGCGAGCTGGCCCGCAACGCCAACGAGCAGGGCGTCTCGGTCGACGAACTGCCGATCACCCCGGCCCAGGTGGCCCGGATCGCGGCCCTGGTCGCGGCCGGCGACCTGAACGACAAGCTGGCGCGCCAGGTCATCGAGGGCGTCCTCGGCGGCGAGGGCACCCCGGACGAGGTCGTCGACAAGCGCGGCCTGAAGGTCGTCTCGGACGAGGGCGCGCTGGGCGCGGCCGTGGACGAGGCCATCGCGGGCAACGCGGCCATCGCCGACAAGATCCGCGGCGGCAAGGTCGCCGCCGTCGGCGCCCTGGTCGGCGCGGTCATGAAGACCACCCGCGGCCAGGCCGACGCGGCCCGCGTCAAGGAGCTCATCCTGGAGCGCCTCGGCGTCGAGGGCTGACCCCCGGCCAGTCGCTGACGAAGGCCCCGCACCGGATGCCGGTGCGGGGCCTTCGCCGTGTCCGGGCGCGGCCGCCGGCGCCGTGTCCGGATGTGACGGGGAATCGTCATTGCCGCCATGCCGGGGCCGCGTGAGGATGGGGTCATGCCCACTGAGCACCGGGTCGTCATCGCGGTCTTCCCCGATGTCGACCTCCTCGACGTCACCGGCCCGGCCGAGGTCTTCGCCCTGGCCAACCGGGAGACCGGCGGGCGGGCCGGTTACGAGGTCACCCTCGCGGGGCCCGCGGCCGGACCGGTGCGGACCTCGGCCGGGGTGCGGCTGCTCGCCGACACCGCCTTCGGCGAGGTCGGCGGGCGGGTGGACACCCTGCTGGTGCCCGGCGCGGTCGACATGACCGAGGCCGGACCGGTCGCCCGGATCGACGACGCCGTCGTGGCGTGGGTGCGGGAGACCGCCCCGCACGCCCGGCGGGTGGCGTCGGTGTGCGTGGGGGCGCACCTGCTGGCGGCGGCCGGGCTGCTGGACGGGCGGACGGCGACCACCCACTGGTCGACCGCCGCCCAGCTGGCGGCCGAGCATCCGGAGGTCGCGGTCGACCCCGATCCGATCTTCGTACGGACCGACCGCGGCCGGCTGTGGACCGGGGCCGGGATCAGCGCCTGTCTGGACCTGGCGCTGGCCCTCGTCGCGGAGGACCTGGGCGAGCAGACCGCGCTGGCGGTGGCCCGGCAGCTGGTGATGTACCTCAAGCGGCAGGGCGGCCAGAGCCAGTTCTCGGTGCCGCTCAGCCGCCCGGCCGCCGGCCGGCGCGACATCGACGACCTGCGGCTGTACATCGCCGACCACCTCGACGCGGACCTGTCCGCACCGGCCCTCGCGGCCCGGATGTGCCTGAGCGAGCGGCACTTCGCCCGCGTCTTCACCCAGGAGACCGGCACCAGTCCCGCCGCCTACGTCGAAGCGGCCCGCATCGAGGTGGCCCGGCGCGTGCTGGAGACCACCGACAGCCCGCTCGACCAGGTCGCGGCCGCGGCCGGTCTCGGCTCGGCGGAGACCCTGCACCGGGCCTTCCGCCGGCAGCTCGCCACGACCCCGGCGGCCTACCGCCGCCGGTTCCGTACGCAGGCCGGCTGAGCGCACCCGACCCGTTGGAGGAGGAGGGGCGGCTCCGCCATGCCCTCTTCCGTGCAATTCATCCCTTCAGGAAGGTTTTCCATGAGCACGAACACGACCACGACCACGAACGCGAGCACGAATGCGAACGCGAGCGCGAGCGTCTCTTCCGCGACCCTGCGCGAGGTGAGCGGGCTGGACGGGCGCCCGGCCCGGCTGGCGGACTCCGTCCTGGTGATGATCGACTTCCAGAACACCTACCGGGATGGCGTGATGACCCTGGACGGCGCGGAGGAGGCGCTCGCCGCGGGCGCCCGGCTGCTGGAGCGCGCCCGGGCGGCCGGTGCGCCGGTGGTGCACGTCGTCAACGACGGCGGCGAGGGCACCCCTTACGACATCCGCGCCCGGATCGGCGCCATCAGCGACGAGGTCGCCCCGGCCGAGGGCGAGCCGGTGGTGGTCAAGCAGGCTCCGAACGCCTTCCACGGCACCGAGCTGGAGAAGGTCCTCACCGGCCTGGGCTTCGGCGCGGGCAGCGGGAAGGACCTGGTGCTGGCCGGGTTCATGACGCACATGTGCGTCACCTTCACCGCGGAGGGCGCCTTCTACCGCGGCTACCGGCCCACCGTGGTCGCCGAGGCCACCGCCACCCGCGCCCTGGCCGCCCCGGACGGGACGGTCCTGCCCGCCGGGACCCTTCAGGCGGCCGCCCTCACCACGATCGCGGACCTCTTCGGCGTGGTGGTGTCCGGGGCGGGCGAACTTCTGTAGCGCTCGCTAGTTAAATCGGGTAGGTTTCTTTCTGTAGCGACCGCTACGGAAAGAGTTGGGGGATCGACATGTCCGCGACCACGTCCACGGCCCACCGGGCCCACTACGCCCGCACCGTCCGCACGGAGAGCGGCGGGCCCGGCCTGCTGCTGGCCCACGGGGCGGGCGGGTCTGTGGAGGCCAACTTCGGGCCGCTGCTGGACGCGCTCGCCGCCCGGCACAGCGTCGTCGGCGTCGACTACCCCGGGGCCGGGGCCACCCCGAAGTCCGGGGAGCCGCTGAGCCTCGACGAGCTGGCCGACCAGCTGGTGGCCGCCGCCGACGCCGAAGGGCTGGAGCGGTTCGCGGTGCTCGGCTACTCGCTCGGCGGGAACGTGGCCGTCCGGGTCGCCACCCGGTACCCGGAGCGGGTCACCGCGCTCGTGCTCACCGCGAGCTTCGCGCGGGCCGGGCACGGCTTCGGGCTGGTGGGGGAGTTGTGGTCGGAGCTCGGCCGGCGCGGGGAGAACGAGCTGCTCGCGCGGCTCCTCGTACCGCTCGTGCTCAGTGAGGAGCAGCTGGAGGCGCTGAGCCCCGGGCAGCTGGAGGACGCGGTGCGGGGGACCGCGTCCACGGTGCCGCCCGGGAGCGGGGACCAGGCCGCCCTGATCAAGGGTGCGGACCTGCGCGCGGAACTCGCGGGGATCGGCGTACCGGTCCTGGTCGTCGAGACGACCCGGGACCGGCTCGTGCCGAGGGCGGCCCAGCGGGAGCTGGCGGACGCCCTGCCGGGCGCCCGGCGCGCGGAACTGCCCACCGGGCACCTCCCGTTCGCCGAGCGCCCGGCGGAATGGGCCGCCCTGGTCACGGAGTTCCTCAGCGGGCGTCCGGCGCGCTGAGGAAGGCGAGGCGGGCCGGCTTCGCCGGGAGGTAGACCTCGGGCAGGTCGATCTCCGGCAGTTCGACCTCGGGGCCGAGCTCGAAGCCGGTCCGCTCCAGCAGGGCGATGGCCTTGGCGTTGCGGGCGTCCGGCTCGCCGACGACGCGGCGGGCGGCCGGGTCGGAGAACACGTAGGCGATGAAGACCGTCATCAGGGCGCCGGTGAAGCCGTGCTGGACCCCGCCCTGGCTGGGGCCGATCAGCAGGTGCACGCCGACGTCCCCGGGCTGGACCTCGTAGCACTCGCTGACCCGGTCCTCGGCGCACTCGTACGTCTGGAAGAGCGCGACGGGCTCGCCGTCGCGGCGGACCATGAACGCGTGGTGCGTGGTGCGGCGGTCGACGTCCTCGTAGATCTCCTGGACCAGTTCGCGGCTGGCCTCGGCCATGCCCCAGAAGCGCGCCCGCTCCTCGGTGACCCAGGAGTGGAGCAGTGCGGAGTCGGCGGCGGGGTCGACGGGGGTGATGGTGACCGTCCCGAAGCCCTCGACGTGCTGCGTGTGGACGGGCGTACGGGTGGACGCGGGGGCGGCGGCGGAGCCGGTTCTCATGCGGATTCCTTGGTGAGGCGGGCCCAGTCGGTGACGACGGGGACGAGTTCGCAGCGCGCCCAGAGGGGCAGCTGGTCGCGGTGGTGGGGGGAGCCGTTGACGCCGTCCGCGCCCAGCGGGACCGCCCAGAGGCTGTCCTCGCGGCGGGCCAGGTCCCAGACGTAGCGGGCCGCGGAGGCGCGGGCGGCGCGGTCGGTGAACCCGGGCACGGAGGAGGTGGCGTTGACGCAGTCGTGGTCGCCGCCCAGGCCCGGCCACTCGGCGTCCGGGTCCGGCAGCGCCGACCAGGGCGCGAGGAGGTGGAGGCGGGACCAGGGGGTGTCGTGGGCGCCGGCCCCGGCCGTCTCCTCCAGGGCGGCGCGCACGTGCGCGGCGCGGTCGAGGCCCGGGAGGAGGGGGGTGGTCAGCAGGCCCTCCAGGGCGTAGCCGACGCGGGGCAGGAGGTACAGCCAGGGGTGGAAGACCTCCGGGCCGGCGGGGGCCGGGGCCAGGCCGGCGAAGACGGGGTCGGCGGCCAGGCGGCGTACGGTCGCGCTCCGGAAGGCGGCGAAGGCGGCGGCGTCGGTGCTGTCGGCCGCCATGTGCCGGTCCCAGGCGAGGAGCCGCTCCCGGAGCCGGGCGGCGGCGGGGGAGAGGCCCTCGGGGGCGGGCAGCAGGGCGAGCAGCGGTCCGGCGGAGGCCAGGTAGGTGTCGGCGTGCACGTCGGCCATGGCCTTCGGGGACCAGTCCGCCGAGCCGCTGAGCAGCTCGCGGATCCGGTCGGCGCGGTGCGGGGGCGCGAACTCCACGCCGAGCGGGGACGCGATCCCGCGCGCGTTGGCCATGACCGCGAAGCCCTGGACCGGCTCGGCGGGGGTGGCCGCCCAGCCCTGCCAGGCGTGCCGGGCGTCCCAGGCGGGCACCGGACGGAGCCGGTTCGCGGCGTCGCGCAGCGGGACGGCTCCGGCGACGCGGTGCAGCAGGCCGCCCTCGGAGTCGGCGGCGTGGACGACGTTGACCGGTTCGGCCCAGCCGTCGAGGGCGCGGTCGACGTCGGCGACGGTGCGGGCGCGGAGCAGGGCGGGCAGTGCGGCGAAGCCCAGGTCGCGGCGGACGCGCGGCGGGTACCGCAGGGCGAGGGCGTCGGCGCCGTCGGGGACGAGGCCGTCGGCGTCGCCGTGGACGACGAGCGGGCCGCGCGGGGTCTCCAGGACCTCCACCTCGACGTCGGCGGCGCCGGCCACGGCGATGGTCTCGGTGTGCCGGGCGACGGGCTCCCAGGAGCCGTCGGGGCCGAGCGCCTCCAGGCCGTCGCCGGCCGGGCGCAGCCGCTCGGCGTAGAGGTCCTGGTAGTCGGCCATGGCGTTGGTGATGGCCCAGGCGGCGCTGCCGGTGTGGCCGAAGTGCGCGAGGCCGGGGACGCCGGGGACGGCCAGGCCGAGGACGTCGTACTCGGGGCAGGAGAGGCGTATCTGCTGGTAGACGCCCGGGTCTTCGATGAACCGGTGCGGGTCGCCCGCGATGATCGCCGCGCCGGTGGCGGTCCGGTCGCCCGGGACCAGCCAGCCGTTGCTGCCGGCGGTGCCGGGGCCGTCGGTGGCGAAGAGGGTGGCGGCGCCGTCGCCGAGGACGCGGGCGGCGCGCTCGCGCCAGAGCTTGGTGGCGAACCCGGCGAAGAGGATGTGGGTGGCGATCCAGATCGACAGCGGGACCCAGGGCTCCCAGGGGGCGGGGGTGTGGCCGGTGCGGGCGAAGCGCTCGTCGCGGGCCGCGCCTTCGGCGAGACCGGAGTTGACGCCGTCGACGTAGGCGCGCAGCCAGGCGGCGGTCTCGGGGTCGAGGGCCTCGTGGCAGCGGCGGGCGGTGTCGTCGAGGCGGGCCTGGCGGGCGAAGCGGTCCCAGGGGACGCAGTCGGCGCCGAGGAAGGCGGCGCTGGAGCCCTGGGCGCGGTGCCGTTCCACTTCGAGCTGCCACGCCCGGTCGAGGGCGGTGGTCCGGCCCTGGGCGTAGGAGAGGCGGGTCGGGTCGGACGCGCGCAGGTGCGGGATGCCCCAGCTGTCGCGGTAGACCTCATAGGGCTCTGTAGTCACGCTGCTCACGTCTCCCCGGGCGTCTTAGGTTAGGCTGGCCTTACTATAAGGGTGTCAGGGGGAGGGTCGGACATGGCGGTCGGCAAGGGCTGGGAGGGCGTGGTCCTCAAGCTGCTGCGCGGCAAGGACTTCACGTTCACGGTGACCGGGGTGGAGGAGGTCACCGAACACTTCCGCCGGATCCGCTTCAGCGACGGCGGGCTGCTGGCCGCCGCGGGCCCCTCCCTGCACCCGACCATGTGGGTCCGGGTCTGGTTCCAGGGCGGCAGCCGCCCGCACCAGCGGGCCTACACGCTGGTCGACCCCGACCCGGCGGCCGGGACCTTCGCCTTCGAGTTCGCCCTCCACGACGGGCTGGCCAGCCGGTGGGCGCGCACGGCCGCGCCGGGGGACACCCTGGAGGCCACCGTCCAGGGCACCGGCTTCACGGCGCCGGACCCGGAGCCGGAGCGGCTGCTGGTGATCGGCGACCCGGCCTCGCTGCCGGCCGTCAACTCCCTGCTGGACGCCTACCCGCGCACCCCGGCCGTCATCTGGTTCGAGACCCAGCACGACTCCGACGCCGACCTGCCCGTACGCGCCGACCCGGACCGGCACGACGTCCGGCGGGTGGCGCGCGACGGGTCGGCGCTGGCCCGGCGGGTGCGGGCCGAACTGCCGGAGCTGCTGGGCCCGGACCCGGCCGACGCGTACGTCTGGCTGGCCTGCGACACGGCCACCACCCGGGACCTGGCGGGATACCTCAAGAAGGAACTGGGCCTGCCGAAGCAGCGCGTCAACAGCCTGGGCTACTGGCGCGCGGCCTAGGACCCTCCCGCGCCCCGTCCGGTGTGCCGCCCGGCCGGCCCTGTCGGGGCGGCGTGGGCCCGCGGAGACCGCCCGGGCAGGGCCTACGCGCCGACCGTGCCGTCGACGGCCTCGCGGAGGAAGTCCGCGTGGCCGTTGTGGCGGGCGTACTCGTTGATCATGTGGAGCATCACCAGGCGCAGCGAGGCCTCCTGCTCCCACCTGGCGACGTGCACCGTCACCTCCAGGGACTCGGCGGCGGCCTCGACCGCGCGGGAGTGCTCCACCTCCGCCTCCCACGCGGCGAACGCCTCGGCGCGGGTCGCGGTCGTGGCGTCGTACGCGGCCTGGAAGTCGTGGTCGTCGGACCACAGGTGCGGCACGTCGGCGCCGCCCAGCGTGCGCCGGAACCACTGCCGCTCCACCTCGGCCATGTGCCGCACCAGCCCCAGCAGGGACAGGGTGGACGGCGGCGACGCCTGCCGTCGCAACTCCTCGTCGCCGAGGCCCTCGCACTTCCAGGCGAGGGTGGCCCGTTGGAAGTCGAGATAGGCCCGGAGCGTCTCGCGCTCCCCGCCGGTCAGCGGCGGCGCGACGCGTTCTGTGTTCTGCATGCCGAGATCCTCCCGGATCAGGAGTGGGTGCCCTGCCAGATGTAAGGGGTCGTCACGCCGAGCACGCCGAAGCCCAGGCGCTCCAGGATCGGGCGGCTGTCGTCCGAGGCGTCGACCTGGAGGTACGGGATGTTCCGGGCCGCCGCGACCCGGGCGCGGTGGGCCACCAGCAGGCGGTAGATCCCGCGGCCGCGCCACTCCGGTGCGGTGCCGCCGCCCCACAGGCCGGCGAAGGCGCTGCCCGGCCGCATCTCCATCCGGGCCGCGCTGACCGGGACGTCCCCGGCCATCGCCAGCACGGCCTCGATGGTGTCCGGCTCGTCCCGCAGCAGCGTCAGCATCTGCTCCCGGATCCGGGGGCGCTCGGTGCCGAAGGCGCGGTGGTGCACCTCCATCATCAGGTCCACCCCCGCCTCGTCCGTCACCACTCGCAGGGTGATCCCCTCCGGCGGCTCCACCGGCAGGGCGGCGAGGTCGGCCGTGCGCGCCACCACCAGCGTCTCCGGTGCCTCCGGCACGAAGCCCGCCGCGCGCAGCCGGTCCCCGAGGTCCGCCGGGCGGTCGTGGGAGTACAGCTTCCACTCGAACTCCGGCCCGCCGTCCTCCTCCCCGCGCGCCCCGAAGTGCGCGACCTGCGCCGCGATCTCCGCGTCCGCCGTGTCCTCGTCGAGGTCCGACCAGAGCACGCCGTTCCAGCCGAGCCCCGGCACGGTCTGGCGTACGACCCGGCCCGCCCGCTCCACCCGCGCGTGCGCGGCGTCGGGCTGCGCGTCGCGCCGCATCTCGGCGTCGTAGCGGTCGCGCACCTTCAGCAGTGCATCGTGATCCATCGTCATGCCGGCCAGCTGACCAGCTGAGGGGTCGTGCGTACAACTGCATTAGCCTCACACCGTGACTGACGACTCCGCCATCTACACGGGCAAGGCCACTCCCGACGCCGCCGCCGACCGGGGCTGGCTGCTCGGCCACTTCAAGAGCCCCGGCGATCCCCGCCACAGCGAGGACGTCGAGATCAAGTGGGGGGTCCACCCCAAGGGCGAGGAGCGCGACCGGTGGGTGACCGGCGAGCGCCGCACCGCCCTCCAGGTGCTCGTCAGCGGCCGGTTCCGGTTGGAGTTCCCCGGCCGCACCGTGGTCCTCGCCGAGCAGGGGGACTACGTGGTCTGGGGGCGCGGGGTCGACCACTCCTGGTACGCGGAGGAGGACTCGGTGGTCCTCACCGTGCGCTGGCCCTCGCTCCCCGGCTACCGGGCCGACGAGCCTTCCGCCCCCGAGCACCAGTGACCAAGGTCCCCCATCCCGCCACATGCCTGTGACGATGCACACGAAACCAGCCAACGATCACGAAAGGCTGGAATCGTGTCAATCGAGGTGTAGACCACCCTGGCCGCGGTGGACCTCGCGGCCGAACCTTCACGAGTTCACGAGTTCATGAGTTCTTTGCGTCGGGCTACCTCCCGGTGAAGATCCGAACCACCAGGGAGCACGTCCGTTGGCAGCAATCGCACGGTGGTGCCTGCGGCACCGGCTGGTGACCGTCCTGATCTGGCTGCTCGCCCTCGGCGGGGCCGCCGCGGCGGCCGGAGCGGCCGGCAATGCGTTCTCCAACGACTACGAGGTCCCCGGCACGGAGTCCGCCAAGGCCCACACCCTGCTGCGCGAGGGCTTCCCGGGCCAGGGCGGCGACACCGACACCATCGTGTGGCGGGCCCCGGACCACCGGACGGTACGCACCCCCGAGATACAACAGCGCATGACCCGCGCCCTGGACGCCGTCGCCGCCCTGCCCGGGGTCGCATCCGTCGCCGGCCCCTACGAACCGGGCCCCGCAGGCGCCGCGCAGATCAGCCCCGACGGCCGCACCGCCTACGCGGTGGTCACCTTCGACCGGCCGGCCGACTCCGTACCCAAGGCCCGGGCCAAGGCCGTCGTCGACACCGCGAAGAACCCCGCCACCCAGGCCGACGGCCTCCAGGTCGAACTCGGCGGCCGCGCCATCGGCCTCACCGAGGCGCCCAGCGCCCACCTCGCCGAGGTCATCGGCGTCGGCATCGCCGCCGTGGTCCTCTTCCTCGCCTTCGGCTCCCTCGCCGCGAGCCTGCTGCCCATCGCGACCGCCCTCGTCAGCGTCGGCAGCGCCTACTTCGGCATCACCCTCCTCGGGCACGCCATGCCCGTCGCCGACTTCGCCCCGATGCTGGGCACCCTCGTCGGCCTCGGCGTCGGCATCGACTACGCCCTGTTCATCGTCACCCGGCACCGCAAGGGACTGGCGCGCGGCCTCACCGTCGAGGAAGCCGCCGCGAACGCCGTCGCCACCACCGGCCGGGCCGTCGTGTTCGCCGGTGCCACCGTCTGCATAGCCCTGCTCGGCATGCTGGTGCTGCGGCTGAACTTCCTCGACGGCGTCGCGATAGCCGCCTCCCTCACCGTGGTGCTCACCGTGGCGGCCTCCGTCACCCTGCTGCCCGCCCTCCTCTCGTACATCGGCATGCGGGCCCTCTCGCGCCGCGAACGGCGCAGGCTCGCCGCCGAGGGCCCCCGGCCCCAGCCGCCCACCGGCTTCGCCGCCCGCTGGTCGGCCTTCGTCGAGCGCCACCCCAAACTGCTCGGACTGGTCGCGGCCCTGGTGATGGCCGTGCTCGCACTGCCGACCCTCTCGCTCCACCTCGGCACCTCCGACCAGGGCAACAACCCGGCCGCCTCCACCACCCGCAAGGCCTACGACCTGCTGGCCGACAGCTTCGGGCCCGGTATGAACGGCCCGCTCAGCGTCGTCGCCCGGCTCGACGGCGCGGGCGACCGCGTCGCCTTCGAACGGCTGACGGAAGCCCTGCACGGCACCGAGGGCGTCGCCTCCGCCGGCCCGGCCGCCTTCAACCGCAGCGGGGACACCGCCGTCCTCACCGTCGTCCCCGACTCCGCCCCCCAGTCCAGGGCCACGAGCGAACTGGTCGACACCCTGCGCCGGGACGTCATCCCCCGCGCCGCCCACGGCAGCACCATGGACGCCCACGTCGGCGGGGTGACGGCCGGCTACGACGACTTCGCCGAGGTGATCGTCGGCAAGCTGCCGCTCTTCGTCGGGGTGGTCATCGCGCTCGGCTGCGTCCTGCTGCTGCTCGCCTTCCGGTCCATCGGCATACCGCTCAAGGCCGCCGCCATGAACGTCGCCGCCGTCGCCTCCTCCTTCGGCGTCGTCGTCGCGGTCTTCCAGTGGGGCTGGGGGAGCGAGCCGCTGGGCCTGGGCAGCGCCGGGCCGATCGAGCCCTTCCTGCCGGTGATCATGGTGTCGGTGCTCTTCGGGCTCTCCATGGACTACCAGGTCTTCCTGGTCAGCCGGATGTACGAGGAGTGGCTGGAGACCGGCGACAACCGGCGGGCCGTCCGCGTGGGCCTCGCCGAGACCAGCCGGGTGATCAACTCGGCGGCCGTCATCATGATCTCCGTCTTCCTGGCCTTCGTCCTCAGCGGCGACCGGCTCATCGCGATGTTCGGCATCGCGCTCGCCGCCGCCGTCGCGCTCGACGCCTTCGTCCTGCGCACCCTGCTCGTCCCCGCCCTCATGCACATGCTCGGTGGCGCCAACTGGTGGATCCCCGCCTGGCTCGACCGCCGGCTGCCCCGCATCAGCATCGAGCCGCCGGAGCGGGTCGCACCCCGTGCGACACTTCCGTCGCAGCGGCCGGAGGCGGACCACGCCGAGCCGGCCCGCACGCCCCGCTGACCGGTCACGAGCCGTAAGGAAGCACAGATGTTCGCGATAGACCTGGCCGACGACGCCCAGCTGTTCCCGCTGGAGGTGTGGCACGCCGAGGAGTTCCTGGCGCACATGGACCGGGGCCGCGAGTTCATCGGCCGGTTCATCGGCCTCCCGGACCGCGTCACCGACCTCGCGTCGGCGCGGCACCTGCTCGGCTCCAAGGCGGAGGAGGCCGCCAGGGACGGCGCCCGGCTCTACGGCATCCGCGTCGAGGGCACCCTCGTCGGCGGGGTCCTCTTCCGGACCTTCGACGCCGACGCGGGCAACTGCGAGGTCGGCTGCTGGCTGGAGCCCGCCGGGGCCGGCCGGGGCCTGGTCACCAAGGCCTGCCGGATCCTGATCGACTGGGCCTTCGACGTACGCGGCATGCACCGCGTGGAATGGCACGTGGCCGCCGGCAACGAGAAGAGCATCGCCGCCGCCCAGCGCCTCGGACTGACCCGGGACGGCGTCATGCGGCAGAACCACCTCCACCGCGGCGTCCGCCAGGACACCGAGGTCTGGGCCGTCCTCGCCCACGAACGGGCCGCCGCCCGCCAGGCGTAGCCACCGCCGCGGGCCCCGCCCGGGGCCCGCGGCCCACCGGCGCCGGAGCCCGCCCCCACCTCTCAGGAACCTCTCAGAAACGCCGCCTACGGTGCCCGGCATGGACACCACGAAGACCCCCGTCCCGACCGCCCCCGACGCGGACGCGGACGCCCCCGAGGACAAGGCGGCCACCCCCGGGACGGCAGCCGCCGAACCCGCCGCGGACCTCGACGCCGAGCAGGCCCGCACCGCCGAGGACACCGCCGGCGCCGAAGAGGCCGACGACGCCGACGAGACGGACGACGACGCCGAGGACCTCCCCGAGCGGAGCACCGGCGTCGGAGCCGCCGCATCCGCCGTCGTCGCCGCGGGCCTGGGCCTCGTCGCCCTCAGCGGCAGCTGGGTCTCGCGCGTCGCTGCCGAACGCCAGACGCTCATAGGCCAGATCGAGTCGGTCAGCGCGACCACCGCCAAGGAGAAGATCGCCGCCCTGTACGGCGACGCCTGGCACACCACCGCCCTCGTCAACGGTGTCCTGTCCACCCTCGCCCTCCTCCTCGCCACCCTCGTCCTCGCCGGGCCCGCCTTCGGCACCCCCGGCCGGGTCCACCCCGCCTGGGTCCGCTCCGTCTCCTGGGCCGCCGTGGCCCTCGGCCTCCTCGGGGTCCTGCTCTTCGGCCTCATGTACTTCGACCTGCTCTTCCCGCTCCCCACGGCCGCCCAGTAGGCACCGCCTTACGCGATCTCCCGCCCCGCCTTAGGCCGCCCCAGGCCGACTCAGGCCCCCCGGACCCCGGCCTAAGGCCCCCGGCACCGCGGAGATGCGGCATGAGCCCCATGTGCCGCACCCCTCTGGGACGCGAATCTTGGATCACACCGAACGAGGTGCCCGAGAAAGCAACCAGGGAGAACGAGATGTTCGAGTACGAGATCGCCACCGCCCGCCGCGCCGACCTCATCCGCGAGGCCGACCGGTACCGGGCCGTCAGGGAGGCCAAGAAGGCCGCCCGCACCTCTCGGAGCCAGGAATCCGAAAGGACGGTGAGTCGCCACCGCGGCCTCTTCACCCGCGCCGCGTAACCCGCGTCGCGGACCACGGGAGCCGAGGCGAGATGACAAGCGCAGCGATAACGACTGCCGCCGGACCGGACCTGTGTGCGATGCTCGGCGGCGTGGAGACCAGATCTGTCAGCCCGGTGTTCGTCGGCCGAGCCGACGAACTGGCCGCCCTCGTCGACGCCCTGGGGCGCGCCGCCGCCCAGGAGCCGCAGGCCCTGCTCATCGGCGGAGAAGCCGGAGTCGGCAAGACCCGCCTGACCGAGGAGTTCCTCACGGAGGCCGCCCGCCGCGGCGCCGTGGTGGCGGTCGGAGGCTGTGTGGAGATCGGGGCGGAGGGACTTCCCTTCGCCCCCTTCTCCACTGCCCTGCGCACCCTGCTCCGCCTGCTCCCCGGCGAACTGGCCGAAGCCGCCGCCGGCCAGGAGGACGAACTCGCCCGCATCCTCCCCGAACTCGGCGAGACCCCCCGCGGCCCCCACGACGAGGAGAGCACCGCCCGGCTCTTCGAACTCACCGCCAGGATGCTGGAACGCCTCGCCGCCGACCGCACCGTCGTGCTCGTCCTGGAAGACCTCCACTGGGCGGACACCTCCACCCGGCACCTGCTCGCCTACCTCTTCCGCACCCTCGCCCGCGGCCGGCTCGTCCTCGTCGCGACCTACCGCGCCGACGACGTCCACCGCCGCCACCCGCTGCGCCCGCTGCTCGCCGAACTCGACCGGCTCCGCACCGTCCACCGCATCGAACTGCCCCGCTTCAACCGGGCCGAGGTGCGCCGCCAGCTCGCCGGGATCCTCGCCTCGCAGCCCGAGGAGAGCTTCGTCGACTCCGTCTTCGACCGCTCCGACGGCAACGCCTTCTTCGTCGAGGAACTCGTCGCCTCCCAGGAGAGCGGCTGCCGCACCGGCCTCACCGAATCCCTGCGCGACCTCCTGCTCGTCCGCGTCGAGGTACTGCCCGACGCCGCCCAGCGCGTGGTGCGCATCGTCGCCGAAGGCGGCTCCACCGTCGAGTACGCCCTGCTGCGCGCCGTCGTCCGGCTCGGCGAGGACGAACTCATCGAAGCCCTGCGCGCCGCGGTCGGCGCCAACATCCTCCTCGCCACCAGCGACGGCGACGGCTACCGCTTCCGCCACTCGCTGGTCCGCGAGGCCGTCAGCGACGACCTGCTGCCCGGCGAGCGCGCCCGCGTCAACCGCCGCTACGCCGAGGCCGTGGAGGACGACGCGTCCCTGGTTCGCGCCGAAGAGCGGCTCATCCGGCTGGCCAACTACTGGTACGCGGCCAACGACCCCGCCAAGGCCCTGCCCGCGGTCCTCGCCGCCTCCGTCACCGCCCGCCGCCGGCACGCCTACTCCGAGCAGCTCAGCCTGCTGGAACGGGCCATGGACCTGTGGGACAGCACCCCCGGCGAGGTCCGCGCCGGCCTGCGCCCCGCCGACTACACCGAGGTCTACCCGCCCTGCGGCTGCGACCCCGCCACCACCCCGCTCCAGCGCCTCGACCTGCTCGCCGAGGCCACCGTCGCCGCCCGCTTCGGCGGCGAACGCGAACGCGCCCTGAAACTCACCAAACTGGCCCTGCGCACCCTCGACGAGGACGGCGAGGACCCGCTGCGCGCCGCCTGGTTCTGGACCGAGCGCTCCCGCCTCGTCGCCAACCTCGGCCGGGGCGACGGCTGGCACGAGATCGCCACGGCCCAGGAACTGGTCAAGGGGCTGCCCCCGTCCCAGGTGCACGCCGACGTCCTCGTCCGGGCCGCGGGCTGGGGCATGCTCCACAACCCGGGCCCCGGCAACCTCGCCGCCGCCGAACGGGCCGTGGAGTACGCCCGCATGATCGGAGCCGAGGAGACCGAACTCAACGCCCGGATCACCTACGGCTGCCTGCTCACCGACTCCGGCGACGGCACCACCGGCCTCGCCGAACTGCACGCGGTCAAGGACCGCGCCACCGAACTCGGGCTCACCGTGGTCGCGGGTCGCGCTCACGTCAACATCACCTCTCAACTCGAAGCCATGGGCCGGTCCCGCGAAGCCGTGGAACTGGCCGAACAAGGGGTCGAACTCGTCAGCAGGTCCCGGCTCCTGGACACCGAGGCCTGGGTCTGCGGGAACATGGCCGAGAGCCTGTACAGCCTCGGCCGCTGGGACGAGGCGGCCGAGGCCGCCCGCCGCACCCTGCGCGTCGGCCAGAGCGCCGCCCCGCGCGGCTCCGCCTCCGCCCGCCTGGCCTACCTCGCCCTGGCCCGCGGCGAACTCGCCGAGGCCGCCCAGCAGCTCGCCGCCGCCCACGCCCACTTCGGCACCCACGACCGCCAGCCCCAGCACCGGCTCCCGCTCTACCGGCTGGCCATCGGCCTGGCCGACGGCGAGGGCCGCATCGCCGACGTCCGCGCCGAGACCGCCGACGCCGTGGCCCACGGCTTCCCGCTCGGCCAGCACCGCTACGCCTGGCCGCTGCTGCTGGCCTCCGCCTCGTCCGAGGCGGACGCCCGGGGCCTGCCCGTGGCCGACGCCGGACGCGACGCCGCCCTGGAAGTGCTGCGCACCGCCGCCCGGACCCTGGCCACCCCGGTCCCCGTCTGGGTCGCGCACGCCGAGTACCTGCGGGCCGAACTGCTCCGCGCCGAGGCCCGGGACACCGTCGCCGACTGGACCGCGGTCGAGGCCGCCGCACGCCCCCTCCAGCGCCCGTACCTGCTCGCCCGCGCCCGCCACCGGCTCGCCGAGGCGCTGCTCGTCTCGGGAGGGGACCGCGAGACCGCCGCCGACCTGCTCCGCGACGCCCACGCCGCCGCCGACCGGCTCGGCTCCCGGCGGCTCCGGGAGGACCTGGCCCTGCTCGCCCAGCGCGCCCGGCTCCCGCTGACCGCCGAGGAGGCCCACCCGGCCGCACCGGTCCCGGACACCGACCCCATCGAGGCCCTGGGGCTCACCAGCCGCGAGCGGGACGTCCTGCGGCTCGTCGCGGCCGGCAGCACCAACCGCCGGATCGCGGAGGAACTCTTCATCTCCCCGAAGACGGCCAGCGTGCACGTCTCCAACATCCTGGCCAAGCTCGGCGTCGCGAGCCGGGGCGAGGCCGCGGCCCTCGCACACCGGCTGCACCTCTTCACCGCGCCGCTCGCCCCGGCGGCGTCCCCCGCGGCCCCGGGAGGACGCCGCTAGGGCTCCCCGCCCCCGTCGGCCCCGCCCGGCTCGGGGGCGTCGGCCGGGCGTATGAGCACCTTGCCGGAGTCCAGGTCTATGGGACCCCGTCCCGGATCGCCGTCACCGACGTCGGTCCGGGACAGCTCCAGCCGCTTCTTCTCCTCGTGCGCGTGCTTGCGTCCCGGGTTGAAGAGTTCCTCGATCATGTTGAACACCGCGCTCGCCCTGCCTTCCGCCCCCTCCGGAGCCGCTCAGGTCACCGCACCGTCAGTCTCAGGATCCTGTCATCGCCGGGCTCCGGCGACCCGCGCCCGTCCGTCTCGCTCGTGACCAGCAGCAACTGGTCCCCTTCGAGGGGCACCACCGTGCGCAGCCGGCCGTACTTCCCCTGGAGGAACGCCTCCGGCTCCGCCGCGGCGGCGGCACCCTTCAGCGGGATCCGCCACAGCCGCTCGCCCTTCAGCCCGGCCATCC
Organism: Streptomyces sp. NPDC004126; assembly: GCF_050275515.1. Lineage (NCBI taxonomy): Bacteria > Bacillati > Actinomycetota > Actinomycetes > Kitasatosporales > Streptomycetaceae > Streptomyces > Streptomyces sp. NPDC004126. Next base: position 32,505 of record NZ_JBNNPF010000045.1, on the reverse strand, counting down.
AGATCGAGCCCTCCGCCCAGGCGATCCCGCTCGGCGAGGCCTCGTCCGTCTTCCACACCGCCACCGGATCACGGAACCCCGCCTTCCCGGCCTTCCCCTCCGCCTCCGGCCAGCCGTAGTTGCCCCCGGGCTCGACGAGGTTCAGCTCGTCCCAGGTGCGCTGGCCGAACTCGGACGCCCAGAGCCGTTTGTCCTTGTCCCAGGCGAGGCCCTGCACATTGCGGTGCCCGTAGGAGTAGACGACCGACCCGGCCTCCGGATTGCCCTGCGCCGGCCGCCCGTCCGGCGTCATCCGCAGGATCTTCCCGCCCAGCGACTTCCTGTCCTGGGCCAGCCCCGTGTTCCCCGTCTCGCCCGTGCCGGCGTAGAGCATCCGGTCGGGGCCGAAGGCGATCCGGCCGCCGTTGTGGATGAGTCCCTTCGGGATCCCCCGCAACACCGTGTCGGGCGCGCCCAGTTGCTGACCGGCCGGTCTCTGCTCGTCGTACCGCATCCGGGCGATGCGGTTGTCGGACTCGGTCGTGAAGTACGCGTAGACCATCCGGTCCGAGGCGAAGTCCGGGGACAGTGCGAGACCCAACAGGCCGCCCTCCCCGCCCGGGGCCACCCCGGGCACCTCGCCGACCTGCGTCACCGCGCCCGTGTCCGTCCGCACCCGGCTGACCGTGCCCTTGTCGCGGGAGGCGACCAGCAGGTCCCCGCCGGGCAGCGGTGCCACGCCCCAGGGGGACTCCAGGCCCTTGGCGACCTCGCCCGACACCGTCACCGACCCCTTCGCGGGAGCCCCCGACGCGTCCGCCGGCCCCGACGCCCCCGGGGACGCCGCCCCGGCCGCGGGCGATCCCGGCGGGGAACCGCCCGGCCCGGCCCGCTCGCCGCCCGGCGGGGAACAGCCCGCCGCCAGCAGGGCGCCGCACCCGGCCAGCGCGAGCCCCGCCAGCACGCCCCGGCGCCGCGCGCGGCCTTCCCCGTACCCCGGCCGGCCCCGCAGCGCCCCGCCCCTGTGGAACCGCCCGTACTGCCCGTCGTGCCCGTCATCCCCGTACTGCCCGTACCGCATCGTCCCGCTCCCCTCCGGTCGTCCGTCCCCTGTCCGGTGCCTCCAGTCCTGCCCTTCACCCCACTCAACAGACCCGGCCGGTCCCGAAGTTCCGCCCCTCGTACACCCGATCGAGTGGACCCGAGGGGCGGGCAGCGGAAACGGGTACCTAGTCCCAGGCTCCCACCGCCGTCGGCAGCGCCGCTATCTCGGCCAGCTCCGCGCCCGTGAGCCGCACCTCCGCCGCCCGGGCGTTCTCCGCCGCCCAGTGCGCCCGCTCCGCGCCCGGCACCGGCACCACGTGCGGCCCCTGCGCCAGCACCCAGGCCAGCGCCACCTGCGCCGCCGTGACCTCCGGCCCGTGCCGCCGGGCCACCCGCCGCAGCCCCGCCACCAGCACCTGGTTGGAGGCCATCGCGTGCGCCGTGAACCGCGGGTGCCGCGCCCGTACGTCCGCCTCCTCGAAACCCTGCCCCGGCGTCAGCGTCCCGGTCAGGAACCCGCTGCCCAGCGGCATCGCCGCCAGCATCCCCACACCCCGCGCAGCGCACCACGGCAGCAGCTGCCACGCCGCCTCCGGCGACCACACCGACAGCTCCGCCTGCACCGCCGTCACCGGGAACACCTGCTGGACCCGCTCCAGCTGCCGCAGCGTCGTCCGGTACCCCCGGTCCCCGCGCCGTCCCGCACCCGGCCCGGCCCCCGCGCCCAGCGCGCAGAAGCCCAGCGCCCGCACCTTCCCCGCCTGCACCAGCTCCGCCATGGCGCCCCAGGTCTCCTCCACCGGCACCTCCGGATCCACCCGGTGCAGCTGGTACAGGTCTATGACGTCGGTCCGCAGCCGCCGCAGCGAGGCGTCGCACGCCCGCCGCACGTACCCCGGCCGCCCGTCGGCCACCACGTGCCCCTCGCCCGCCCGCAGCCCCACCTTGGCGGAGACGAAGGCCTCGGCCCGCCGCTCCCGCAGCACCCGGCCCAGCACCAGCTCGTTGGTGTAGGGCCCGTACAGATCGGCCGTGTCCAGCAGGTTCACCCCGAGGTCCAGCGCCGTGTGCAGGGTCCGCAGCGAATCCTCGCCCCGCCGCCGCGAAGGCGCGTAGGCCCAGCTCATCGGCATGCAGCCGAGTCCTATGGCGCCCACCGTCAGCGGTCCCGACCCGATCGACCTGCGCTCCACCCCTGCGTCCCCCTTCCGGCCCGCTCCCGGTCCGGCCCTCAAACTAACGGCTTGATCCAATTCCCTTCGCATAGCCTCGGGATCATGACTGCAACGACCGGGGACGTCTGGCTCCCCTTCCCGCCCGGAGAGATCGACGGCCTCCCCGACCGCTTCCGCTACCGCCAGTGGGACGGCGAGGACACCTTTCCGGCCGACCCGGCCGACTGCGTCTTCTACGTCACCCCCTACATGAAGTCCCAGGAGGTGACCCTGCGCCCGCTCGCCCGGATGCCCGCCCTGCGGGTGGTGCAGACCCTCACCGCCGGCATCGACCACGTCCTGCCCGGCCTCGGCGACCTCCGCCCGGGCGTACGGCTGTGCAACGCCCGCGGCGTCCACGAGGCCAGCACCGCCGAGCTCGCCCTCACCCTCGTCCTCGCCTCCCTGCGCGGCATCCCCGGCATGGTGCGCGGCCAGGACCGCGAGGAGTGGCGCGGCGGCTTCTACGACGCCCTGGCCGACCGGTCCGTCCTGATCGTCGGCTACGGGGCGATCGGCGCGGCCGTCGAGGACCGGCTCGTCCCCTTCGAGTGCGGGCCGGTCACCCGCGTCGCGCGCTCGGCCCGCACCGCCCCGCACGGGCCGGTCCACGCCCTCGCCGACCTCCCCGGACTCCTCCCGGCCGCGGACGTCGTCGTCCTGACCACCCCGCTGACCGAGGACACCCGGGGACTCGTCGACGCCGCCTTCCTCGGGCGGATGAAGGACGGCGCCCTCCTCGTGAACGTCTCGCGCGGACCGGTCGTCGACACCGCGGCCCTGCTGGCGGAACTGGAGTCCGGCCGGCTGCGCGCCGCGCTCGACGTCACCGAGCCGGAGCCGCTGCCCGCCGGCCACGCCCTCTGGCACGCCCCGAACCTCCTGATCACCCCTCACGTGGGCGGCAGCAGCTCGGCGTTCGAGCCCCGGGCGAAGCGGCTGCTGGCCCGCCAGCTCACCCGGTTCGCCGCGGGGGAGGAGGTCCACAACACCGTCCTGATCAAGGACTGAGGCCGGCGCGTCCCGCACTCCCGGGCCACGCGTCGCTACGCTGGGCGACGAAGCGTGCGCGACCGGTGGCCAGGACCCCCCTCTTGGTGACGGAGCGTAGAGCAGCTATGTCGCTGAGTGACGAAAGTGGTGTATCGTCCGGAACAAGGGGCTGCGCCACGTACGTCTGGCGCTGGGGAGTGATCGGACACTTTGGGGGGCGACGGGCGATGCACGGCCAATGGACGAAGGATCCGCTGCGGCAGGGCCGCCGGAGGCGACGCTGCCGAGACTGGACTGCACCCGAACCGGCCGGCGAGGGGCACCGGTGAGCGCCCCGGGGGCGGCGCTGCTGACCCGGCCGCCGGTCACCGGCGGAGGCGGCCGGGGCCTCGCGGCGCAACTCCTCCTCGCACTGGTCAGCGGCGGCTACGCGGTCGGAGCCGCCCTCGGCTGGGGGTCGGACGAACTCGCCAAGATCATGGGCGACTTCGGACTCAGCGCCGCCGGATTACTGGCCGCCGTCTCCTGCTACCACTACGCCCGCGCGATCGACCGGCGTGAACGCCCCGCCTGGCTGATGTTCGCCTTCTCCTCGCTCATGGGCGGCCTGGGGAACGCGGTCTGGGGCTGGTACGAGGTGGTCCTCGGCCAGAAGGTCCCCGAGCCCTCGCTCGCCGACTTCGCCTTCCTCTGCTTCGCGCCCCCCGCCATCGTGGGCCTGCTCGTCCTGGCCAAACGCCCGGTCACCCGGGCCGGATGGGTCTGCCTCGGCCTCGACTCCTGGCTCATCGGCGGCTCGCTGCTGACCCTGTCCTGGAGCCTGGCCCTCGCCAACGCCGCCCGCACCGCCCAGTCGGGCGCCCCCGGCAGCGTGCCGCGCGCCGCACTCTCGCTCGCCTACCCGCTCCTGGACATCGCGCTGGTCTCCATGGTCCTGGTGCTGCACTTCCGGCGCTCGGCGAACAACCGCTCGGCGGTCAACACGGCGATCGCCGCCCTCGCCCTGACCGTCCTGAGCGACGCCCTGTTCACCTCGCCGCTGCTCAACACCACCTACAGCTCCGGGGAGATCCTCGACGCCGGCTGGTTCGCGGGCTCGCTGCTGCTCGCCTACGCCCCCTGGGGCGCCCGCCGGCCGGAGCCCGCGCCCCGCCCCGCCCCGCCGCGCCCGGAGCGCCCGCACAGCCGCCCCATCACCGGCTCGCTGCCCGCGCTCACCCCGTACCTCGCGGCCGCCGTCTGCACCCTCGGCATCCTCTACAACGTCGTGGACGGCCGGAAGGTGGACCGGATGGTGGTCTTCACCGGCTGCACCGTCGTCCTCGCCCTCGTCATCCGGCAGGGCATCATGCTCCTCGACAACATCGCGCTCACCCAGGAACTGGCCCAGAAGGAGAACCACTTCCGCTCCCTGGTCCAAGGCTCCAGCGACGTCATCATGATCGCCGCGCCCACCGGCACCCTGCGCTACGTCAGCCCCGCCGCCGCCGGGGTCTACGGCCGCGAGGCGGAGGAGCTGGTCGGCACCGAGCTCGCCGCCCTGATCCACCCCGACGACCTCGGCCGGGTGGTCCACGAGGTGCGCCGCTTCCTGGCCGCCCCGCCCACCGAGGAACCCACCACCCGCATCGAGTGCCGGTTCGAGTCGGGCGGCGGCGAGTGGCTCAACGTGGAGTCCACCGTCAACCGCCACCAGGGCGGCCTCATCCTCAACAGCCGCGACGTCACCGAGCGGGTCCGCCTCCAGGCGCAGCTCCAGCACAGCGCCGAGCACGACCCGCTGACCGACCTGCCCAACCGGGCCCTGTTCACCCGCCGCGTCCGCCAGGCCCTCACCGGCCGCCGGGCCGGCGACCACAGCACCGCCGTGCTCTTCATCGACCTCGACGGCTTCAAGGCCGTCAACGACACCATCGGCCACCAGGCCGGCGACGAGCTCCTCGTCGAGGCCGCCCGCCGCCTCCACGACGCCGTCCGGGCCGGCGACACCGCCGCCCGCCTCGGCGGCGACGAGTTCGCCGCGCTGATCCTCGGCGACGGCGGCCGGGACCGCAGTGCCCGCGAGTGCCAGGTCCACGACATCGCCGACCGGCTGCGCGCCACCCTCTCCCAGCCGTACCGCATCGCCGGGAGCGAGGTCCGGGTCGCCGCCAGCATCGGCGTCGCCTTCGCCGACCCCGGCATCACCCCTTCGGACCTGATGCGCAACGCCGACCTCGCGATGTACCGGGCCAAGGCGGGCGGCAAGGACCGGGTCGAGCTGTACGCGCCCCAGATGCAGGCCGAGGTCGTCCGCAAGGCCGAGCTGGCCGGGCGGCTGCGCACCGCGCTGCACGAGGGCGAGTTCGCGCTGCTGCACCAGCCCGTGGTCTGCCTGGCCACCGGCGAGGTGACCGCCGTCGCCGCGCAGGCCCGCTGGCGCTCCGCCCAGGGGATCCTCTTCACCCCGGCCGAGTTCCTCCGGGTGGCCGAGCACAGCGAGGGCGGTCCGGCGGCCGGGCCGGACGGTTCGCGCACCGCCGAACTGGGCCGTTGGCTCCTGGAGGAGGCCGTCGAGCAGGCCGCCGAGCGGCACCGCGCCGGGCGCGACGTACCAGTGGCCGTCCGGATGACCGCCCAGCGGCTGCTGGACCGCTCCTCGCCCGGCAGCAGCGTGGAGGCCCTGCTGACCCGCCACGGGCTGCCCTCCGGGTCCCTCGTGCTCGAACTGGCCGCCTCCGACCCCAGGGTGCCCTTCGACGAGCTGGAGCGCCGTCTGACGGCCCTGCACCGGCTCGGGGTACGGATCGCCCTGGACGGCTTCGGCAGCGGCTACGCGGCCATCAGTGCCCTCCGCAGGCTCCCGGTGGACCTGCTCAAGCTGGACCGGGGCCTGGTCGAAGGGGTGGTCGAATCGGCCAGGCTGCACAAGATCACGGCCGGATTGTTGCGTATCGCAAACGACCTGGGCATGCAGTCCGTGGCCGACGGGGTGGACCTCCCCGAGCAGGTGCTGGCGCTGCGCGCGATGGGGTGCACCCACGGCCAGGGAGCGGCGTTCTCCGGACCGCTTGACGAATACAGGCTGCGGCGCGCGCTCGTGCGGGGTACGTTCCCAGTACCGGGCGGTACGGCCCAGCCCGCCTTGGCCGGCGGCTCGTCCGGTGGCTCGATGGTCATCCGTAGAGGCTCAAATAATGAGACGCCCGTCCCACCCGCTTGACATCAACCTCCCGCCGGAGGGAGGGTCAGTGCCATGCGCACCCGAATTCTCGTACTTGGAAAGCGCGTCGGCTGAAGCTGGGGCCTGCATGTCCCCGCTCGACACCACCGACGCGCTCCCCTCGCTTGCCACCTGGCACGAGGGGTTTTTTGTTGCACTGGCACACGCGTCCGGACCAGATCCGGATCACCCCCCGCTCCTCGTAAAACCCTCAGCTTCGAGAAGAGAATGCCGATGACCGAGCAGGCCTCCGGGGCCCACCATCCGCAGCCGCGGCCCCGTACGGGTGGGCAGAACCAGCCCACCGCAGTTGAGCACGTCACGGGCGCGCAGTCCCTCATCCGCTCTCTCGAAGAGGTGGGGTGCGACACCGTCTTCGGTATCCCGGGCGGCTGCATCCTCCCGGCGTACGACCCGATGATGGACAGCAAGAAGGTCCGTCACATCCTGGTCCGCCACGAGCAGGGGGCCGGCCACGCCGCCACCGGCTACGCCCAGGCCACCGGCAAGGTCGGCGTGTGCATGGCCACTTCCGGCCCGGGCGCCACCAACCTGGTCACCCCGATCGCCGACGCGCACATGGACTCCGTCCCGCTCGTCGCGATCACCGGCCAGGTCTCCTCCAAGGCGATCGGCACCGACGCCTTCCAGGAGGCGGACATCGTCGGCATCACCATGCCGATCACCAAGCACAACTTCCTGGTCACCAAGGCCGAGGACATCGCGAAGACCATCGCCGAGGCCTTCCACATCGCCTCCACCGGCCGCCCCGGCCCGGTCCTCGTCGACATCGCCAAGGACGCCCTCCAGGCGAAGACCACCTTCTCGTGGCCGCCCTCCCAGGACCTGCCCGGCTACCGGCCGGTCACCAAGCCGCACGCCAAGCAGATCCGCGAGGCCGCCAAGATGATCGCCGCCGCCAAGCGGCCGGTCCTCTACGTCGGCGGCGGCGTCATGAAGGCCGGCGCCACCGCCGAGCTGAAGGTCCTCGCCGAGCTCACCGGCGTCCCGGTCGTCACCACCCTGATGGCCCTGGGCTCCATCCCGGACACCCACCCGCAGAACGTCGGCATGCCGGGCATGCACGGTGCCGTCACCGCCGTGACCGCGCTCCAGAAGTCGGACCTGCTGATCGCGCTCGGCACCCGCTTCGACGACCGCGTCACCGGCAAGCTGGACAGCTTCGCCCCCTTCGCCAAGGTCATCCACGCGGACATCGACCCCGCCGAGATCGGCAAGAACCGCGCCGTCGACGTCCCGATCGTCGGTGACGCCCGCGAGGTCATCGCCGACCTGATCCAGGCCGTCCAGGCGGAGGCGAACGAGGGCAACACCGGCGACTACACCGCCTGGTGGAAGGACCTCAACCGCTGGCGCGAGACCTACCCGCTGGGCTACGACCTGCCCGAGGACGGCAGCCTCTCGCCGCAGCAGGTCATCGAGCGGATCGGCCAGCTCGCGCCGAAGGGCACCATCTACGCGGCCGGTGTCGGCCAGCACCAGATGTGGGCCTCGCACTTCGTCAACTACGAGGAGCCCCGCACCTGGCTGAACTCCGGCGGCGCCGGGACCATGGGCTACGCGGTCCCCGCCGCGATGGGCGCCAAGGTCGGCATGCCGGAGCGCACGGTCTGGGCGATCGACGGCGACGGCTGCTTCCAGATGACCAACCAGGAACTGGCCACCTGTGCGCTGAACAACATCCCGATCAAGGTCGCCATCATCAACAACGGCGCCCTCGGCATGGTCCGCCAGTGGCAGACCCTGTTCTACAACCAGCGCTACTCGAACACCGTCCTGCACGCGGGCGAGACGGGCACCGACACGGCCGTCGGCTCCCAGCTCGGCGAGTCCGCCGCCCCCCGCATGGGCACCCGCGTCCCGGACTTCGTCAAGCTGTCCGAGGCCATGGGCTGCGTCGCGCTGCGCTGCGAGGACCCGGCGGACCTGGACAAGGTCATCGCCGAGGCCAACGCGATCAACGACCGCCCGGTCGTGATCGACTTCATCGTCCACGAGGACGCCATGGTGTGGCCGATGGTCGCCGCCGGCACCTCCAACGACGAGGTCATGGCAGCCCGGGGCGTCCGCCCCGACTTCGGCGACAACGAAGACGACTGAGCCGAGAGAGCCTGAGAGAGAGAACGCCTCACATGTCCAAGCACACGCTCTCCGTCCTGGTCGAGAACACGCCCGGCATCCTCGCCCGGATCGCCGCGCTGTTCTCCCGCCGCGGGTTCAACATCGACTCCCTCGCGGTCGGCGTCACCGAGCACCCCGACATCTCCCGCATCACCATCGTCGTGAACGTCGAGGACCTCCCGCTGGAGCAGGTGACCAAGCAGCTCAACAAGCTGGTCAACGTGCTCAAGATCGTCGAGCTGGAGCCGTCCAACGCCATCGAGCGCGAACTCGTCCTGGTGAAGGTCCGCGCCGACAACGAGACCCGTTCGCAGATCGTCGAGATCGTCCAGCTGTTCCGCGCCAAGACCGTCGACGTCTCCCCGGAGGCCGTCACCATCGAGGCCACCGGCGGCGCCGACAAGCTCGGCGCGATGCTCAAGATGCTGGAGCCCTTCGGCATCAAGGAGCTCGTGCAGTCCGGCACCATCGCCATAGGGCGTGGCGGCCGGTCCATCACGGACCGCAGCCTGCGCTCGCTCGAACGCAGCGCCTGAGCCCCGCGGCGGCCGGGCCGGCCGCGCCAGGTCCACGACATGGCGGCTGACACGCCGGCCCGCATAGCGAGACCGAGAAACTCTTATTCCGTTCCCCGCCGTACGGTGGGAGCAACACCAGCGCACCAAGGAGATATCCCAGTGGCCGAGCTGTTCTACGAGAACGACGCCGACCTGTCCATCATCCAGGGCCGCAAGGTCGCGGTCATCGGTTACGGCAGCCAGGGCCACGCCCACGCGCTGTCGCTCCGTGACTCCGGCGTCGACGTCGTCGTCGGCCTCAAGGAGGGCTCCGGCTCCAAGGCCAAGGCCGAGGAGCAGGGCCTGAAGGTCCTCCCGGTCGCCGAGGCCGCCGAGTGGGCGAACGTCATCATGATCCTGACCCCGGACCCGCTCCAGGCCGAGATCTACGAGGCGTCCATCAAGGACCACCTGAAGGAGGGCGACGCGCTCTTCTTCGGCCACGGCTTCAACGTCCGCTACGGCTTCATCAAGCCCCCGGCCAACGTGGACGTCGCCCTGGTCGCCCCGAAGGGCCCGGGCCACCTGGTCCGCCGTCAGTACGAGGAGGGCCGCGGCGTTCCGTGCATCGCCGCCGTCGAGCAGGACTTCTCGGGCAGCGCCTTCGCCCTGGCCCTGTCGTACGCGGCCGGCATCGGCGGCACCCGCGCCGGCGTCATCAAGACCACCTTCACCGAGGAGACCGAGACCGACCTGTTCGGTGAGCAGGCCGTCCTCTGCGGTGGCGCCTCCGCCCTGGTCAAGGCCGGTTTCGAGACCCTGACCGAGGCCGGCTACCAGCCGGAGATCGCCTACTTCGAGTGCCTGCACGAGCTGAAGCTCATCGTCGACCTCATGTACGAGGGCGGCCTGGAGAAGATGCGCTGGTCGGTCTCCGAGACCGCCGAGTGGGGCGACTACATCACCGGCCCCCGCGTCATCACCGACGCCACCAAGGCCGAGATGAAGAAGGTCCTGGAGGAGATCCAGAGCGGCAAGTTCGCCGAGGAGTGGATGGCCGAGTACAAGGCCGGTCTGCCGAAGTACAACGAGTACAAGAAGGCCGACTCCGAGCACCTGCTGGAGACCACCGGCAAGAAGCTGCGCAAGCTGATGAGCTGGGTCGACAGCGACGAGAGCTGATCTCGTGAACGGCGGGGCCGGGACGGTGAGTCCCGGCCCCGCCGCACACGCGCTCCCCTCCGGCACCGCCGGAGATCACCGGAATGTAGCCCTCGGATAGGACGGATTGTCCACCCCGGACAATCCCGGACGGGTGATCCTTCCGTACAGGCGGAAATCAGCGCCCGATCCGCCACTACACTGCTCAACACAACGCGTCAGGCCCACAGTGTCGTGCGTCTTCCACGCGGCTACCCCCTCCACCGCCTGCGGCCGTCGGGACGGCCGTCCGCACTGGACTTGTGAGGACCCACGTGAGCTCGAAACCTGTCGTACTCATCGCCGAAGAGCTGTCGCCCGCCACGGTGGACGCGCTCGGTCCGGACTTCGAGATCCGGCACGTCAACGGCGCCGACCGCGCCGAGCTGCTCCCCGCGATCGTCGACGTGGACGCGATCCTCGTCCGCTCCGCCACCAAGGTGGACGCCGAGGCCATCGCCGCCGCCAAGAAGCTGAAGGTCGTCGCCCGGGCCGGTGTCGGCCTCGACAACGTCGACGTCTCCGCCGCCACCAAGGCCGGCGTCATGGTCGTGAACGCCCCGACCTCCAACATCGTCACCGCCGCCGAGCTCGCCTGCGGCCTGCTCGTCGCCACCGCCCGCAACATCCCGCAGGCCAACACCGCCCTGAAGAACGGCGAGTGGAAGCGGAACAAGTACACGGGCGTCGAGCTCAGCGAGAAGACCCTCGGCGTCGTGGGCCTCGGCCGCATCGGCGTCCTGGTCGCCCAGCGCATGTCGGCCTTCGGCATGAAGATCGTCGCCTACGACCCCTACGTGCAGCCCGCGCGCGCCGCCCAGATGGGCGTCAAGATGCTGACGCTGGACGAGCTGCTGGAGGTCGCCGACTTCATCACCGTGCACCTCCCCAAGACCCCCGAGACCCTCGGTCTCATCGGCGACGAGGCCCTGCACAAGGTCAAGCCCTCCGTCCGCATCGTCAACGCCGCGCGCGGCGGGATCGTGGACGAGGCCGCGCTGTACTCGGCCATCAAGGAGGGCCGCGTCGCCGGCGCCGGCCTCGACGTGTACGCGAAGGAGCCCTGCACGGACTCCCCGCTCTTCGAGCTCGACCAGGTCGTCTGCACCCCGCACCTCGGCGCGTCCACGGACGAGGCCCAGGAGAAGGCCGGCATCGCGGTCGCCAAGTCGGTGCGCCTCGCCCTCGCTGGCGAGCTCGTGCCGGACGCGGTCAACGTCCAGGGCGGTGTCATCGCCGAGGACGTGCGCCCCGGTCTGCCCCTCGCCGAGAAGCTCGGCCGCATCTTCACCGCCCTCGCGGGCGAGGTCGCGGTCCGCCTCGACGTCGAGGTCTGCGGCGAGATCACCCAGCACGACGTCAAGGTGCTGGAGCTCTCCGCCCTCAAGGGCGTCTTCGAGGACGTCGTCGACGAGACGGTCTCCTACGTCAACGCCCCGCTGTTCGCGCAGGAGCGCGGCGTCGAGGTCCGGCTGACCACCAGCTCGGAGTCCCCGGACCACCGCAACGTGGTGACCGTCCGCGGCACCCTGTCGGACGGTCAGGAGGTGTCGGTCTCCGGCACCCTGGCGGGCCCGAAGCACCTCCAGAAGATCGTGGGCGTGGGCGAGTACGACGTGGACCTGGCCCTGGCCGACCACATGATCGTGCTGCGCTACACCGACCGCCCGGGCGTGGTCGGCAAGGTCGGCCAGCTGCTCGGCGAGGCCGGTCTGAACATCGCGGGCATGCAGGTCGCCCGTGCCGAGGAAGGCGGCGAGGCGCTCGTCGTCCTCACCGTCGACGCGGAGGTCCCGGTGGAGGTCCTCGCGGCCATCTCCGAGGAGATCGGCGCCGCTTCGGCCCGTACGGTCAACCTCGGCTGACCGTCGCACACAGGTGAGAGGGCCCGGGGTCGCCGACCCCGGGCCCTCGCGCGTGCGCCCCGCGCCCCGTCCGAGCCGTACGCGGCTCAGCGCGCCCGCACCGGTTCGGCCGGGGCCCCCTCCGCCGCGGCGGGAGCCCGGCCCGCCGCGCCCCGGGCCAGGGCCAGGGCGAGCCCCGCCGCCGCGAGGAGCAGCACCGCACCGCCCCAGGCGGCGTACTGCATCCCGTGCACGAAGGCCTCCCGGGCCAGGGCCAGCAGCTGCCCGCCGGCCTCGCCCCCGGCCTGCCCGGCGGCGACGGCGCCGCCCAGGGTCTCCCGTACGGCGGCGGGCTCGCCCGCCAGGTCGGCGCGGTAGACGGCGGTGCCGAGGCTGCCCAGCAGCGCCATCCCGAGCGCTCCGCCGAACTCCTGGCCCGTCTCCAGCAGCGAGGCGGCCGAACCGGCCTTCTCGGCCGGGGCCGTGGCGAGGGCCATGTCGGAGACCAGCGACATCACGCTGACGATGCCGCAGGCGAGCACCCCGGCGCCGGCCAGCAGCAGCCACAGGGAGTCGGTGCCCACGAGGGAGATCAGCCCGAACCCGGCGGCGGCGACGGCGAAGGAGCCGGCGATGACCTCGGACCGGTCCGTCCGCGCCGCCAGGGCCGCGGAGACGGGTGCGGCCGCGCCGATGAGGAGCGAGGGCGCCAGGCTCCACAGGGCGGCCTCCAGGGTGCCCATGCCGAGCACGGACTGCAGGTACTGGGTGGTGAAGTAGGCGGAGCCCATCATCGCGAAGGCGGCGACGGAGTTGAGGCCGATGCCCGCCCCGAAGCGGCGGTCCCGGAACAGCGCCCGGCCCACCATCGCGTCCTCGCGGCCGCGCTGGCGGCGGACGAAGGCGTACCCGAAGGCCAGGCCGGCCAGCAGGCAGGCGGCGTACGGCGGTTCGAAGCCCTGGGCGGCGATCTCCTTCAGCCCGTAGACCACCGGGAGCACGGCGGCCATGGACAGCGGCACGCTCAGCAGGTCGAAGCGGCCGGGGGCCGGGTCCTTGAACTCCGGTACCAGGACCGGGACCAGGACCAGCAGGAGCAGCATCGCGGGCACGTTGACGAGGAAGACCGAGCCCCAGTGGAAGTGCTTCAGCATCACCCCGCTGAGCACCGACCCGAGGGCGATCCCGCCGGTCATGGCGCCGGACCAGATCCCGATGGCCTTGCCGCGCTGCCCGGCGTCCTGGAAGAGGTTGCGGATCAGGGCCAGGGTGGAGGGCATCAGCGTGGCGCCGCCGACGCCGAGCAGGACGCGGGCCGCGATGAGCATCTCGGCGCTGGTGGCGAAGGCGGCGGCGACGGAGGCGAGGCCGAAGGCGGTGGCGCCGATCAGCAGCAGCCGGCGGCGGCCGATCCGGTCGCCGAGCGAGCCCATCGTGATCAGCAGGCCGGAGAGGGCGAAGGCGTAGCTGTCGAAGATCCAGAGCTGCTGGGTGGCGCTCGGGTCGAGCTCCCGGGTGATGGCCGGGACGGCGAAGTAGAGGACGGAGACGTCCATCGAGACCAGGAGCAGGGGCAGCAGCAGGACCGTGAAGGCGGTCCATTCGCGGCGGCCGGCGAGGGGTGCCGTGGCGGCGGGGTTCGTCATGAGCAGGAACGTACAAGCGTATGGAACGACTGTCTATGACGCGTGTATGGAAAATTCGTGTGGGACCTTCGTCTAGGACGGTTGTCTTGCTACGGTGGCGGTCATGGGACACAAAGAGGATCTGCTCGAAGGTGCCAAGAAGTGCCTGGTCGAGAAGGGGTTCGTACGCACCACCGCGCGCGACATCGTCGGCGCCTCCGGTACGAACCTGGCGTCCATCGGCTACCACTACGGCTCCAAGGACGCCCTGCTCACCCAGGCGTTCATCGCCCTGATGCAGGAGTGGGGCGAGACGGCCTTCCAGGCCGGCCTGCCCGGTGAGGACGGCTCACTGGAGCGCCTGCGCGCCATGTGGGACGGCGTCCTCGCGCAGCACGACGCCTCGGCCCCCGTCTGGGCGGCCAGCATGGAGGTCGCGCTGAGCGGCGAACGGCTGCCGCAGCTGCGCGGGATGCTCGCCGCCTCCCAGGCCGAGGGCCGCCGGGGCCTGATCGCGCTCCTCACCGGCACCCCGGAGGAGGAGCTCACCGAACGCGACGAGCGCACCCTCGGCTCCGTGGTCCAGGCGCTGCTCAACGGCCTGATGATCCAGTGGCTGCTCGACCCCGGAACCGCCTCCTCCGCCGAGGAGTTCACCGAGGGGCTGCGCCGCCTCGCGGGAGCCGTGACGGCGCCCCCCGGCGCCTGAGGGGGTACCCCCCCCGGCGCCTGAGGGGGTACCCCCCCCGGCGCCTGAGGGGGCACCCCCCCGGCGCCTTGGCGGGCGCCTCAGGCCCGCAGGCGGGCGGCCTTGAGGGCCATGTGCAGCAGCAGCCGGTCCTCGCCGAGGTCCAGGTCGAGCCCCGTCAGCTGCTCCACCCGGCCCAGCCGGTAGTACAGGGTCTGGCGGTGGATGCCCAGTTCCGCCGCCGCGCGGCCCGCCTGTCCCGCGCAGTCGAGGAACACCTCCGCCGTGCGGGCCAGTTCCCGGTGGGCCGGGCCCAGCAGGGCGCGCGTCGCCGGGTCGTCCGCCGGCCCGGCGCCCAGGGCCGCCAGCATCCGGTACGGCCCGATCCCCGACCACTGCGCCACCGGGCCCAGACCCGGCTGCGCCGCCGCCGCCCGGGCGGCGGCCGTGGCCTGCGCCCACGCCGCGGGCAGCTCCGCGAGCGCCCGGACCGGGTCGGAGAGCCCGGCGGTGACGCCGGCGCCCCCGGTGGCGGGGCCCGGGCCCCCGGGGGAGCCCGCCGCCGCGCGGGGCAGCAGCCGCCCGACCGCGGCCAGGGCCGGACCGAGCGCGTCCCCCGACCGCAGCCGCACCAGCACCGCCAGCACCCCCGTCCCCGGGCCCGGGCCGTCCCGGTCCTCGGAGCCCGCCGGGACCACGCACACCGCCGCCGCCCCCGGCACCGACCCCGGAGCCTCCCCGGACCACGGGGCCACGCACACGGCGGCGTGCGGCCCCTCGGCCCCCGGCCCCAGCGCCACCCGCAGCGCGGCCACCGCCATGTCCTGCTGCCATCCCCGGCCGGCGGTGAGCACCGCCAGGAACTCCCGCGAGAGGTCGGCGCCCGCCTTGGCCTCCTCGGCGAGCAGCACCCCGATCCGCTGGGCCACCTCCATGGCGGCCTCCAGGGCGGCCGGCTCCGGGCCGGGGTCCTGGTCGAGGAGCCACACGTAGCCCTGGACGATGCCCCGGTACCGCACCGGCAGGCAGATCCGGCCCCGGAAGACCCCCGCGTCAGGGGCCGCCGGGATCCGCACCGGGCCGGTGGCGCGGGCGATGCCGAAGCCCTCGAACCAGGAGCGGACGGCCGCCGTCGACTGCCGGGTCAGGATCGAGCGGGTGCGCACCGGGTCCATCACGAGGTCGTCCTCGCTGTCGTGCGCACCGAAGGCGATGAGGCGGAAGTCCCGGTTCTCCAGCGTCGCCGGGGCGCCGAGCAGCGCCGAGATCTCGTCCACCAGGTCCTGGTAATCGCCCTTCACGCGGACATTCTCCCACCCCGCGACGGGCCCTTCAGACAGATGTATGAGATCCGGGCCACGGATGCGTGACAGCTGTCGATGGCAGAGGATCGTGGAGATCCTTAGGTTTCACGGTGGTTTTACTTGCGTTTTCCTTACGGTCGCGGCCCACCCCTGCGGCGTCCGTTCGTCCGCTTCTGCCACCCGTTGGAGGTGCCCCGTGCTGGGTCCCGCGATCCTCGCCGCTTCGCGCAGCGACAAGATGCGCCGAATCGTCTCTGCCGCCCCGGTGACCAAGCCGGTGGTCAACCGGTTCATCCCCGGCGAGACGGTCGACCAGGTCATCCCGATCGTCGAGGAGCTCACCCGCAAGGGCCTTGAGGTCACCCTCGACGTCGTCGGCGAGGACATCACCGCCGTGGAGCAGTCCCACGCGGCCCGGGACGCCTACCTGGAGCTCATCGGGCGCCTCAAGGAGCTGGAGCTGGGCGAGACCGTCGAGATGTCGGTCAAGCTCTCCATGTTCGGCCAGGCCCTGGAGGGCGGCCACGAGCTGGCCCTCGCCAACGTCCGCCCGGTCGTCGAGGCCGCCGCCGCCATCGGCACGACCGTGACGCTGGACGCCGAGGACCACACCACCCTCGACTCGATGTTCGCCATCCACGAGGAGCTGCGCCGGGACTTCCCGCAGACCGGCTGCGTGATCCAGGCCTACCTCTTCCGCACCGAGGCCGACGCCCGCCGCCTGGCCGCCGCCGGCAGCCGCGTCCGGATCGTGAAGGGCGCCTACAAGGAGCCCGCCGAGGTCGCCATCCAGGACAAGGCGGAGATCGACAAGGCATACGTCCGGATCATGAAGATCCTGATGGACGGCGAGGGCTACCCGATGATCGGGTCCCACGACCCGCGCCTGATCGCCATCGCGCAGGAGCTCGGCCGCCAGGCCGGGCGCAAGCTGGACGAGTACGAGTTCCAGATGCTCTACGGCATCCGCAGCGAGGAGCACCTGCGGCTCGCCGCCGAGGGGCACCGCATGCGGGTCTACACGGCCTACGGCACCGACTGGTACGGCTACTTCATGCGCCGTCTCGCGGAGAAGCCGGCCAACCTGCTCTTCTTCCTCCGCTCGATGATCACCAAGAACTAGCCAAGAACCAGGTCAAGGAGTTATCGCCCCATGGATGCTGTGACCCAGGTCCCCGCGCCGGTCAACGAGCCGGTCCACTCGTACGCCCCCGGCAGTGCCGAGCGTGCGCGCCTCGAGATCCAGCTGAAGCAGCTGTCCGAGAACCCGATCGACCTCCCGATGACGATCAACGGCGTCAAGCGGATGGGCGGCGGCGAGCGCTTCGACGTCGTCCAGCCCCACGACCACAAGTCGGTCATCGGCACGTACGCCAACGCCACCCAGGCCGACGCCCAGGAGGCCGTCGACGCCGCCCTGGCCGCCGCCCCGGCCTGGCGCGCCATGTCCTTCGACGACCGCGCCGCGATCATCCTGCGCGCCGCCGAGCTGCTGGCCGGCCCGTGGCGCGAGAAGCTGGCCGCCTCCACGATGCTGGGCCAGTCCAAGACCGCGCAGCAGGCCGAGATCGACACCCCCTGCGAGCTCGTCGACTTCTGGCGCTTCAACGTCCACTTCGCCCGCCAGATCCTGGCCGAGCAGCCCGCCGCGAACAGCGCCGGCGTGTGGAACCGCAGCGACCACCGCCCGCTGGAGGGCTTCGTCTACGCGATCACGCCGTTCAACTTCACGGCCATCGCCGGCAACCTGCCGACCGCCCCCGCCCTGATGGGCAACGTGGTCGTGTGGAAGCCGTCCCCGACGCAGACCCACTCCGCGGTCCTCCTCATGGAGCTCCTGGAGGCGGCCGGCCTGCCCAAGGGCGTCATCAACCTGGTGACGGGCGACGGCATCGCGGTCTCCGAGGTGGCCCTGAACCACCCCGAGCTGGCCGGCATCCACTTCACCGGCTCGACCAAGACCTTCCAGTACCTGTGGAAGACGGTCGGCAACAACATCGAGAACTACCGCTCGTACCCGCGCCTGGTCGGCGAGACGGGCGGCAAGGACTTCGTCGTCGCGCACCCGTCCGCGGACCGCGCGATCCTGAAGACCGCCCTGACCCGCGGCTCCTTCGAGTTCCAGGGCCAGAAGTGCTCGGCCTCCTCCCGCGCCTACGTCCCGGCCTCCATCTGGAACGACGGCTTCAAGGAGCAGTTCGCGGCCGAGGTCGACGGCATCACCATGGGTGACGTCCGCGACCTGGGCAACTTCATCGGCGCGGTCATCGACGAGCGCTCCTTCGCGAAGAACAAGGCCGCGATCGACCGCGCGAAGGCCGACCCGACCTGCACGATCGTCGCCGGCGGCACGTACGACGACTCGGAGGGCTACTTCGTCCGCCCGACCGTCATCGAGTGCACCGACCCGGAGAACGAGGTCTTCACGACCGAGTACTTCGGCCCGATCCTCGCGATCCACGTGTACGACGACGCCGACTACGACGCGATGCTGGCCCAGATGGAGAACGTCTCGGCCTACGCCCTGACCGGCGCCGTCATCGCCCAGGACCGCTACGCGGCCGCCGACACGATGGAGAAGCTCCGCTTCGCGGCGGGCAACTTCTACATCAACGACAAGTCGACCGGCGCCGTCGTCGGCCAGCAGCCCTTCGGCGGCGGCCGCGCCTCGGGCACCAACGACAAGGCGGGGGCGGCGTCCAACCTGCTCCGCTGGACCTCGACCCGCTCCATCAAGGAGACCCTGGTCCCGCCGACCGAGTACGGCTACCCGCACATGGGCTGATCCGGCCCCCAGCTGAACCCCGCCCCCGCTCCGGTACCCCCAAGTCCGGAGCGGGGGCGGTCCCATTTCCCCTATGGGGAACCCAAACGCTGCTAATCTGCTGCCAGTTGTCGCGTACGGCGACCCGCCTCCGCGTCCTCGGGCCCCGGCATGCCCGAGGGGAGCCAAGCTCTCTCACGAGACCCCGTACGAGCGGTATCAGGGGATTCATGCGGTACGTCGGACCTTCACGTCGCCGAGCCGGGCGGGGCGCAGGAGGAGACGTATGCCCGGAACCAGCCGGAACAGGGATCGTGTCGCGGAGCTGTGCAGCGAAGCCACCGGAGTCTCGTTTCGCACCACGCGGCGATGGGCCGCCGAAGGCCTGATCACCCGCCGCCAGCCCGTGCCCGACGCGGCGGACCCCGCTCAGCGCGCCTTCGAGGCGCGGATCGCCCTGACCGTGGGCGAAGCCCTCCGCGACAGCCAGCTCGACGGAGCAGTGCTCGGGGTCAAGGCAGCCGTACCCGCACCGGAGGGGCTCACCCTGAAGCTGCATGAGCGCATGGCGCGACGCGTCCTGGGAGCGTTGCTCCCGCGCTACGACGAGGACTACGGCGGTCTGCGCGGAGTGCCGGGCCTGCGTGTCGGAGCCGAGGACGGGCGCCTGGTCCTCCGGGACGTCGTCGGTGGCGGGCGCGTCCGCCTTGAAGGCGCGAACGCGAGTGCACGCCTGCCGCAGGACGGCGACGGCCTGCGGTACGTTGGCCGGTTCGCCACCCGGTCGCTGCACGCGACGGAGCGCGGGGAACTGCCCTACTGGACGGGGACCCCCATGGCCGGCCCGGACCCTCGGTCGAGGGACTACCTGCTCAGCCGGTTGCTGCGGCGGCCCCAGCTGGTCAACCTCACGGCACAGGCACACGGCTGGGTGAACTCGTACTGTCACCAGTACCAGGATCTCGTCCTTGAGTGGTGCTGCGGGCCGACCGCGTCTGCGGTGACGGAGAAACTGATGCGCAGTGGCCTGGACGCCGCCGTGGCGGAAGGCGCAGGGCGCGTAGCCGCTCCGCACCCGCGCATTCCGGGCGTCATCCGCCTCGGGGGCGCAGAGGTCTACGTGCGGTGCCTCCACCTCACGCACACCGAGCTCTCGGGTGACTGGGTCAGCCGAATTGCCGAGTCCATCGAGCGGCGGTACGCCTGATGGCCGCCCTTGCCGTCGTCCTCGCGTTTGCCGCAGTTGCCATCGTTGCCAAAACCACCCGCGACTACCTTATTCTCCGCCAGCTCAGGGCGTTCCTGGCGGACAGCACACCACAAGACAGGATGCAGGTCTGCCTTCTGCTCGCGACCGTGCTGCGCGGGGCCTCGGCGGAGCAGCAGGCGCTGCCGGAGCGCGGCTCGGCGGCCGGATCGCCGACTGCCGAGCCGTGACGGGCGTTCAGACCTCGAAGAGGACCTGGTCCAGGGACTTGCGGATCAGGTCAGGGACCTCGCAGTCGTCGGACGGGTAGCCCACCGGGATGACCGCGAAGGCCTTCTCGTTCTCCGGGCGGTTCAGCACGTGCGCCAGGAAGCGCATCGGGCTCGGGGTGTGGATGAGCGCGGCCAGGCCGGACAGGTGGAGGGCCGACAGGAGCATGCCGACCGCTATGCCGACCGACTCGTCGACGTAGTAGTGCTTGCGCTTCGTGCCGTTCGGGCCGAGCCAGTAGCGCTGCTGGAAGACCACGATCAGGGCCGGCGCGTCCGTGAGGTGGGTCTTGACCGCGTCCGTGCCGATGGGGCGCAGGGCCGCGAGCCACTCGTCGCCGAGGCGGCCGTCGTAGGAGATCTGCTCCTCCTGCTCGGCGGCGGCGCGGATCTGCTGCCGGACGGCCGGGTCCTTGACCAGGACGAAGGTCCACGGCTGCTGGTGCGCACCGGAGGGGGCGGTGGCCGCGCAGGCGATGGCGTCGCGGACGGCCTGCTCCGGGACGGGTTCGGGGGAGAAGTGGCGCACGGTCCGCCGTTCGTCCATCCGGGCCCGCAACTCCGCCGCCCGGGCCAGGGATTCGGGGCCGGGCATGCGCGCGGGACGGTAGGCGACGGGCCGGTAGGGCTGGCCATGGGTGGGGGTCCACTGCTGGGTCTCAGGCGACATGCGCAGATCTTCCAGCGGGGGAACTCCCGAGGCCAGCGGAACGTCATGAACCAATGTCCGTTGTGTACTGACAGGGGGGCTATGACCGTGTCGAACGTCGGTCGATTCGTGGACTGGGAGGGCTGCTTCAACGCCCGCGACCTCGGCGGTCTGGGAGCGCTGCGGCCCGGGGTGCTGATACGGGCGGACAGCCTGGACGGGCTCACCGCCCGGGGCTGGACCACTTTGTCCGGTCACGGGGTGCGGACCGTCATCGACCTGCGCAACGACGGCGAGGCCGAGGTGGACCACGCCCCGCGCCCGGCCGGGCTGACCACCCTGCGGATCCCGCTCGACGGCATCGAGCACCGGGACTTCTGGGACGTGTGGTGGGGCACTCCCGGCTTCGGCACCCCCGCGTATTTCCGGCCTTTCCTGGAGCGCTTCCCCGACCGCGTGGCCTCCGTCGCCCGCGCCGTCGCAGGAGCCCCGCCGGGCGGGGTCGTCTTCCACTGCGGTCTGGGCCGCGACCGTACGGGGATCATCGCGCTCGTCCTGCTGCGGCTGGCCGGGGCGGGCCCGGAGCAGATCGCCGACGACCACGCGCTGAGCGAGCCGCGGGTCCGGGCCCGGTACGCGGCCCGGGGCAGGTCCTACGACGCCACCGAGATCGATGGGTACACGGCCGGCCTCGGCACCACCGTGCACGCCCTCGCCCGGGAGACCGCGGAGTGGCTGGATGCGGACGCCTACTTGCGCGGGGCCGGGCTGACGGCCGCCGAACTGCAGGGGCTGAGGGGCAGACTGGGGGCATGAGCGACGATACGCGGACCCGCCTCGCGCACACCTCCCAGCTCGACGGGGACGCCCTCGCCGCCGTCCGGGAGCTGCTCGACGGGGCCTTCGACGGCGACTTCGGCGACGAGGACTTCGAGCACGCCCTCGGCGGGATGCACGCCCTGGTGTACGAGGACGGCGCGCTCGTCGCGCACGGCAGCCTCGTCCAGCGCCGGGTGCTGCACCAGGGGAGGGCCCTGCGGACCGGTTACGTGGAGGCCGTGGCCGTCCGCGCCGACCGGCGCCGGCGCGGGCTCGGCGCGGCGGTGATGGCCGCGCTGGAGGGCGTGATCGCCCGGGCCTACGTACTGGGCGCCCTCTCCGCGTCCGAGGAGGGGGCGGCCCTGTACGAGAGCCGGGGCTGGAAGCCGTACCCCGGGCAGGTCGGCGTGCTCGGCCCGGCCGGCCCCGAGCGGCTGCCCGAGGAGGAGGGCTCGACCTACGTGTGGACGCCGCCCGGCGGGGTCGCGCCGGTCTCCGCCGGGCGGCTCGACTTCGACTGGCGGGACGGGGACGTGGTGTAGCTAGGAGCCGGAGACGCTGGGGGCGCCCGTCTCGATGTGGCCCGTGTAGCGGCGCGACCAGGTGCCGTCGGCGTCGGCCAGGACCGTGAAGTCGTACCAGCCCTTGCTGTACGCCACCGCGTTGAAGAAGTCCTCGCGCGAGGAGTTCGCCGGCACGGTGTAGGTCCAGGGGCCGTCCGTGCGGTAGGCGTTGGAGCGGATGGTGAAGGTGACCGGGGAGGCGGAGGAGTTCGTCATCTTGAACCAGACGGCCATCTTGCCGGTGCCGGACTCCACCGCGTAGCGGGCGGCCACCTCCAGGTCCTTGCCGGCCTTGGTCGCGTCGCCGATGAAGCGGCGCAGGAACCGGTTCGGGCCGTACATGGAGATGTCGTACTTGCCCGAGCCGGCGCCCAGGCCGATGGAGAACCAGTCCGCCGAGGTGGCACCCGGCTCGACCGTGTACTGCCAGGCGGCCGTGTCCCGGTACTGGTGCGGGTGGATCGAGAAGTGCGCCGCCTGCTTCGCCTGCGGGCCCTCGTTGGTCATCGAGAACCAGGCCAGGATCTTGCCCGTCGGGCCGAACTCGAAGCGGTCCAGGTTGCCGTTCACCTGGTAGGGGAGGGCCCGCGCCGGCCGCGTGCCGGGCTCCTGCGCCGGCTGGGCGTTGTTCTGCGGCACCGGGTTGGGCAGCGGGCCGCAGGTGGACTGGCCGATGACCTTCGCCGTGGACGGCAGGCCCGCCGGGACCCCGTACACCGGGTGCGCGAAGTCGAAGACGCCCGTCAGGTCGCCGGTCACCTTGCGGCGCCAGGCGCTGATGTTCGGGCAGAGGGCGGGCGTGCCGATCGCGGTCGTCCACTTCTCCATGAAGCGCAGCACCGAGGTGTGGTCGAAGACCTCGGAGCTGACCCAGCCGCCCCGCGTCCAGGGGGACATGACGAGCATGGGGACGCGGAAGCCGAGCCCGATCGGGACGCCGTCGATGTACTCGTCCGGGGTGCCGGGCGGGGCGACCGGCGGCGGGACGTGGTCGAAGAAGCCGTCGTTCTCGTCGTAGTTGAGGAAGAGGACGGTGGAGTCGAAGACCTCGGGGTCCGCGGCGAGCGCGCGGTAGACCAGGTCGACGAAGTGCGCACCGTCGCCGGGCGGGGCGTACGGGTGCTCGGAGAAGGCCTCGTTCGCCACCACCCAGGACACCTGGGGCAGGGTCCCGGCGACGACGTCCGCGCGGATCGCGGCGGCGATGTCGTCGGGGGTGGAGCCGGTGGCCTTGGGGACCGAGGCCATGCCCCGGTCCCACAGCGGGTCGCCGGGCCGGGCGTCGGTGAACTTCTTGAAGTAGGCCAGTCCGTTGTCCCCGTAGTTGTCCTGGGCGTTCTGGTAGACCTTCCAGCTCATCCCGGCCCGCTGGAGGGCCTCCGCGTACGACTCCCAGGTCAGGCCGGACTCCTCGCCGCCGTCCTTGCTGCCCGCGTCGATCTTCCCGCTCCACAGGAAGGTGCGGTTGGGGCCGGTGGCGCTGAGGGTGGAGCAGAAGTAGGCGTCGCAGATCGTGTAGTTGTCGGCGAGGCCGTAGTGGAAGGGGATGTCGCCCCGCTCCAGGTAGCCGAGGGTGTGGGTCTTGCCGACGCCGGCGACCCAGTTGTCCATCCGCCCGTTGTTCCAGGCGGCGTGCTGCGAGGTCCAGCTGTGCGGCAGGTCCCCAGTGCACTGGGCCAGGGTCTGGCCGTCGGCCCCGCCGGCCGAGGGGGTGGCGGACAGCTTCCACGGGTACTGGCGGCCGCCCCAGTTCGGCTGGTTGAAGGTGCCCCAGCCGCCGGGGATGTTGCCTGCGGCGCGGTCGCCGAAGCCGCGTACGCCCTTCAGCCTGCCGAAGTAGTGGTCGAAGCTGCGGTTCTCCTGCATCAGGACCACCACGTGCTTCACGTCGGTGATCGTGCCCGTCGCGGCGGCGGCCGCCGCCGTCCCCGGCAGGGCGGTGGGCAGGGCCGCCCCCGCCACGAGCCCGGCGCCGATCCCCACGAAACCCCTGCGGCTGATGGGTGTCACTGGCTGCTCGCCTCCAACTCAAGTGCCCCTCTGGCACATCGACGGCAAGGGTGGCGGCAGCCGCTGCAAAGGTCTACATCCGTGCGGTAAGAACTCGGTGAACATCCGGATGGCCGGATTCAGCTCCCGGTCCGTACGAGCATCTTGCCCGTGTTCTCGCCGTGGAGCATGCCCAGGAAGGCCTCCACCGTGCGGTCGAATCCCTGGACAACGGTGGTGTCCGTGCCGATCCGGCCGCTGCGCAGGTGGGGGACCAGGAAGTCCTCCAGCTCGTCCTGGAGATTGGTGTGGTTTCGAACCAATACGCCTTCCAGGCGCAGCGACTTGTGGACCACCTCGAAGAGGTTGCGGGGCGCGGCGGGGGAGCGGTCCGCGTTGTACATCGAGATCGCGCCGACCCAGGCGATCCGGCCGTACTCGCGCAGGGAGTCGATCGCGCCCTCCAGGTGCTCCCCGCCCACGTTGTCCACGTACACGTCGATGCCGTCCGGCGCGGCCTGCGCCAGCTGCTCGCCGACGGGCCCGTCGTGGTAGTCGAAGGCGGCGTCGAAGCCGAGGGTCCCGGTGAGGTGGGCGACCTTCGCGGCCGAGCCGGCGCTGCCGATGATCCGGCGGGCGCCGAGCAGCCGGGCGATGTGCCCGGTGGCGGTGCCGACCCCGCCGGCGGCGGCGGAGACGAAGAGGTCCTCGCCCTCGCGCAGGGCCGCGGTCCGGGTGAGGGCGGCGTAGGCGGTGAGTCCGGTGCCGCCGAGGACGGACAGGTAGGCCTCCAGCGGGACGCCCTCGTGGCCCCGCAGCCTGCGGGTGCCGTCCGCGCCCAGGGTGACCAGGGAGTGGGTGCGCCAGCCGGCGCGGTGGAAGACCAGGTCGCCCTCCTCCAGGCCCGGGTCGCGGGAGGCGGTCACCCGGCCCACCGTGCGGCCCTCCAGCGGGGCGTTCAGCTCGAAGCCGCCCTCGCCGCCGTCCATCAGCCCGCGGTGGTACGGGTCCACCGACAGCAGGAGGTTCTCCACCAGGGCGGTGCCGGGGGCGGGTTCGGGGACGGGGGAGGAGGCGTACGCGAAGTCGGAGGCGACCGGGAAGCCGGTCGGGCGGGCGATCTGGTGGACGGCGTAGGCGGTGTCGGTGCTCATGGCCATGAACCTAGGAAGGAATCCCGCAGCCGGGCAGGGGGTTGCCCTCATGGAAGCCGCGCATCCATGAACGCCGCTCATACACCGAGGTGGGAACCAGTGACCGAGCTCGCCCCGCAGGAACTCCGGGTCCTGGTCGCCGTCGCCGACACGGGCGGTTTCTCCGCCGCGGCCGCCGTGCTGGGGGTCAGCCAGTCGGCGGTCTCGCACTCGGTGCGCGGCAGCGAGGGCAAGGTCGGCGCGGTGCTCTTCGAGCGCGGCCGCACCGGGGCCTCGCCCACCCCGGCCGGCGAGCGGGCCGTCGCGCTGGGCCGGCGCATCCTGCGGCTGTACGAGGTGCTGGGCGCGGAGGCGCGCGGCGCGGCCCGGGCCCCCGCCGGGCGGGAGGCGGTGGAGGGGGTGCTGCGCGTCGCGGCCTTCCGCAGCGCGGCCCTGCACCTGCTGCCGCCCGCGCTGGAGCGGCTCGCCGCGCTGCACCCCGGCATCCGGCCCGAGGTCAGGGTGGTGCGCGAGATCGGCGCAGGCACGGCGGGGGAGGTGGCCGCGGGCCGGGCGGACCTGGGCATCGCGACGCTGGGCGCGCGGGAGGACGTACCGCCGGGGCTGCTGACCGGGGTGCTCGCGGAGGAGGCGTACGCCCTGGTGCACCCGGCCGGGCACCCGGACCCCAAGGCGCTGCCGCTGCTGGACTGGGACGAGAACTGCGGCTCCTACACCCGGGCCTGGTGGCGGTCCCAGGACTGGATCCCCCGGGCCACCGTGAAGGCGGAGGACGACGCCATGGTGCTGACGATGGTCGGCCGGGGCCTGGGCATGGCGATCATGCCGGAGCTGTCGCTGCGGGAGGCCCCGGACACCGTCGAGATCACCGCCCTGGGGCCCCGGAGGCCGGTGAGGCAGGTGGGATACGTCACCACGGCGGAATTGGCGTCGACTCTCGCTGTCAGGGCTCTGATCAGGGAACTCAGGGCTGCAAGGGCCTGAAAACGGAACCTTCGGAAGGGTCCCTTCGGGGGGTTTCCCGTCTCAGATACTAGGAAGTCCGAGTAATTGCGGAGACATACAGCCGGACCTGTCCTAGCTTTGTAGGAGCCGAACGTCTCGCTGATCCTGCGAATGGCGGTCGAGGGCGCGCGCCCACTGGCAGGCAACCCCTGCGGCGCACCGCCCCCCGCCTCTTCCGGCGCCTTGAAGGAACACCCCTCATCCGTGGCCACGCCACGCCGTGATCCCAAGGAGTCGATCACCATGACCCCCACCACCGCCGCCTCCCGCCGCGTCCGCCACACCTCCCCGGCCGACGCCGACCGCAAGAACGCCGCCGCCGCCCTCCAGCGCGCCCTGGACCGCCGCGACAACGGCGGCTCGACCGGCCACTGACCGGCCTACGGCAGCTCCGCCGCCCAGCCCGCCCGCACCCGGCGCACCGCGCCCGCAGCGGACCCCCGTTGGTCCAAATGCTGGACGCCATATGTCTGAGGGCTGGGACACGGAGTACGGTTCCGACATGTCGACCAGCATCAATCTCGCAGTGATCCCCGGTGATGGCATCGGCCAGGAAGTCGTGGCTCAGGGCCTCAAGGTCCTTACCGCGGTCCTGCCCCAGGATGTGAAGCTGGAGACCAAGGAGTACGACCTCGGCGCCCAGCGCTGGCACCGCACCGGTGAGACCCTCCCGGACGCGGAGCTGGAGGCCCTCAAGCAGCACGACGCGATCCTGCTGGGCGCCATCGGCGACCCGTCGGTCCCGTCGGGCGTCCTGGAGCGCGGCCTGCTGCTGAAGCTCCGCTTCGCCTTCGACCACTTCATCAACCTGCGCCCCTCGAAGCTGTTCCCGAACACGGCCACCCCGCTCGCCGGCCGTCCGGAGATCGACTTCGTCGTGGTCCGCGAGGGCACCGAGGGCCCGTACACCGGCAACGGCGGCAGCCTGCGCACCGGCACCCCCGCCGAGGTCGCCACCGAGGTCAGCATCAACACCGCGTACGGCGTCGAGCGCGTCGTCCGTGACGCGTACGAGCGGGCCAACGCCCGGCCCCGCAAGAAGCTGACGCTCGTCCACAAGAACAACGTCCTCGTGTACGCGGGCCACATGTGGAAGAACATCTTCGACAAGGTCGGCCAGGAGTACCCCGAGGTCACCACCGACTACCTGCACGTCGACGCCGCGACGATCTTCTTCGTCACCCAGCCCGAGCGCTTCGACGTCATCGTCACGGACAACCTCTTCGGCGACATCCTCACCGACCTGGCCGCGGCCGTGACCGGCGGCATCGGCCTGGCCGCCTCCGGGAACATCAACCCGACCGGCGCCTTCCCGTCCATGTTCGAGCCCGTCCACGGCTCGGCGCCCGACATCGCGGGCACCGGCAAGGCCGACCCGACCGCGACGATCCTCTCGGTCGCCCTCCTGCTGCGCCACCTCGGCTACGAGGACCAGGCCGTCCGCATCGAGGACGCCGTCTCGGCCGACCTGGCAGAGCGCGACGGCACCTTCCGCTCCACCGACGCGATCGGCGACGCCCTCGCCGCGCGAGTAGCCGGCTGACCCGGCCGTTCCACCCAGGAAGCCGCCAGGTCACAAAGGGACCTGGCGGCTTCTCCTGCGCGGCCCCCGGTGCCACCATCTCTCCTGGGCCGCTAAAGCCCCGTTTCTCCGAAGCCTGCCCGCGCGCGATAATCGAACGCGAGGCCGCGGAATACGGGGAAGCTCGGACGTCCTAGTACGCATGAGCGCGGTCCGCCATACCCAACCGGTGAAGGACAAGCACTCATGACGACGCCCACGATCGAGCTCAAGCCCTCCTCGAACCCGCTGTCCGACGCGGAGCGCGAGGCGATCCTGGCCAACCCCGGCTTCGGCCGCCACTTCACCGATCACATGGTGACGATCAAGTGGACCGAGGGCCGCGGCTGGCACGACGCCGAGCTGGTCCCGTACGCCCCGCTGGCGATCGACCCCGCGAACATGACCCTGCACTACGCGCAGACGATCTTCGAGGGCCTCAAGGCCTACCGCCAGCCCGACGGCACCGTCGCCACCTTCCGCCCGCGCGCCAACGCCGAGCGCTTCCAGGCGTCCGCCCGCCGCATGGCGATGCCGGAGCTGCCGGCCGACCTCTTCATCGAGGCCTGCGACGCCCTGATCAAGCAGGACCGCGCCTGGGTTCCGGACTCCGGCGAGGCCTCCCTGTACCTGCGCCCGTTCATGTTCGCGTCCGAGGTCGGCCTGGGCGTCCGCCCGGCCAACGAGTTCCTCTTCATGGTCATCGCCTCGCCCGCCGGTGCCTACTTCCCCGGTGGCGTCAAGCCCGTCTCGGTCTGGCTCTCCGAGGAGTACGTCCGCGCCGTCAAGGGCGGCACCGGCGCCGCCAAGACCGGCGGCAACTACGCGGCCTCCCTCGTCGCCCAGGCCCAGGCCGCCTCGCACGGCTGCGACCAGGTCGTCTGGCTGGACGCCGTCGAGCACCGCTGGATCGAGGAGATGGGCGGCATGAACCTGTACTTCGTGTACGGCGACCGCATCGTCACCCCGGAGCTGACCGGCTCGCTCCTCCCCGGCATCACCCGCGACTCCCTCCTGACCATCGCCCGCGACCTCGGCTACACCGCCGAGGAGGGCCGGATCACCACCGAGGACTGGAAGCGCGACAACGAGAACGGCACCCTCACCGAGGTGTTCGCCTGCGGCACCGCCGCGGTCATCACCCCGGTCGGCTCGGTCAAGTCCGAGCGCGCCAACTGGACCCAGGGCGACGGGCAGCCCGGCGAGGTCACCATGAAGCTGCGCAAGGCGCTCCTGGAGCTCCAGACCGGCCACACCGCCGACACCCACGGCTGGATGCACCCGCTCGGCTGAGGGGCATCCCCCGAGACGCCCGAAGGCCCCCGCGCTGCTGCGCGGGGGCCTTCGGCCTTGCGGTGGGGGAGGAGCGTGGTCAGCGCTCCTCGTCCTTCTTGTCTTCCGTCTTCTTGTCGCTGCGCTGGAACTGGCCCTCCGAGCCGGTCAGGGCCGACAGGCCGTCGCCTATCAGGTAGGCCAGGCCGGCCATCCCCTTGACGAACTTCGTCGCCACGTATGCGAGCTCTTCCACGACGTTCTCCCCGTGTCGTACGCGGCGACCCCTGTCCTAGTCGGCCGCCGCCATCACTGCTTCCGCCGCCGGTGCGGCGGCCGGTGCCGCCTTCGGCCGGACGGTCAGCGCGGCGTACACCGCGCCTCCGACCAGCCCCGACAGGATGAAACTACAGTCCACCCCGCCGGTGAGTGCCAGCAGAGGGCCCTCGTACACCGGGGTCGACACGGCCGCCAGTCCCACGACCGCGCCCGCCGCCCAGGAGGCGGTGGCGCGGAGGTTCCAGCCGCCGCTGTACCAGTAGACGCCGCCGCGGGCCCGACGGTTGAACACCTGGAGGGCGTCCGCGTCGTAGACCCCGCGGCAGCGTACGAAGCCGATCAGGGTGATCACGGCCCACGGGGTGCCGATCGCGGTGAGCAGCAGCACGAAGGAGGTCATCGCGGACTGCACGTCCCACTCGAAGGAGCCGAAGAAGACGAACGCGGTGGCCACGGCGGCGGCGATCACGGTGGCCTTCGTGCGGGTGGCCTTCGGGACGATGGCGTCCAGGTCCAGGCCCATGGAGTAGAGCATCAGCCCCGCGTTGCCCACCGAGCCGGCCGCGGCGGCCACCAGCAGCGGGACCAGGTACCAGAAGGGCGAGGCCGCCACGAGCGGCCCGGCGTAGTCGGTGCCGGCGCCGGCGGCGAGGGCGGTGTACGTGCCGAAGAGCTGCGGGACCAGCAGGCCGACCAGCAGCCCGAGACAGGTGGCCCAGAACACCTTGCGGGAGCCGTGGCGGCGCGGGGAGACGTAGCGGGTGTAGTCGCCGAGCAGGGTGATGAACGCGACGGGCCCGCTGAGCCCGGCCGCGACGGCGGCCAGCAGCCAGGTCGGCCAGAAGGAGCCGAGCAGGTACTCCGTGCCCGCCGGGGCGGCGGTGGTGAAGTGGGGGGCGTAGGCGATGACGCCGACGGCCAGCAGGACCACCATGGCGACGGACAGCACCTTGCTCATGCGCAGCAGCAGCCGGTAGCCGAAGACGGCTCCGACGACGGTGAACGCGGCGAGCACGCCGTACATCACGGCCCGGGTGAGGCCGGTGTCGGGCAGTCCGGTGAGCCGGGACAGGGTCCCGGCCATCACGTCGCCGCCGATCCACAGGGTGAGCGCGGTGTAGCCGAGGGCGAGCAGCAGGCCGACCACCGAGCCGACCAGCCGCCCCCGTACGCCGAACTGGGCGCCGCTGGAGGTGGACAGGTTGGTCGCGGTGCGCAGCGACACCAGGGCGAGCGGCGCGGTGAAGGCGATGCCGACCAGAGTGCCGGTCACGATGGCGGTGACGGAGGGCACCAGCCCGAGCCCGAAGGACGGGGGCAGCCAGCCGAAGACGATCACACCGAGGCAGAGGTTGGAGCCGAGGAGGATCGAGATCAGGTCACGGGGACCGCTCGTCCGCTCCTCCTCCGGGATGGTGTCGACTCCGCGCTGTTCGATGGGCATGGGGGGACTCCCTTGGCAGGGCGGGGGGTGGTTGCGCATTCGTTTGAGCGACATTCAATGTGACCTAGGGCCTGGTCCCAGGTCAATGCTTCATTGCGCGGAAATGAAGAGTTAGAGTGATGCTCTAACCCATCGAGTCAAAAGGTGGTGGATCGGCGTGCGGCTGACCCCTACGGAGCGCGACCGGTTGCTGCTGCGCAGCGCCGCGGAACTGGCCAGGGCCCGTCGGGCCCGGGGCCTCAGGCTCAACGTCCCCGAGGCCACCGCGCTGATCGCGGACACGGTCTGCGAGGCGGCGCGCGACGGCAAGCGGCTGGCCGAGGCCATCGAGGAGGCCCGGAGCGTCCTGGGCCCCGACGACGTACTGCCCGGCGTCTCGGACGTGGTCACCGAGGTGCACGTGGAGGCCGTCTTCGACGACGGGTCCCGCCTCGCGGTGGTCTCCGCGCCCATCCAGGGCGCCGTCTCCCTCGGCGCCGACGCCCCCGGCGCGGTCGTCCCCGGCCCCGGCGCGCCGCAGCCCGAACCGCTGCTGCGCCTGCGGGTGCGCAACACCGCGTCCGTGCCGGTCAGCGTCACCTCCCACTTCCACTTCTTCGAGGCGAACCCCCGGCTCGACTTCGACCGCGCCGCCGCCTACGGCATGCGGCTGTGCGTGCCGGCCGGCTCCTCGGTCCGCTTCGACCCGCACGGCGAGGGCGAGGTGGGTCTCGTCCCGATCGGCGGCGAGCGGATCGCCATCGGCTTCGCCGGCCTGGTGGACGGACCCCTGGACGCCCCCGGAGCCAAGGAGCAGGCCCTGGCCCGCGCCGCCGCCTGCGGCTACCTCGGCGCCACCGCGACCACCGCCACCACCGAAGACGACCCGAAGGGAGACCAGGCGTGAGCCGCCAGACCCCCCACACCGACCACAGTGCGCACTGCGCCCCCGGCAGCAGCCGCCACATCGACCCGCACGAGTACGCCTCCGTCTTCGGCCCCCGGGCCGGGGACCGGGTCCGGCTCGGCGACTCGGGGCTGACCGTCCGCGTCGAGTACGACGCCCAGAAGCCCGGCGACGAGTTCCTGGCCGGCTTCGGCAAGACCGCCCGCGACGGCCTGCACCTCAAGGGCGCCGCCGTCCGCGACACCTGCGACGTCGTGATCAGCAACGTCCTCGTCATCGATGCCGTCCTCGGCATCAGGAAGGTGTCCATCGGGATCCGCGAGGGCCGCATCCACGCGATCGGCCGGGCCGGCAACCCCGACACCCTCGACGGGGTCGACGTGGTCGTCGGCACCGGCACCAGCATCGTCTCCGGCGAGGGTCTGATCGCCACCGCCGGCGCCGTGGACACCCACGTCCACCTGCTCTCCCCGCGCATCATGGAGGCCTCCCTCGCCGCCGGTGTCACCACCGTCATCGGCCAGGAGTTCGGGCCTGTCTGGGGCGTCGGGGTCAACTCCCCCTGGGCGCTGAAGCACGCCTTCAACGCGTTCGACGCCTGGCCGGTGAACATCGGCTTCCTGGCGCGCGGTTCCTCCTCGGACGCCGCTCCGCTGGTGGAGGCCCTGGCCGAGGGCGGCGCGTCCGGCTTCAAGGTGCACGAGGACATGGGCGCCCACACCCGGGCCCTGGACACGGCGCTGCGCGTCGCCGAGGAGCACGACGTCCAGGTAGCCCTGCACTCCGACGGCCTCAACGAGTGCCTCTCCGTCGAGGACACCCTCCGCGTCCTGGAAGGCCGCACCATCCACGCCTTCCACATCGAGGGCTGCGGCGGCGGGCACGTGCCCAACGTGCTGAAGATGGCGGGCG